>JBKGZI010000001.1:0-57032 GCA_046545675.1 Persicimonas sp.
CGCTCGATCTGGTCCGCGACGAGGAGCGAAGTGACCGCCTCGTTGCCATGATGCGAAAAGAGGATCAGGCCGAGACCGAGTCGCTGTTGGCCTTCGATCCCGAATCGGCCGGTGGATTGATGTCGCCTGATTATTTCGCCCTCGAGGAGCACACCACCGCGGAAGAGGCGCTCGAGCAGCTTCGACGTGAGGCCGGCGAGGCCGAGATCGTCTTTTACGTCTATGTGGTCAGCGAGCATGGCACGTTGGTCGGAGTCGCCAGCCTGCGTGAGCTGGTGCGCGCCGAGCGCGACCGGCCGCTGCGGGACTTTATGATCCCCGACGTGATCCGGGTCAGCGTAGACACCGACCAGGAAGAGGTCGCCCGGCTGATCGCGCGCTACAATCTGGTGGCGCTCCCGGTCATCGACGACAACAACCGCCTGGTGGGCATCGTCACCGTTGACGATATCATCGACGTCATCCGCTCCGAGGCGACCGAGGATATGCTGTTGATGGCCGGGGCCGGCCAGGAGGATGTCGGTCGGTACAACTCGGTGATGTTCAGCGTCAAGACGCGGCTACCCTGGTTGATTCCGAGCTTTTTGGGCGGGGTGTTGGCGATGCTGGTGGTCTCTTATTATAGCGTCCCGATCGTCGAGATGATCCCGCTGGCCGCGTTCATTCCGGTCATGATCGGCATGGCCGGCAATATCGGCACGCAGTCGTCGGCCATCGTCACACGCGGCTTGTCGCTGGGAAAATACGACTTCATCGAGCTGGGGCGAGTCGTGCTCAAAGAGCTGGTCGTCGGCGGCGTGCTCGGGGTGGCCTACGGCGTATGTCTGGCGGCGCTGGCGAGTTTGCTGTTTTGGCAGCAATATTCGGTGGAGTTGGTCGGGCCGCTGTGGTTCGGCGCCGCGATGGGGCTGTCGCTGCTGGCCGCCATGGGGGTGGCGGCCAGCGTCGGGGCGTTGGTGCCGATCATCTTCAAGCGGCTCAACCTCGACCCGGCCACCGCCAGCGGGCCGCTGGTGATCACCACCATCGACGTGCTGGGCGTGTGGATCTTCTTGGCGCTGGCGGTGGTGATTTTGGGGCTCTAAACCCGTGGGGCTTCAACCCAGCGAGTTGAACTTCTCGGCGAGCGCGCGCGCCTCGAGGATATTGTCCTCGATGGAGCAGTAGGTCCATCCGCCGTAGCGACCGATGGAGTGCACGCCGCGCAGCGCGAGGATCGAGCTGTAGCGCTCGAACGCCTCACCGGACTGCTCAGTGATGTGAACGTAGGCGGGATCGAGGACCACGTTGTGGTCGGCGACCAGCTTGTGGCCTCGGGTGATGCCCGCCTCGTCGAGATCCTCGAGCACCTGCTTCCGCATGGCGTCCACGTCGGGATCGGCGTCCTTGTCGTAGCCGATCTCGACGTACAGGCTCATGCGATCATCGTCCATGATATTGTCGTAGAAACCCACCCGATAGAAGCAGTACTTTTTCTCGGGCAGATAGATCCAGTGCACGCCCTTGGGGCCTTTTTTGTCGAAGCCCAGGTTGAAGACGAGCACCTTGTTGTAGGTGAACGCCTCCGGGTCATGCTCGAGCTGGCTGAGCTCGAGGAGCTGGTCGAAGGGCGCCGAGGAGATGACATATTCGAAGCTGATCTCTTGGCCGCTCGAGGTGTGGGCGACCTTCGCGTCGAGGTCGAGTTCTTCGAGCGCCTCGCCGAGCAAGAGGTTGGAGTCGTCGACCTCCGAGGCCAGCGCGTTGACGTACATGATCGCGCCGTTTTTGGGGTAGGTAAACGTCGAGTTATAGGAGACGTTATCCGGCCGGCGCATATTGCGGATGATGTCTTCGAGGTCGGCGTGCGGAAAGAAGCGGCCCATGGCGTCTCGGTCGAGCTCTTCGAGATCGCAGGCGTAGAGCTTTTCGTTATAGGGCACCAAGAACTTTTCGCTGATGGCGCGGCCGAACTTCTCGTAGAGCATGCCCTTGAAGCTGTCCGCGCTGAATTCACCGGCGGACTCTTCGCGAAAGTACAGATCATAGAGACATTCGACGAAGTCTTCTTTGGGAAGCTGGTGGATATTCTTCTGAAACGGGAAGTCCACCAGCACGTCGTCGTATAAAATCTTGGAGTTCTTCTCGACGGTGATGACCTCGTCGTCGGGCATGCGGTCGCGAAGGTACTGCTCGATGTCGGGATGCTTGAAGTGAAAGAAATGGCCCGAAAAGTCCCAGACGAAGCCGTTCTTTTTGATCGTCTTGCACCAGCCGCCGATTTCGGGCTCGCGCTCGAGGATTAAATAGTCCTCCGAGTCGACGAAATTGGCGAAGGCCAGCCCCGACATACCGGCGCCGATGATGAGATACTTCGTATGCATGATGGGTCTTGATTCGTAGTTTTTTGGTTCTTGGCGGTGCGTGCTGGGACGCATCTTGGCTGCCAGGGCTCCAAAAAACAAGAACCGGGATCTTTTGCAAGGAGGGCAGGGCGTTGGAGCGTCAGAGTTCGGGAGGTTCTAGAAACGGACCTTGAGACGCGCGGCCGGCGCGCCGTTCATCCAGGCGGGGATGAGTTTGGCTTGAATTCCGGGGCCATCGTGCTCCTGTTTGGCCATAAGGACCACGCCGCCGGTGACCATCGAGCCGCCCACGGCGTAGAGCGTGACGACGATCTTGCGGGCCAGGTCGACTTGCTTGCTGACGTCGCGATACTGCTCTGGGTCGACGGTGGCCGACATGTCTTCAGACTGGTCGTAGAGCTGTCGGCTCTCCATGTGGTACAGCAGCGCGCCGGTGAAGATGGATGCGCCGGTGCCGGTCAGGCCCCAGGCCAGGTCGGCGGTGTCGTTGCGCCGGCCGTTATCGTAGTTCAGGACCACGGGCGGAACCATCCCCGGCCTGTCGTCCGACGAGCTTGGCCAGCGTGGTGGGTGCTGGGCGCTCCTATCGTCGGTCATGGTCGAGTGGCGGCCGGAGGCTGAAATGACCCGCTGGTTGTTGAAGCGGAGGTTCGACGGGGAGGTCAGGTCGAAGTTGTCGGCACGCGTGGCGCTCTGGTGGCTGTCGCGAAGGCGCAGCGTATCTGCGGGTTGTTCGGCGGTGGCGTTCGACGCAGAGATCGACAAGACCAGCATCACGCTCAGTCCGGTCAGGACCGAGAGTCGTTCGGCGATACGTGTGAAAGATGCACCAGGCAACGCGAACTCCTCACGAAAGCAAGCCAGAGCATGTGCTCGCCGGGAGCATGATGCTCGTTGGAGTGGTCGATTTGTTGCTTAAAATAGCTAAGGCCCATTTTAGCAGACCGCAGCGCCGTTGTCTCGGGTATAAAAGTCACCGGCGAGACGCTGCGTTGAATCATGATGCCGACAGGCCTGGCTGTGATCTCAAAGTTAAACTTGCAGGAAATGCCGACAAGCCGCAGACACTGCTTGTCTGTCGGCGCCCAGTTTTGCTACGACTGCATGGGCGCGCTGGTAGCCGGACGGTAGTCGGGCGCGGTGCGCAGTTTTTTCGACGATCCCCGTGGCAGGTCCGATGCGATGAATGATCGAGGGCGACATCTCGAAGGCAACCCGCGCACCACGAACCAGCACAACAGAAATAGGCGAGGCTGGGTCTATCTGATCTTCGGGCTGCTGCTTTTGGCGTTCACCGCCACGCTGCCCGCAGCTTGTGGCGAGGCCGGCGAGGACATCGAGGACTGTGGTCCCGGCGAGTTCTTCGACGAGGCCAACGAGCGCTGTGAGTCCTGTCCGGCGGTCTCCGAGCCCCAGTGCGAGCCCGGTTGTGGCTTCGAGTTGGACGACGACGCGCAGGGATGTCCCGTCCTCGAATGTGCCCAGCCATGCAAGTGCTCCTCGGGCGAGTTCTTCAGCGACGAAACGTTGGACTGCGAGGATTGTGCAGCCTCGGCCGATCCCCCCGCGATTTGCTTTGAAGACGATCAGCAAGACGATGAGTGAGTCGTCGACCACGACCGGCGCAGCGTCGGGGCCGGCCGCCATCGAGTTCACAGACGCCCAGCGCCGCTCGTTTCGCGCTGGGCTGCTGAGCTGGTACCGGCGCCACCGCCGCGAGCTGCCCTGGCGAGGCGTCGAGGACCCCTATGCCGTCTGGGTCTCGGAGGTCATGCTCCAGCAGACTCAGGTGGCTACCGTCATCGATTATTACCGACGCTGGCTCGAGCGCTTTCCGAGCGTCGAGGACCTGGCGCAGGCCGAGGTCGACGACGTCCTCGAGATGTGGGCCGGCCTCGGCTACTACCGCCGCGCCCGCTTCTTATACGAGTCGGCGCAGATGATCGTCGACGAGCTGGGCGGCGAGCTTCCCAAGACCGCCCGTGACCTCCAGAAACTAAAAGGGGTGGGCCCGTATACCGCCGGTGCGGTCGCCTCGATCGCATTTGGCGAGCGTACACCGGTGGTCGACGGCAACGTCGAGCGGGTCCTGTCGCGGCTGTGCGCCATCTCCGGCGATCCGAAGTCGACGCCGAATCAGAAGCTGTATTGGCGGTTGGCTGGAGAGTTGGTCGACCCCGAGGCGCCCGGCGACTTCAACCAGGCGATGATGGAGCTCGGGGCGACCGTCTGCACGCCCCAGAACCCTACCTGCATGTTGTGCCCGCTAAGAGAATATTGCGAGGGCTTTGCCAGCGGCGAGCCGAGCGCCTATCCGGATACTGCGCGCCGAGCGCGCCAGCGTGCGATGACCGTGCACACCGCCGTGATCGTGCGCCGAGGTGTCGACGAGAGCGCTTTTTTGATGGTCAAACGTCCATCAGACGGGTTGCTGGCCGGGTTGTGGGAGTTTCCGACCGTCGAGGCCGACGACGCCGGTGCGGCCGACGACCCGTTAGATGCCTACCTGAGCGACGACCTCGGCGCTCGGGCCGCCTGCGACGCCGAGCCGGTCGAACTCGGAGAGTTCGTCCACCACTTCTCACATATCCGCATGACGATCCACGCACAGGTCCGAGAGGTCGGCGCAGACGACGCCGAGCGGGGCCTGGAGCACAGCTTGGATAGGCCGGTCGAGTGGGTGGGGCGGGCCGGGCTCGACGAGCTGGCGATGTCGGCGGCCATGCAGAAGGTCCTCTTGCTCTTCGACGAGCGCCCGTTGGATAGGGGCCCCCGCTAAAGACCATATCTCAGGGCGAGAGCGTCTGGAGTTGGAGGGCTGAGTCGGCGTCACCCTGGTCTTGGAGTTGTTCATAGACCACCACCGGATACTGGCCGTCTGCCTCGACCACTGGGAAGTGCTTGGCGTTCGACGACGCCTCGACGGGCATGCTGGTGCGGGCAGGGGTGAAGTCGTCATTGAGCCGAGCCATCTTCAAGGACCATCCCTCAGCGCCGAGCGATTCGAAGACGACCGCAGCGCCCTGCGCGTGGTCGAGCAGCGCCGGACGCCAATGCCATTGGTCATATGGGGCAGACGCATCGACGAGTTGTGGGTCGTCGAGGACGATCTCACCGTTCCTCGAGAGGTCAAAGCTGCGATAGCCGATACGCGTCGCCGGTCGTGTGGTGCGGCCTTCGGTCCAGGCGGCCAGGAATTGGCCGTCTCCCAGGGCCCGAATAGTCGGCGTCGAGTTCAGCGCTTCGACCCCCGAGGGGACGGCGTCGAGACGAGTCGGCGGCGACCAATTCAAGCCGCCATCGGTGCTCACCGCGGCGAGTACCTCCCAGTGTCCATTCTGAAAGTCGAGCCAGGTCACCGCGAGAGCCATCTCATCGACGGCCAGGCGCGCGTCCCACTGATTGGACCGCAGCGGCGGGCGGCTGCTCGGCCGCGGCTCGACCGGGGTGTCTACGGTGAGCTTGGTGAACGGGTCGCGCAGGCTGGTCTGGCCGTAATAGGCGCGGTTGGCCTCGCCGACGCGCTGAATCCAGCTCAAATGAAGGGAATCCTGATGGGCGACCAGTGACGGGTGGAACGCCCAGCGGCCTACCAGGCTGGTGTCGATGATCCGCTGGGCGACGAAGTCATTGGCGTCGGGGTCGAACGCCGCGTAGAACAGCCGGTTTTCGCCGTCGCCGATGAGCTCGGCGACGATGTGGACCGACGTGTGGTCGGCCGCGATCGAGGGGCGTATCAGGTCGTAGCCGTCGACCGCAAGGTCGTGGGATTCATCCTGCCCATCGCCCATCAAACGTTGCAGACGCAACTCGCGCTGGCCGACGACCCCGTTGCTCGAGGCCACAAAGAGCGCGTCGCCCAGTCGGGTCGCGCTGGGGTGGGTCTGCACGCTGCGTCGACGATCGGGGCCGTCGTTGGAGAGTTCGGCCGCCCACATCCCCTCGACATACTCGCCCTCGATCGGGTCGCCGGAGCCCGGCAGGAGCTTGGCTGCGGTATCCCGAAGCTCTGCGCGGCGGGCTTCGAGGCTCATCTCGGGGTCGGACGCCACCGGGTCTTCGACGACCCAGGGGCCGATAAACAGATTGCCCGGTACAGGGCCGCGCTGGCCCACGAAGCGATCTCCGGTCGCGTCATCTGACGGAGGCTGTGCGGCGGCCTTCTCGATCATCTGGATCTGTCCGTCGAAGGGTCGATCCATGAAGTTGCCGGTCATTTGCGCCACAAAGCCGTGAGTGGCGCGCGGCGAGCGTTGGACGAGATGCCAGGCGCCGAGCATGAAGACATCGGGCTCCCAGCGCGACGCGCTCTGCGAGTCCTCGGGGGGCGGTTGAATCCAGCCGTCGGCGGAGGACTCCGGCTGAAAGATCACCTGCGCGCCCAGATCGTCGAGGCGGTCTTGGACGTCAGGCATCCAGGCGGACTCGGAGATGACCACGCCGGTAGCCCCCCAGGGGGTGCTCATCGTGTGGATATCGCGAAAATCACCGCTGGCTAGATCGAATTGTTCGATCTCGGTTTGGCTGACGTAGGTCTTGAGCGTCTGGTCGACGACGGTTCCGTCGGGGCCGAATAAAACTTGGCGGTTTTGTACCTCGGGAGAGGTCGCCTCGTATGCATAGTCGTGGACGGCGTAGTCGAAGTCGCCCAGCTGGTCGACTCGTCGCGCGTCGGTGGTCTTCTCGAAGTCGGGCAGGTCGACGGTGGTCGAAATATACAGGTCGTAGCGCTCGGCGAGCTGGCCGAAGGTGTCGTAGGTCGCTCGCACGACCGTATCGGTCATCGCCAGCAGTGATCGGCTGGCAACCGGGGTGTCCGGAAACTTCTCGCCATAGTAGTTGAACGCCGGCTCGACGTCGCTGACCAACGAGGTGAACGCGTTGGCCGAATCATCCATCTGTCGGGCTGAGGCGGCCTTGTCGCCGATGAACAGCATGGGGAGTCCCATCGATTCGGGAAAGACGACCACCGTGGGACGACTGTCGTCGATGCAGGGGACGACCTTTTCATGGATGAGCCTGTGGATATGCTCACGAAAAGCCGCGTGCGAGTCGAGCACGTCGAGATCGAGCCGGTAGTTGGGCACGAAGACGCGCGCCACGGCCTCGCGCCGGCCCTCGGCGTTGACGACCTCGGTCGAGCAGCTCGACGATGGCGGGCCGAGATCGGCAAGGGCGGCGTCGTAGCGTCGCAGGTCGGAGGCGTCGGCGCCGGCATCCGAGGCCGTGTCGAATCCAGAGGCGTCTCGGTTCTCCGCCTCGCCAGTGTCGGCGCCGGCGTCGTAAGCGGGCCGGCCATTGGAAGCATTGGCTTCGAGCGAGTCGTCTGCGCATCCGAGCGCGAAGAGCCCGGCGATCATCCAGGCGGCCAGCAAGATTGTCGGGATTCGAAAAAGCTTCATCATTTCTCCGCCATCCAATCACATCGGGCGCCACGGCAATGGCGCGTAGCCTTATTGTGAGTGAAAATGCAAGCCGAGTACAATAACTAGTTCGCGCCCGGAAACCGGGAAGGAGTCGAGGGTTTTCGGGGGCTGACGAATTCACCGCACGCTATGGCCGGGCGCACGCCGTGGCAGGTGGGTTTGCTGTGTGCTACATTTTGAATTCATTGGCGCCACGGACTTCCAAAAGAAAATGACGACGAAGGGCTCGAAAACCGACAGCCAGCCTGTCCTCAACTTGACCGTGATCAGCGGTCCCGATGCGGGCAAGAGCCGGGCGTTTACCGACAAGGAGCGTGTCGGCCTCGGCCGCGGCGCGCGCAACGACTTCGTGCTCAACGATGGCTTCGTCTCCAATCGGCACGGCGAATTGCTCATCGATGGGCGGGATTTGGTCTATCGGGACCTCAGGAGCCGCCACGGCTCGGTGGTGCTGGTCGAAGATGTATCGATGCAGCTACAGGATCGGGAAAGCGCCAGCCGCGTCGCGCTTGGTGACGGCGCCGAAATTCAGCTCGGGTGTACGCTGATTCGCGTGGAGTTTTCAGAGGAGACGGCGGTGCCGGAGACGACCCAGCCGAGTCAGGTCGACGAGGTGGTCGGCCCGACCGAGGAGATCTTACGGCGCAGCCATCGTCTGGCAGACGGCGGCCGCCAGACAATGATCACGACATCGATGCGCGGGGTGGAGTCCATCCCGCGCGAGTTGGCCAGCAGCGACGACCGGCTGGCCATCTTGTTTCGGTTGGCCGGCGAGCTCAACAGCCAGACGACCCTCGACGAGATCCTCGATTTGATCGTCGAGGCGGTCTTCCAGGCCTTCCCGGCGGCCAATTTCTTCGCCATCACGTTGGCCGGCGACTCCGACGAGGTCAGCCAGGCCAAGCCGTTTGTGACGCGCGTGCGCGGCGAGTTGCCCGGCCAGGGTGACGATGAAGAGCCGATCCTCAGCACGAGCATTCTGCGCCAGGTCATCGAAACCCGAGAGAGCGTCCTCTTTGTCAAAGACTCGCTGGGCGCCGACGTGAGCCAGTCGATCTTGGACGCGCAGATCACGGCGTGTCTGTGCGCGCCGCTGGTCGGCCAGCGCTCGCTGCTGGGCGTGATGCAGGTCGATACGCGCGGTCGCGGGAGCCTCTTTTCGCGCGAAGATCTCAACCTCTTTAGCGTGCTCGCCTCCAACGTGGCCTTCGCATTGGAGCGTGCGCGGCTGTCGGAGAATATCGTCGAGATGTTCGAGAGCTTCGTCGCCGCCAGCGTCAACGCCATCGAGGCGCGTGATCCGACCACGGCCGGCCACAGCGAACGGGTCGCCGACTACACGCTGGCGTTGGCCGAGCGGGTCAACACCATCGAGGTCGATGATTTCCGTGATATCTTTCTGGAGCCATCGGAGCTCAAAGAGCTGCGCTACGCCGCCCTCCTGCATGACTTCGGCAAGATTGCGGTGCGTGAGAGCGTATTGCGCAAGGGAAAGAGGCTGCCCGAGCTGCATCTGGAGCTCATCGCTCAGCGATTCGAGACGATCAAGGCGCTGCGCTACGGCAGGATGATACGCGATCATTTCGGCACGTCGGCCGAGCCGATGCGCCGCGGCATATTTCAAGGGCTGGAGAAGCGCCACGAGAAGTTCTGCGAGCACCTCGACGAGACGCTCGAGTGGCTCCACCAGATCGCAGCGGCCTCCTGGCTGAACGACGAGCAGATGCAGCGGGTTCGTCGCATCAGCCAGCGCCAATTCATCGACGCCTGCGGGCATCGAAAGCCGTATTTGACCGACGAAGAGGTCGAAAACCTGACCATCCAGCGGGGCACGCTCAACGAGCAAGAATGGGAGGATATGCGCTCGCACGCCGCCCGCAGCCAGGAATACCTCGAGCGGATTCCGTGGGGCGACGAGCTCTCCCGGATCCCGTGTATCGCGGGCGCTCATCACGAGAAGCTCGACGGCAGCGGCTACCCGCTCGGGATAAGCGACGAGCAGATTCTGCCTCAGGTTCGGATGCTGACCATCGCAGATATCTTCGACGCACTGACCGCCGCCGACCGGCCCTATCGCAAGGCGGCCTCTCCGGAGCGCGCGGTGGCTATTCTTCGCGAGGAGGCGGCCGCAAATAAGCTGGACACCTCCTTGGTCGGTGTATTCGCCGACGAAGTGGTGCCCGAGATCATCGACCGTGTCCCCGGCCAAAAGCGCTAGAGCTGGGAGCTGGGAGTTACCCGGCGCTTATTCGGCACCATCAGGGGGGCCGGCATCGGGCTGTTCATCGGTGGGCACGAGTCGCTTCGGGAGCCGCTCGCGGTTTTCGACGGCCTCGCGCAGGTCGTCGAAGGCGCTGTCCGATGCCGGCGAAAAGCCGGTGATCTGCAGAATTTCGCCGATTTTGGACTGTCCCGAGTGCTTTTGGGGGTCGAAATCGAGCAGCACCTGGCGAAGCTCATCTCGTAGCGACCGCGCCATGGTGGGAGCCGCGACCATTGCATCTTGGGGAATATGACCGGTGATGGCCAACTGGCGGATGCGCCCGATGGGCACCCCGAACTTCTCGGCGGTCAAAAACGAGCCGGAGTAGGTCGCAGCCGCGGAGCACTTCCCGTCGATCAGGTCGCGAAGTGCCTGCAGGTGGTTGCCGCTCCAGACCACGTCGCCGATGAACTCCGCCGGAGCGTAGCCCGACCGGCGGATAAACGCGCGCGGCAGGAAGTTTCCGGTCGTCGAGTCGCGGTCGGTGAAGCAGAAGGTCTCTCCCTCGAGATCGGCGAGGGTGCGGATCTCGGAGTCCATCATCGTCAGTAGCAGCGCGTCGCTGGAGACGGCGCCGTCCGCCTGGCGGATCGCCAGCAGCTTGGCATTGGGCGCGGCCTTCGTGGTCTGGGTGTAGAGAAACGGCGGGACGACGCCGACGTCGAAGCGGCCGCTCTGGAGACCTTCTTTGAGGTCCTCATAGCTATCCGTGACTTCCATGGGAACCGGCCGTTTCAGCTCGGACTCCATATAGGCCTTGATCGGTTTGATCTCTTCTCGGAGCACATCGGGCGTGGCGATCGGCGCCCAGCCCACCTTGATCGGATCTCCGATGAGGATGGGCGAGTTTGTCGGCTCGCCGAACAGCTTCTGGCCTAATGCGGACTGCTCGAGGTCGGCAAAAAAGTAGACTCCAAGTCCGGCCAAAGCCATCAGGAGCACCACCGAGCCGATCATCCAGCCTCGCCGCGACGCCTCCTCGGAGGTGGCGGCGCCACCGGCCGGCCCACTGCTCGTGCCCGCTTGCGAGTCTGGGGTGGCTCCCGGCGCCGACGGCGTCGGCTCGTCGAATGGGCGCACCCCCGACGGCAGGCTGTTGCTGCCACTGCCACTTTCATTGCTGCCGCGAGTCCTGCCAGGCCGGCTGACTCCCGAAAATGAGCCGCTGTCGGCGGGCCGCTCGACGACGGTCTCGATCTCGTCGACTCCCTGTGAGCCCTGTGAGCCCGAGTTCGAGCCGGTGACGTGGAGCAAGTTGCGCTTTTCGTGGGAGGTCAGCGACCGCTCCATGGCGTCCCGCATGGTCGCGCGCCGCTCGGCCAACTCATCGCCGGCTATCTCGAGCAAAAAGCTCGACAGTCGGTCCTCGCCGAAGTGCAGACCCGCGGCGCGGGCGGCCTCGATGAGGTCTTTTCGCATCTCCTCGGCGCTCGCATAGCGCTGGTCGCGGTTTTTGGTCAGGGCTTTGAGCACCACCGCGTCGATCTCCGCCGGGACCGAAGGATTGTAGGTGCTCGGCGGCTCGGCGGCCTCCTGGGCGACCGCGCGCATCATGTCGAGATCTTTTTCTCGCTTGAAGAGACGCCGGTCGGTCAGCGCCTCCCACAAAACGATGCCCAACGAGAAGATGTCTGCGCGGCGGTCGAGCTTGATGCCCTTGCACTGCTCGGGCGACATATAGGCAAATTTACCTTTCAGGTGGCCCGAATTAGTCGCCTCGACGCCTTGAGCGGCCTTGGCCACGCCGAAATCGAGCACCTTGATGTAGCCCTCGGTGGTGCACATCAAGTTATGCGGAGAGACATCCCGGTGGATCAGCCCCAGCGGAGTCCCCTCCAGGTCGCGCAGTTCGTGAGCCGCGTGCAGACCCCGGCAGGCCTGGTCGACCACCGAGACGGCCACCTCGACCGGAAAAGCGACTCCTGCGCGCTCGGCCAGCACCTGCATCTCGCGCACGGTGCTGCCGTGGATATACTCCATGGCGATATAATAGCTGCCGTCTTCTTCTCCGAGTTGGTAGATCTGGACGACGTTGGGGTGGTTGAGCCGCGCGATGATACGCGCCTCGCGCAAGAACATGTCGATAAAGGAGGGGTCGTCGGCCAGATGCGGCAGGATGCGCTTGATGACCACCAGACGCTCCAGGCCGGCCAATCCT
Source organism: Persicimonas sp. (assembly GCA_046545675.1). GTDB lineage: Bacteria > Myxococcota_A > Bradymonadia > Bradymonadales > Bradymonadaceae > CAYLTX01. The sequence continues at coordinate 12,193 of JBKGZI010000001.1, forward strand.
CGCTCACGTGCGAGAAATAGCTCGGCCATGCCGCCGGTGGCTAGTTTTGTCGCCAACTCGTAGCGGCCGAGATGCTTGGGGGCTGTGGTGTTCTCAGACAACTGCGCCTCGTATTCGCTGGCCCGCGCATGGTACGTCTAAAACCGCGAGAGGGGCTCTCTTTATTCGATCAGATCGCTATCTTCATATAGGAGGGCTCCATCGTAGTGTGAATCACACTATTCGCAAAGTATCCTGATTTCGGAGTTGTGGCTACGCACCGGGAGAGAGTTATGGGCAAGACCGCGCTAATCACTGCCGCCATGCTAATCGTAGTGGCGTTGTCCTCATTGGCGGGCTGTCGGGCCGAGGAGTGCCAGAAGATGCTTCGCTGCTGTGATGAGGTCAGAGACACCGAAGGCGTCGGGGCCGCTTGTGGAGATATGGCCCAGGGGCTCAAAGATCCGACGGCGTGTCGCTCGGTGGTACGAGCCGTCAACGCCATGTACGAGGAGCGGGGTGACGAGCCGCCCCCAAAGGCATGCCAGTGAGACCCAAAGTCAAGTCGGCGAGAAAGGCGTGTCAGTGAGGCAGCAACTCGACGGTGATCGCCGCGCCGGCTTCGAGCCTCGCGACGCCTTCTTCGACCAGGCCGAATGCATTTGCTTGGCAGAAGAGCTGCAGGTTGCCGGAGTTCTGGTTGTCGGCGGCAGTAAAGACCGGCGCCTCAGCCTCGCCGTCGCTCAGAGTGCCGCTGAGATAGGTTCGGCGGCGCGGGGTGGTTTCGACCGCGTTGGCCAATATCGCCTGTATGCGCGTCGGGGCGACGTCGGCGGCGGGCTGGCCCTGCATGACCGCCAGGGCAGGGCGCACGAATTGGTGGAAGCAGACCAGACATGAATTGGGGTTGCCGGGCAGGCCGATGATCGGCACGACGCGCTCTTGTGTGCCGCCCAGGCCAAAGGCCAGCGGCTTGCCCGGCTTCATGCGAATCTTCCAGAAGTCCATCCCACCGGTGAGCTCGTCGACGACCGTAAGGGTGACGTCATAGGTGCCCACCGACACGCCGCCGCTGCTGATCACGATATCTGCCTCTGCGATGGCACGGCCGAATGCGCGCGCGACGGCGTCGTTTTGGTCGGCGACCACCGGCAGCACCAATGGCTCGGCGCCGGCGCCGCTGACCAGCGCTTCGAGCATATACGCATTGGAGTTGATGATCTGGCCGGGGCCGGGTGTCTGGTCGATCTCGACCAGCTCGTCGCCAGTGCTCACGATCGCCACCGTCGGCCGGCGCGATACCTCGATGGTCGAACGGCGAAAGCCGGCCAGCAGCCCGATATCAGCCCCCTGGAGCGTCGCGCCCGGCTCGAGAACTGCTTCGCCGCGCGCCATATTTTCGCCGGCGTGTCGGACCCAGGCGCCGCGGCCTGCAGCGGGCGTCTCGACCACGGTGACCGTGCCGGCGGCCTGGTCGACCTCGCAGTGCTCCTGCATGACGACGGTGTCCGCGCCGGCCGGCAGCGCCGCGCCGGTCATGATCCGCCCCGCCTGGTTCGGGCCGACCTCGAAATCAGCCACGCCTCCGGCGGCCGCCTCTCCGACGATGTCGAGCGTCGGACGATCGCCTTCGAGGTCGTCGAAGCGCAGCGCGTAGCCGTCACGTGCCGAGTTGTCGAAGCGGGGGGAGTCTTCGGGGGCTTCGATGCTCTCGGCGAGCACTCGCCCGAGTGCAGCCGTGAGCATCACACGCTCGCGGCCCAGCCGCGGCAGGCGATCGAGGATCTGTTGGCGAGCTTCGTCGACGCTGATGAATTGTTTCATGAATTAGCTTCTTGTTGCTTAACTACAGGGCTGCTGACGGTCGGGATTGATATGCGCGTCGCTTCGCCGGCCGTCTTCTTCGGCTTCTTCGGCCGGTGCGTCGGGGTTTTTGTCGATCTCCTCAGACTCCTCAGTCTCCTCAGACTCGTCGGGGGTGCCCTGGTCCTCGGCCTCGTCCTCGGGGGGCTTCGCTTGGGCGCCGGGAGGCAATTGAGCCCAATCGGGGTTCCCGCACGGGCTCTTGGCCAGCTCTTCGGGGGGCGGCCGCTCGACCTTGGGGGCCTGCTCGTCGGTTTGCGCCTTGCGCAGATCCCGCTGTTCGCGCTCGGGTTCGGTGGCACAGCCTGACAGGGCGACCAGCAGCCCTGCGAGCAGTCCGGTGAGCAGCATTCTAAAGGAGATTTGTCTCATGGCTTTGCTCGTGCGTTGGCTCGCGCCGGATGCTCATTAATTGTCTTCGCAGCCCTCGACGCTCGCGTCACCGCGATGGTCGATGTCGAAAAACGAGTTATAGCAGTAGTCTGTCGATACCGTCTGTCCAAAGTTATACCGATTCGGCAAGACGTACACCGGGTCGAGCAACCATTGGCCGTCGTTATCAGCGCCGGTGCTCGGCAGCCAGGAAAACGGCGGGTATCCGTAGCTCGCTGTGGCGTCGCTCTGCAGTCGGCGAGGCAGGACATGCGCGTTTTCCCCGTCGAAGCCGATGGGCCGATCGTCGCCGATCGGGTCGTAGACGAACGGCACCTCGAAGAGGCCGTCCTGGGCATAGCTGCCGCGAAACGCCCAGAACTCCTCGGAGAACGGGATGAGTTCGTAGCTCATTTCATTGAGCCCGCTGTCCTCGTCGAGCGTGGCGTCGTCAAAGCGCTGGGCGGAGTCGCCCGCGCGCAGCACCACGCCCTTATCGGCATCACCGCGAAACTCGCCGGGGCTGTGAAGACAGCGCCCGTTCGAGCCCGACTCGTGCCAGTGGCACGTCTCGTGATCGCCGGCCGGGACATACATCGGGTAATGAGTCCCCCCGTCGTCGCCAGATTCGAGCGTGGCCGGGTCGAAGCTGTCCAGGCTCATGCCGCTGGCGCCCCCGCCGGAGAGGCTAATGGGGCTTCCCTCGGGTTTGTAGCCGACGGTGACTTCGCCGGAGCTGCCCACCCGGACCCCCTCGACGAGCAGCAGGTCGTCGGTGGCCTTGTCGACCACGAAGATCGCACCGGCGAAGTCGTGTTCGGCCGGCGTGTCGCCTGCGCTCGCGATGCGGGTCGGGTAGTACAGAAGGTAGTGCAGAAAATAGTACTGAGACGATTCGCTCACATGATAATAGACGTGAGCGGGTGTCTGGCCGCTTTGCGCGCTCGCGGCGTTGTCGGTGGCGGTCAAATTCTGGTCGAAGTCGATGCGGGTCGGGAGGTCAGCGTTCGGTCCGCTGCCCTCGGTGTCGGCGATGCCCTGGTAGATGACCGGCGCGAAGTGCTCGGCGAGGTCGACGAGCGCCTGCGGTGCGTCATCGGCGGTGTAGAAGGTCGCCTCGAATTCGGGAGCGAGCCCGTTTCCGGCCAGATCTCGAGCGTAAGCCTCGACCTTGATGCGATAACCGGTAGCCGCATAAAGCGGCTGCTCCGGGGTCACGGTCGCGGTTCGGCTGGCCTCGTCGTAGTCGATGAGCGTGTCGACCTTGCGGTTATCCGAGTCGCGAAGCTGGATCGAGAAGAAGTTGATGGAGACCGGGTCCATCTCCTCGTTGAAGGTGATCTCGACGGCCGAGTCGACGCCGACGCCGGTGGTGCCGGCGGCGGGCTCGATGCTTTCGACCTGAGGCGGCTCTTCATCGTCACTCGGGTCATCGAAGATGTCGTCTCCGCCGGTGTCGTCGGCGTCGGGGGTGTCGTCATCGGGCTCCCCTATATCGTCGCCCGCGTCGCCCGCGTCAGCGGACTGGCGCTGGCAGAGATTTTCGACGCACTGGTACGGGCCCGACGGGCAGTCTTGGTCGGTGGCGCAGAATGACCGGTCGGTGGCTACGCACTCGCCGCCACTGCAGGTCTCATCGTCCGCACACTGCTCGTCGGCGGTACATTCGTCGTCCTCTGCGGACGAATCATCCGAGCAGCCTGACGGCAGGCCGGCGAAGACAAGCAGCAGCAATCCAGCAATCAAGAATGTCGGGCGAGGTCGGCGAGCCAACATGGGTACTCCACGGAAGATTGAGCCAATACATTCAACGCTTCGTTTTTAGCAAATTTGGCTGGGGGGGACCAGCGAGGGACGCCAAAGAGGCTACGGCGTGGTTGCCACCACCGGCCAAGTGCGATAATCCGTGCTCTAGCCGGGAACAACGTCGGTGGTCCCACACGTTCCTCGAAGAAGCCGGCGTCACCACGAGGCCTACAAGCCGGGCCCGATTCAGTTATCGACTCCAAACGCACAGTCGCATGTCCTCTTACGAAACATTCATCGCGCTACGCCACCTCAAGAGTCGTCGCGACAGCTTTTTGTCGACGATTACGCTCATTGCCATCTTGGGCGTTTTTCTGGGCGTCATGGCGCTGACCAGCGTGGTCGCCGTGACCGGCGGCTTTCAAGATGCGTTTCGAGAGCGCGTGCTCGGGGTTAACAGCCACATCCTGGTGATCAAATACGGCATCGACTTCCGCGATTATCAGGATACCCAGCGCGGTGTCGAAGAGGTCGACGGGGTCGAGGCGACCAGCCCGTTTATCCTCCACGAGATGATCGCCACCCACGGCCGACAGACCAGCGGCGTGCTCATCAAGGGTATCGAGCCGTCCACGCTCAATGAGGTCAGCGACCTGCCCAAATATACCGAGCGCCCCGATCTGCTCGAGGAGCTCGAATTCGACCGCTTCCCCGAAGACGGCCACAAGGCCACCCCGAAGATCCTGCTGGGCAGCACGTTGGCCGAAGATCTCGGCGTCGAGAGCGGCGACGTGGTCCGCCTGACCAGCCCGCTCGAGAGCCTCGATCCGGACAAGTGGAGCTCGAAGAGCCACTCGCCGTCGAGCAATCAATTCGAGGTCGCCGGCACCTATACCAGCGGCTTTTACGAATACGACAGCCGGCTGGTGATGGCCGATTACCGCGCGCTTCAGGACTTCTTCAACCAGGGCGACGTGGTCACCGGCGTCGACGTGCGCGTCGAGGATGTCTTCAACGTATCGAAGATCGCCGAGCACATCGAAGCGCAGCTGCCTGCCGGCCGCTTCCGCATCTTGGATTGGCGGCAGTTGAACCACAACCTGTTCACCAGCCTCGAGCTGCAGAGGTTGGTGCTGGCGGTGATCTTCTTATTCATCGTGCTCGTGGCGGGCTTCAATATCGTCGCCACGATGATCATGATCGTGCTCGACAAGCGAAAAGACATCGCGATTTTGAAGTCGATGGGCGCCTCGAACTTCGGCATTATGAAGGTGTTCATGCTGCAGGGGCTGATGATCGGCGGCGTCGGCACCTTGGGCGGGCTGATGGGCGGCTGGGCGGTGTGTATGCTCGTGCAGCAGACCAACTTCGGGCTCGATCCGAGCATCTATATGATCGACCATCTGCCGGTGCAGATCGTCGCCAGCGAATTCCTGGCAGTGGGCGCAGTGGCGATGCTCATCACGCTGCTGGCCACGCTCGGGCCGGCCTGGTGGGCGGCGCGCTTCAACCCCGTCGAAGGGCTGCGCTACGACTGAGCCGGCTGATTCGCCTCAGATTGCTCGGTGTCACGAATCAAGCTGCGGTGGGGTATCGCATCGAGCGGCCCACGCGCGCTGCTCTTTGGCGGTGTTCCTCGGCCAAGTCGTCGCGGCCCAGGGCGCGAAATGCGCGCTCCAGATGCATATGACTCAGGTAGATATCCCGGGGCACGCCACGACTTTGAGCCCGCTCGAGGCTCATCTCCAGGTGCTCGAGCGAGGTGTCCGGGTTCTTTCCGACCATACATGAGGCCGTCGCCTGGAGGTCTCGGGCGCGTTGCTGGCTGTGCAGGTCTTGGTGCAGGCCGGCCAACTCGATCAGCGTCGAGGCGACCTCGATGGCCTCTTGGTATTTGCCCGCCTCCAGGGCCGTGGCCGCTCTCTCGCGGATCAGCTCGATGCGAAGGGCGGTCAGCCCGTAGCGATGGGCGTTTTGCTCGGCCCTCTCGAAGATCCGAAGCGCGTCGATATGCTCGCCGCGCTCTGAGAGCACCTTGGCGCGCGCCCATTCGGCGCGGCATTCCACCGGCGCCAGCTCGGCGACCTCGGCCAGCCGGCTGAGGTCCTTGCTGAGTCCCTCGGCACGCTCGACCATGCCGCGCTCGGCCCACATGTGGATGGCGCGCTGGAGCATCAGCGAGCGCGAGCGAAGGTCCATGCGGTAGGTGCCCCAACGATGAAAGAGGTTCATCGCCCCCTCGAGGTGGCGTTTGCAGGCGACCGTGTCGCCGTAGCGCTCGTACCATCCGGCCAGGGCGAGGAGACTGCGCGCCAGCAGATCCGGGTCGTTGAGGCCGCGCGCGGTGGTCGCCGCCCGGCGAAACGAGGTCAGCGCGTCTTCCAGGTCGTCCTGTTGCATGGCCATCTGGCCGAGCAGCAATTGGCCGCGCACCAGACCGCGCTCGTTTCGCATCGTCTCGGTCAGCGCCGCGATGGGCTCGAGGCTGGCGCGGGCATCGTCGAGCCGGCTCAGCTCCAGGGCGAGCTCGGCGCGCGATAGGATATAGCCGATGCGCGCCTGCGGTGAGCCCAGCGAATGCAGCGCGAAGAGGTTGGCGACGTGGCCGTAGAAGTCCAGCGCAATCCCCAGCCAGCCCTCTCGCTCGAGCCAGCGGCTATACGCCTCGCCCAGGCGCAGCATGCGCCGGCGGTCGCCGGCCAGCGCGTGCAGCCGAAGCAGCGTGGGCGTGAGCCGATCGATATCACCGCGAACCACGCGGTGCTTGTAGTAGCGAGCCAGCCCGCGCGAGGCCCCCTCGATATCGGTGCGCTCGAAGCGCTGATCCATCCAGACGCTGAGCTCCTCGAATCCGGCCAAGAGGATGCCCGTGCGCGGAATTCGGATCACGCCGCGGTCGCTCAGCTCGCGCAGAGACTCCATGAGCCGATCGCCGGGCAGGTTGAGCACCTGCGCGAGATCGGCCTGTGACATCGGTTGGCCGGAGATGGTCAGCATCATCAGGATCTGGGCGGCGTCGTCGCTCAGGCCGTCGAGCTCGCTGAGCTCGGGTGACTCACCGCCGACGACTCGAATCGCCTCCAGATCCTCGGGTTGGCCGACGTCGAAGGCCGACCGCATCAGCTCGTCGGTGGCGGTGACCATCACCAGCATCACCGACAGCTCGCCGATGTCGGCGACGACGTCTCGCAGAACGTCCAGGGTCAGGCTGTCGATGCGCTCGACGCGATCGATGACCAGGATCACCGGTCCGGTGCGGCAAAAGTCGCGAAGCAGCGCCAGGAAAAGCGAGGTGAAATCCTCTCGGCGCTCCTCGTAGCCCATGCGCGGCATCTGCTGCATGCCCCACAAGGCCCCGAGGCTGTCGACGGCTTTTTCGCTGACGCCGTCTAGCTGCCTGAGCAGCTGCAGCGCAGCGTGACGATGGTCGTCTGTTCCGGAGACCGTCTCGTGGAGGCAGCGCAGGATCAGATCGCTGAGCACGCCGAACGGACGGTAGATATCGTCGGAGGTGGTCTGGATGCCGAACGCCTGCGTGTTGCCTCGCCATCCGAGGGCGTCGACCAGCCGGTCGGACAGATATTCACGGCCGCGTCCGAATTGGCCGGAGACGAGCACGGCCTTTCCGTTTCCGGCGCGGGCCGACAGAAAATGCTCGCGAAGCGCACCCGGCAGCGGCGGAGAGTTGTCGCTGCTCTGGTCGGCCAAAAGTTGCTGGATCTTGGCCGAGGGAAGGTCGGAGTGGGTCGCCGCGGAGACCTCGGCCACCGGCGGGCCGAGTTGGGCGACCTCGTCGACCAGGCTGGTGTCGGTCAGCACCCCGGTCAACTCGGTCATGCTTATCTCCTCGAGCCCCACCTCCTGAGTGGCCTCCTCGGGCGCAATGCGCTGCTCCTCGCGGCGAAGCTCCTGGAGCACGTGGCCCAGAGAGCGGCTGTCCGCGCGCAGATTATTGCCGAAGAGGTATCCGATGAGCTCCTCGTAGATCTGGCCGGCGCTGGTGGCGCGACCGGCCGGGTCGGGCACCAGCATCGACTCGACGATCTGCTGGAGCTGGCGGGGGACCTCGGCGTGCTCGGCCAGCGGCGGCAGCTGGCCGCGCTCGGCCCGCTCTTTGACCTGATCGGGGTCGTCGCCAAACGGATGTGTGCCGGTGAGCATCTCGTAGATGATCAGGCCCAGGCTAAAGATATCGCTCTGGCGGGTATGAGCGCCGCCTCGGGCGACCTCGGGTGCCGAATAGCGAAATCGTCGCAGGGTGTCCTGGGCGTCGATGGGCGGCACATCCTCCATCGCCTTGGCGATTCCGAAGTCGGTGATTTTGACCTCACCGTCGAACGAAATCATGATGTTTTCGGGGACCAGGTCGCGGTGCAGAATATTGAGGTTGTTGAAGTTGAAGTCTTTTCGCCGGTGGGCGTAGTCGAGGCCCTTGGCAACCTCACTGGCGATGAAGATCCCCAGATCCTGCGGAAGCTCCCGACCACTCTGCGCCGCAATATTCCTGGCGCGGCTGAGATCGAAGCCGTTGATGAACTCGGTGGCGATGTAGAATTGGTTGCCGTCGTCGGTGCGGCCTAGATCATAGACCTGCACGACGTTGGCGTGCGACAACGAGACTGCACGCTTGGCCTCCTCGATGACGGTGTCGACAAAGTTGGGGATGCCCACCAAGCCCTGGTCGAGGACCTTGACGACCAGGATCTTCTCGAACCCCTCCACGCCGTGGCTCTTCGCCTTGTAGACGTCTCCCATGCGGCCGTGTGCCAGACGCGCGGTGAGCTGATATTTGCCAAAATCCTCGGGTTGCGCGAGGCGTTCTGTGCGACCCATGCACGTGCTCCGGAGCTTGAGTGAGTCTGCATCTCGTGTCGACCAAGCCCAGATTAGCGCAAATAGTGGGAGGTGTCATGTTTGTGCGTGCATCGTGGTTGGTTGCGTCTCTGCATACGCTGGGTCGATCGGCGTTCACCAAACGTTCTTGGTTCTTGGTAAGGCCCTCATCGTGCTCGTCGGACCGTTGACCGAGTTCGCCGGGCGCAGATCCGTAGGTCGATGGGCTGGCCTCGACGACCTCGAGAACCAAGAACCAAGAACCAAGAACCACAAACCAAGAACCAACAACCAAAAACCAAGAACCAAGAACCAAGAACCAAGAACCAAGAACATTGCCATAATGCCCATCGCCCTCTAAAACCCCATAGTGTTCGATCGACCTCAAACGCCAAAAACCGACGACCGACATGAAAAAGAATAACCGCGATTATTACGACGAATTCGCCAATTGGTACGAGCGCGGCCGCGACCGCGGCTACCACGCGCTCATCGACGACCTCGAGACCGACCTGCTCGCCGACTATGTCGACGGCAAGGATGTGCTCGAGGTGGGATGCGGGACCGGTCTGATTCTGGACCGAGTCGCCAAGCGGGCCAGGCGCGCCCGCGGCATCGACATCAGCAAGGGCATGCTCGATCGAGCGGTGGCCCGCGGCCTCGACGTCGCTCAGGGTGACGTCACCGCGCTGCCCTTCGCCGACGAGAGCTTCGACGTGGTGTATAGCTTCAAGGTGCTTGCCCACATCCAGGACATCGACAAAGCGCTGGCCGAGATGAGCCGGGTGACCCGCCGCGGCGGCCACCTGCTGCTCGAATTCTACAACCCGTACAGCTTGCGCTATCTGGCGAAGCGGGCGGCCGGGCCCAAGAAGATCTCGCGCAAGACCGACGAGAGCGCGATCTTTACCCGCTGGGATACCGCCATGGATCTGACCCGGCGCATGCCCGACAACCTTCAGGTGCTCGACTTTGCCGGCGTTCGCATCTTCACGCCGGCGGCAGCGGCCCACAAGATCCCGCTGCTGGGCAGCGCGCTTCGCAAACTCGAATTTGTCGGCCGTGACAGCCTGCTCAAATATTTCGGCGGCTTCCTGGTGGTCATCGCCGAGAAGGAACATAGCTGAGCGCGCGCCGCGAGCGCGGCCGATGGGTTTCCCATCGCCGCGCGAATGCGGTATTCTTCTCGTTGACTTTCTTCAGACACACCGGCATCCGCACGCTTATGGAGTCAACTGGAACCGATCCGCTTTTCGACGATCGAGGAGCCCTGCGCTCGGAGCTCTTTTCTCCGGATGCGCTGGAGGTCCTCGAGCGCATGTGCGAGTGGCTTCGCGACGTCGATCGGCGCATGCTCTTGCCCCTCGATCTGCTCATCGTCCTGCTCGAGCGCGGCCACGCCCCTTTGTCCCGGCTGGTCGCCCAGGGCACCGACGGGGTCGTCGAGGGCGAAGACGTCTTGCCTCGCCTGCAGTTGCTCTCCGGTGAAATCGAAGAGGAGCCCTCTGAGAAGGGCCCGGTGCTCGAGCGGACGTCGTTCTCGCGCGGGTTTACGCGCATTCTGCTCGAGGGGTGGCATCAGGCACAGGCCCGAAACGGCGACCTGATGCGTGAGCTCGATCTGGTGCGCAGCGTCACCTGGCGAGCCGAGGCGGTCGAGTCGGCCTCGGTTCGATGGGCCATCCGACGTCTCAGCGAGGGGAAGGGCGACCAACTCTTCGACGAGAAGGGCCTGCTTCGCCAGGAGATGTTCCACGAGTCGACCTGGCGCATCCTGCAGGGAGCGATGAAGATCGCCTCGTCGAACGGCACGCCTTTTTTGGGCACCCCGCATATGATCGCGATGCTGTGCTCGGTCAAGAACTCGACGCTGTGGCGCTCGGCGAAGGCGCGCGGTCTCGAGCCGGGCAGGCTGCGCGAGGAGTTGTTGCGGCTCATCGGCAGCAAGCCGAGCTCCATCCCGGAATTTCTGGTCGGCCGGAAGACGCTGACCCCGCGCATGATCCGCATGCTCTCCCATTCGGCGAAGCAAGCGGGCAACGCTCCGATCACCGAACCGCATATCATCGAGGGGTTCCTCGACGACGGCGGGTCGAGCCTCGAGTTGATCCAGGCGCTCGGCCTCGAGTCCGAGATCCGCAAAGCGTTAGGTGAGCCCAAGGTGCTCCAGGAGGCGCTGTCGGTCGACGCGGCGATCGAGTTTGCCGCCAAGCGCCAACCCACGCCCACCCTCGATATGCTCGGCCGCGACCTCACCGAGGAGGCCCTCGAGGGCAAGCTGCCCGAGATCGTCGGGCGCAAAAAGGAGCTGCATCGCGTGGTCAACGTGCTGTTGCGTCGCGAGCAGCGCAACCCGCTGTTGACCGGCGAGGCCGGCGTTGGAAAGACCGCCTTGGCGGTGGGGTTGGCCCAGAAGATCGCCTCGGGCACGGTGCCCAAAAAGCTGCAGGGCTACCGCGTCATCGAGCTCAACGGGGCCAGCCTGATGAGTGGCACGAGCTACCGCGGCGATCTCGAGTCGCGCATCAAGAGCTTGCTCGAGGAGGCCAGTAAAGACGTCATCCTCTTTATCGACGAGGCGCATGCGGTCTTCGCGCCGCGCTCGGGCAGTAATACCCCGGCCGAGGTCCCCAACCACTTCAAACGCGCGCTCGCCTCCGGCGATATCGCCGTCGTCGGGGCGACCACCGAGGCCGAATATCACCGCTGGTTCGAGCAGGATCCGGCGCTCAAGCGGCGCTTCGAGCGCATCGAGATCAAGGAGCCCGAAAACGAAGTCGTGCGCGAAATCTTGCGCGCGCTCACGCCCGACCTCGAAGCCGACTACGACGTCGACATCGACGACGGCGCCATCGGCGCGGCCATCGGGATGTCGGTGCGTTATCTGCCCGAGCAGCGACTCCCCGACAAGGCCAAGAAGCTGCTGATGGACGCGTGTATCGCCCGCGCCAACCACCTGGTGGGAGCCGAACAAGAAGACTCGCGACGCGTCACACGCGACGACGTCGCCCGTCAGGTCTATATGAAGACCGGCATCCCGCTCGAGCGGCTGTTGCGCGGCGAGATCAACTGGTGGGTGGGCATCGAAGAGAGGCTCCAGGAGTCGGTGGTTGGCCAAGACTCGGCGATCCGTCGGGTCGCTCACGCCCTGGTCAGCAGTCGGCTCAGAAACGCCAGCGGCAACCGTCCGATGGCCGTGCTGCTCTTTGTCGGCCCGACCGGTGTGGGCAAGGGGACGCTGGCGCGAGCGCTCGCCGACGAGATCTTCAACGATCCCAAGTCCGTCTTGCGCCTGGACATGACCGACTTTCAGGAGCCTCATAGCATGAGTCGACTGATCGGCTCGCCGCCGGGTTATGTCGGCTATGATGACGAGGACCTCTTCGTCACGCCGCTGCGCCGCCGGCCCAGCAGCGTGGTGCTCCTCGAGGACTTCGATGCCGCCCACCAGCGGATCCAAGAGCGCATGCTGCGCTTGATCGAAGAGGGCGAGATCGTCGACACCCGCGGCCACCGCGCTGACGTGCGAAACGCGCTATTCATCCTGACCGCCAACGCCACCCCCGAGCGAAGCGGCAAGAAGATCGGCTTTTCGGACGGCGATGGCACCCAGGGACCTGTGGGCGACGAGGCGGCCCTCGACTTGCTCGATAAATCGATCGCGGTCCGATTGCGCGATTACGTCGACGCAGCGGTCGTCTTTCGGCAGTTGGGCGGCCAGGGCGAGTCACCGGCCATCGAATTGCTCGAGCGACGTATCGTCTCGTTCATCGAGGCGATGCAAACCGAGTACAAGCTCGACATTGCCATCGGCGCCACGCTTCGCGACCGGCTCCTCGAGGAGGCTTCGCAGATGTCGGATGCGCGCAGCATCGAGGAGTTGGTCAGCCAGCAACTCTACGCGCCCGTGACCGAAGCGCTGCTCCGAGGCGATTGTGGTCAGGCTCCACGTCTGATCTGGAATCAGGACGACGAGACTGTGGACGTCGTCGCTTCCGACTAGAAAAGTATCAAAAGTATCAATAGAGGGGGAGTCGGCGCGATCGGGACGATCAGGCCTGTTGGACCGGGTTGGTATCTTCTTCGATCGTCGACTCGGACTCGTTCTCGACGGTCGGCACCTTGGTGAGCGTCGCCGGATCGTCGGGGGGAGGCTGATTGACGTCGAGTGCGCAGACTTCCTGCTCGAATTCCATGACTTCGGCCAAAAGATTCGCCCCACAACCGTGGCACCTGGCGTGGATGATCGAGCGTCCGCCCATGATCAGTCGCACGTCTTTGTCTCCACACTTGAAACAGCGAACGGTAAAGACCAAAGCATCCTCCTGCTGGCGGCACCCTCGGAGCTAGACGAGGTGTCATCCGAGCTGGGGTTGGGAATCCTGAATCGGGAGAAGTCGCATTCGACTGCCTCTAGGGTAGGTCATCGAGCCTAGATTGGGCAAGGCGCGCTCGAGCCGGGGAGCGCAGCGTCGCCAAGTCATTCGGGCCGGGATCGCCGGGATCGCTCAAAAGACCCCCGTCGAGCCGTGTCTGGAGCTTGTCGCGCCGTGGCGCCGTGGGCGGCGGCTCGGGGACACGGTAGACGCCTTCCCACCGGTTCCACTGCAGGACCTCGGCCTGGTCGATGAGCAGATCGCCGGCGTCGTCGGCCGGAATCCAGCGCACATAATGGTGGGATTTGCCGTGCAGAAACTCGTAGGTTCCGCGGCGACGAAGCTCACCGTCCGGGGCCTCGCGTGTGGCGAGCGTCTCTTCGAAGATGCGGCCGACGAACGCGCCGATCACTTTGAACGCCCCCACCTTATAAGCCACGTGCCCTTCGTCGTCCTCTTCTCGCCAGTGAAGCAAGATCTGGAGCGTGCCGTCTCGAACCAGCCGCACGGCACGGGGAGTCGTGCGGCCTGAGTCGAGCTCGAGCTCTTCGAAGGTCGAAGCGTCCCATTCGATATCCAACGGCAGGTGGGCGATGCGCCCATCAGAGCCGTAAAAGGCGAGATCGCGGCCGGCGTGAACCACGGCGAGCTCCCGGCCCGCATTCGGGGTGAAGTTACCGGTGAACGCAAAGCCGTCGCCTTCATCGGGCAACTCGATGCCAAACGAGTCCTGGAGTCGATCGGATTCATCGGCACCGCTCAGATCGACGCGCGCCTCCTCGACCTCCGGGTCGGCCACCTTCATCGGATCGACCTTCGGCTCCTTCATTTTCTTCTCGGCGCGCTCGATCTTGCGAAGCGAGGGGGCGTCGTCCGAGTCGGGCAGGGCCTTCTCACGGGCACGAGAGACGGCGCGTTCGGTCTGTTGTTGGGATAACGCCACCGCTGTCGGTGGCTGATCTTCGCGATCCGTGGGGCAAGATTGCGAGGCGGTCTCTGCCGAACAATCACATACATAGGGTTTGAGCACGCCACGCATCGTCTGACAGCCCGACAGGGCGAGGCTGAGCAGCAGCAAGGGCACGCTGAGGCGAAGGTGATGGAGTACTGCGTCGGTCACGGGGCCGGCTCGAGCTCGTGAAACTGAGAATCCGTGCGCGCGAATCGATAATCGATGCGATCGGGCACGCAAGCGTACGTATTTATCGGATGAATCGGCTGGGTTCTCAAGAAAAAATATCGATCGGGCCGCCGAGAAACATGAGGCAGCCCTTAACTTAGTGTGAATTCTACTCGTGTGAAATTCACGGGTTGAGGACGGCGAGGTCGAAGCGGGCGTCTTCTTCGCGCGCCCAATAGCGAAGCCGGACCTGTTGTAGGCCGACCTGGGTGGTGCCCAGCTCTTCGGCTGTGGCGACCGACATATCGAGGATGCCGCGCCAATTTTCGTCGCGCGAGCTGGATACTTTGAAGGTCCAATTGCCGTCAGAGGTCTGCAGGCCGTAGGGGCCGCGGTCGTTGATGCGGCACCAGACGCGCCGGTCGTTGGACATATTTTCGATGAGCACGACGGTGTTGAAGGGCAGCCAGCGGTGGGCACAGGTAAACCGCGACGGATCGAAATCTTCGCCGTTGGCCGTGATATCACCGTGCCAGGCGCCGTTGCCATACCAGGAAGCGAGCCCGACCTGTTGGACGGGGGGAACCTCGATCTGGGGCATGTCGACGTCGCCCTGCGCCTGAAACTGGGCGGCCATCGCGGTCAGAACCATTAATTTGACTACAGACATAGCTTCACCTTTCGAAGCGGTCATTCATTGGCAACCTATTGGGCAAGCAACTGCATTTCAAGTGCCAGACGAATGTTTTTGTGCCAGCGACGGTGATCATGTCACAGAAGCTTCGCTGACCGGTGTATCACTCAACCAAGTCACCCCCGCCTCGAAGTCAAGCGCGGGTGAAGGTGCCCCCCGTTAGCAGACTGACACAAGAAGGTAAAATGTCTTTTCGGAGGTGATCTCGGCCTATACGGCGGCTATTTGAGAGCAATTATTGCCCGTAGAGCCACGTTTTTGGCGCGATCGCCGCCTGCGACTAGCAAATGAGCCGTGACACTGAAGATCGTCTCTCAGCACCGTTTCGTGCGGTTATGAGGCGGGTGGATGAGTTTTTGGACGATCGTCGGAATAAGACGTGACTTGACAGTGACCACCACTTTAACGATGTATTTACCACCAAGAAAACACGCTGGTTCAGCGAGACCAGCCGTGGCATGATTCTTGAACACTACAGATCTGTAAGAATGTGATCACGGCGCTCGCTCATTGACGATACACGAGATGGTATGAGCACGAATGGCTCATGCGCTCGAGAAAGGAGGATTCTATGCGCAATATTGGTGGATGGCCCAAGGCCGTGTGCCTGTTCGTCTCCGTCATCACATGTGCCGCCCTGGCTTCAGGGTGCGCACAAGATGTCGAAGATATCGACCGCACGCAGGCCGACAAGATCGAAAAAGATCTCTTCGAGAACGACGATGAGTGGTACTTCCGCCAGACGGTGGTCGACACCGGCACGGAAGGCTCGTCGATGATCTTCGAGGCGTATGAAGGCCCGTTGCACCGGATTCGCTGGGAAATCGAGCACGGTACGCTCTATGCTTATTCGACGGTGCCGCTGGCAGACGGCATCGAAGACCGCAACTCCAGCGAAGAGGATCGTCGCCTGGGTGCCGTCGCAGCCTTCGACATCACCGATCACTTCGACGTCATCCGCCAATACAACGCCACCACCGGTGAGCAATCCAACGTCATCGTCGAGGACCGCAACGACCGGCCCTGGTACGAGCGCGACTATATGCGCGTCAATTGGTCGGCCAATACCATCGAGGGCCTCGACCTCTTTCGCTTCGGCATGCTCAGCGGCGTCGAGACGACCATCAACCAGGACCGAGAGTTCGTCGAACCCGACCGCGCCCGCATCACCGAAGACTATATCGACGTGACCACCGAGTATAACTTCGAGCCGGACATCTACGCGTGCGTGCTCAACGTCGGCTCGCTCGACACCATGAGCTCGTGCGCCGGTTCGCGGGTTCGGGTACGGAATTCGTTTGTGCGCGTGCCGAAAGAGAAGACCTACGAGCCCTTCGAGATGACCGACACCAAGGACATCGTCGAGGACGACGGCAGCGCCGTGTATACCACCAGCATTCAAGACCCGGTCTCGCGCCAGTATATGGAGGTCGAGTGTAACGATCACACCAAGGACTTTCTGCGCGAGGAGTACGGATCGACCGACGAGCAGTGCTCGACGGCTTCCTTCGGCCTCTTCGACCGGTTCGGTTATTTCCGCACCGAGCGGATGGCCTGGAACGAGCGACGCCCGGGCACCGAGTCCGACCGGCGATACTACGCCAACCGCTGGAATATCTGGCAGACCGCCTACGACGAAGACGGCGAGCGTTTGGACCTGAAAGACCGGACCCCCAAGCCGATCGTTTATCATCTCAACGCCGAGTATCCCAAAGATATGATCCCGGCGGCCAAAGAGGTCGAGCGTCAGTGGGACGAGGCTTTCTTGGATACGGTTCGCATCGCCAAAGGCTACGACTCCATCCAAGAGGTGCGCGACGAGCTCGCCGCCGAGTACGACGGCGACACGCGCATGTACAAGATCGAGCCCAACAACTGCATGCCCGAGCAGCTCGCCTCTTGGAAGAGTGAGTTCGGAGACCAGCGCGACGCCGATCGTTCGAGCGTCGACGGCATCTTCGACAAGCACCTCTCCAGCCCCTCGAATCTGGTCGGCGCTCTGTGGGACATGCCCACCGAGGACCGCATCCAGTTGTGCGCCGAATTGGAGTACGCCACCGAGACGCGCTCTGACGCCGATGCCCGGTTTACCTGGCAGCGCGTGGGCGACCTGCGCTACAGCTTCTTTAACTGGGTCGAGGAGTTCAACGGCTACTGGAGTGGCTATGGCCCGTCGGCCGCCGACCCGCTGTCCGGGGAGATCATCTCGGGTAACGCCAACTTCGCCGGCACCCCGCTGCGCAGCTATGCGACCCGCGGCACAGACACCGTCCAGTACATCACCGGTGAGTTGAGCGACAGCGACATTCGCCTCGGCGACCACGTGCGCGAGTACCTCCATGACCTTCGCGACGGCCGTCGCACCCAGGCCCTCGACCCCGAGATGCCCGCCGAGGGCCAACGAGAGCTGACCCGCCGCGCCGGCCACCAGCCGAGCTCGGTCAGTCCCACCGATTTCGAAGAGCCTCCGAGATTCGAAGACCAGGACAACTTCTTCAAGAGGTGGGGCGACGACCGGCTCCCGCGCGAAGCCGATCGCCTCTCCGAGGCCATCACTGAGGCCAAGGCATCCGACACTCGCGTCGTCGAGTTCTACGAGAAGCCGCGGGTCAAGCAGTTTATGCTCAGCGACGCCGACTTCCAGCTATCCGTCAAGGCGCTTGCCAACGAAACGTTCGGCCCCGACCCCTCCGACGACGAGATGCACCAGGCTTACCTGGAGCTGGCCACCCCCAAAGACGTGCTCAAGCGCAACAACCGCTTCAACCGCTTTTTGTCCGAGCAGAATATCTTCGCGACCGAAAACCTCGACCGCGCCCTCAGCAGCCTGGTCACCTATGAAGGTGTCGCCGGCGCATTCGAGGGTATGGACCGCGAGCAAATCCGCCGCTACCTGATGGACAACGCCTTTATCGGCACCCAGCTCCACGAGGTCGGCCACACCATCGGACTTCGCCACAACTTCAGCGCGAGCATGGACGCGCTCAACTACCACGACGGTTTCTGGCAGATTAAGCAAGACGTCCTCGAGGGGGAGCTTCAAGACGGCAACGGCGTCGAGATCAGCGAGCGGGGCGCGGTGCACATCACCGACCCCGAGCTGGCCAGCCAGTACAGCAACCAGGACAACGTCGACTACGTCAGCACCACCGAGATGCGCCTGGGTTCGATCATGGACTATACCGGCGACATGACCGGCCGCTTCGCTGGCCTGGGCAAATACGACAAGGCGGCGATTAACTTCGCCTATGGCGAGCACGTCCAGCAGTGGAAAGAGGACATCGAACTGCCCAATATGCTCTGGTACGAGCAGTGGGTGCGCGACTACACCGCGCTGCCGTCCATCTACGGCAACGATCCGACCAGCATGGACGCCGAAACTCAGCGCCAGGGCATCGACGTGATGCTCAACCAGCGTGAGTGGGTCTCCATCTCCGACGCCCTCGACGAGCGCCGCGAGGGTATCAAGGCCAATACCACGGCCTGGGCCGACGGCGAGATCGGGTTGGACAACCAGCCCTATGTCGACCGCACCGTCCCCTACGAGTTCTGCTCGGATGATTATCGTGACTCGCGGCTGGGCTGCGATGTCTTCGATTGGGGCGCCAACCAGACCGAGGTCGTCAACCACGCCTTCGATCAATACCGCTTCTTCCAGCCCTTCTGGCGCTACGCCGGCCACCAGAACGACCGGTTGATGAACACCTACTCGAACTATATCAACCGGGTGATGAGCACCTTCCAGATCGCCGAGCGGCCCTTCCGCTACTACTCAATTTATCAGTGGTGGGACCTGGGTTCGTATACCGACGACCTGCAGCGTGCCTCGATGGACTCGCTCAACTTTTACGCCGAGGTGCTCGCCACTCCGCAGCCGGGGACGTACTGCATGTACGGCTCGGGCGCCGTCCAGGACAACTCGGGCTGGTTCTTCAACCTCAACAACAAATATATCCCCAACGGATGGTTGACCGACGGCACCACCTGCGCGAACTCCTTTGAGGTCGAGCGCGGCCAAGGCCAGTACTACGGCTTCGACTTCACCGACGAGTATCACTACCGCATCAAGCGCGTCGGCGCTTATGTCGACAAGTCGCTGGCCACCCAGGCACTCTTCGACATCAGCGCGAACTACGCGTTCAGCAGCTTCTTCACCGACCAACGCGCGAGCAACATCTCGTATTGGACCCTCTTCGAGGATGAACTCAACGACTACCTGCGCGGAGTTATCCTGGGCGATTACGCCGGATTCAGCGGCGTATACGATCGCAACACTCAGTCCTATGAGCCGCCGGTCGTCGTCGACCCGAAGACCTTCGCCACCGGACTCGACCACCCGCAGGACAATATGGAGCGGGTCTACAGCCAGGTCGGCCTCAACGAGCAGTTCAACGCCCTTGCCTTCGGCATGCTGTACAACAGCACCTGGCAGGACCGCTCGACCGACTTCTCCAACTACGTCAAGGTTGCAGTGACCAACGAGGAGCTGCAGCCGCTCGCCGACTGGGTCGAGGTCGCCGAGCTGGAGCACCCGACCACCGGCCAGGTCTACTACGCACCGCAGACCGCCGACGGCAAGTCGATCTCGTACGACTTGGTCGAATGGGCCAACAACCTCAAGGACGCCATGCTCGAGGCCCAAGAGGACCTCGCCCAGGCCGAGCCCGATACCGAGGCGTATGAAAACGCCTGGGACGAGGCCAGCCTGGCTGAGCGTCAATTCGAGGACGTCGTCGCCAAGCTGGAGATGATTCGCTTCGTCTTCGACGCCGGCGGCATCAACCGCTGAGTCCGCGTCTGGGCTCCGAGTAAACCAGAGGCCGCGTCCGGAACATCGGACGCGGCCTCTGTCTTTGTGCCACTATTCATTTCTGCCAGACCCCACGAGGCTGCCATGCCGCGCGCCAACCGACTCCTGACCACAACGCTCGCCGCGGCGCTGCTCTGCGCCCCAGCATGCTCCTCAGACGACACCAAGGCCGCCGACGCCGGCACCTCCGGCCCCCGCGGCGACGCCTCCACTCGAGACACCGGCCTCGACGCCGACCCTGAAGCCGACGCCCGGCCAGACGCCCAAGCCTCCATCGACGCTCCAACAGACACGGCCGCAGATACGAGCACCGACACCGAGCCCGCCGAGCGCCCGTTGCTGCCCGACTTCGCCTACTACCGCCAGGACCTCGGCTGCGGCGGCTCGACCTGCATCGACGGCGTCGCCGTCAACATCATCGGCGGCATCGTCGAGAAGACCGAAAACGGCCACGCCCGCCACGAAGACCTCCAAGACCACGAGATCCGCTTCCTCCAAGACTTCGTCCTCACCGACGACACCTACCAAAAGATGCTCGACGGCTGGTCCTGCGGCCCCGACACCGACCTCGACGGCGTCAAGTGGTCCTTCGACGCTCGCGTCTTGGTCGACGGCACCTACCAACGCACCGTCCAAAACATCTCCGGCTGCATGGCCCAAGACGCCGACCACGACGACACCACCGAAGTCCGCGACCTCATCGACATGCTCGACGAGGTGCGCGACGATCATTTTGAGTGAGGGGGGGCGGACGCCTCAGGAGAACTCTCGGCGCTCGAAGATCAGACACGCAAGGAAGAGCAGGATGCCGGTGTAGGTAAGCGCGTAGCTCGACGCGACGGTGAGATATTGCGCCGAAATCGGAAGGCTGTGCGTAAGCTCGAAGGACAAGTTGAGCTTTTCGATGTCCGGCAAAATAAAGACGGCTGCCTCGGCGACGTACCGGGCCGGGTTGTCTTGTTTGGCGAAGAAGGCAATCGCCTCTTGTAGCTGCGGGGTGAGACTTCCGCCGATGAACACTCCGATCGTGAGCAGGGCGCTAAGCAGCGGGCTCGAGAACGAGCTGAAAAGAATCGCCAGCCCCACCACGATAGCCAACTGCAGAAAGGCCGTGTAGTACGCCCACAACCAGTTGAGGTCGATCTCGAAGCCCATCACCAACGCCGCGCCGACCTTGAGCGCCACGATGATCAACAGGGCGATGAAAATTGCCAATAACGAGCCCAGATACTTTCCGATGACGAAGATCGTCGGCGAGACCGGTTTGGAGAGGACGGTAAAGATCGTGTGTGTTTCGACCTCGTGTTGCATGGCGCGAACACCCTGATAGGTCGCCAGACCGGCCAAAAAGACCGTGCTGAAAAAGAGCACCAGGTCCCTGAATACGCGCTCTTCCTGGTGGAGGCTCATCGCCCCGAATAACCCGGTGCTTGCTAGGACGAGCACCCCGAAGAGCAGGACTCCGTAGAGGAGTTTGTTTCGCACCGCTTCGAGCAGTGTATTCCTCATCAACATGCCAAATTGTCGAACGAGCACAGGCATTGCTTGGCTCTCCTAATTTACGACTTCTTGGGTGGATTGAGCGGCTTCGGCCGACGTCGATGTATCTCGCACAAAAACGTCCTCGAGAGATTCCTTATGGGGCTGGAAACTCTCGACGCGTACTTCCAGCTCTGCCATACGCGCCAACAGCCGATCCGGGTCGGCGTCGCCCGCTAGCTGCAGGCGGGTCAACTCGCCGACCTGAACAGCCTCGAGAAGCTCCGCGTCCAGCTTGGCGGCATGCTCCTGCTTCCAATTGCGCAGATAGATCTCGTAGTACAGGACCCCCGAGCCGATTAGTTCGTGCAGATAGCCGATGTCGCTGATCTCGCCGCGGTTCATAATCGCGACGCGATCACAGATATCTTGGACATCGGGGAGGATGTGGCTGCAGAACAAGATGGTCTTGCCGTCGCGCCGAAGCGCGAGCACGAGGTCCCGAATCTCGCGGCGGCCGACCGGATCGAGGCCCGATTGCGGCTCGTCGAGGATGACCAGGTCGGGGTCGTTGATCAGCGCCTGAGCGATGCCGGCGCGCTGCTTCATCCCCTTGGAGAACCCGGAGACGGGCCGATCGAGGGCGTGGCCGAGACCGACCATCTCGAGTAACTCGTGGGCGCGCTCTCGACGCTTGGACTTCGCATATCCGAAAAGCCCGCCGTAAAAGTCGAGCAATTCGATGGCGTTGAGGTGCTCATAGAGCATCGGGTTTTCGGGCAGATACCCCAACCGCTCACGCAGCGAGACATCGTCGGCGCGTTGATCGAAGAGCCGGATCTCGCCTCGGTCCGGACGCACGAGGCCCAACAGCATCTTGATCGTCGTCGACTTGCCTGCGCCGTTGGGCCCCACAAGGCCGAAGATCTCACCGCGGCGAATCGAAAAGCTCACCGAACGCACGGCTTCGACTTTTTTGCGCCAGAATCCCGTGCGAAAGGTCTTGGCGATGTCGTCGACTCTCAATACTTCGTTGCTGCTCATTGGACCGGATTCCGGAGGTAGCTCAAGGCGCGGTTAGTGGCGTGGCGGGGGCATCGACCTGATTGAATAGTGAAGGTGGCAGATAATTGAGGCGAGACGCGCGCCAGTGACCGTCGAATTCTCTGCGAAACTCGCGAGCTCGCTCCGCGACCTGTTCAGTGCTGCCGGCTTGCTCGAGGCGAGACTCGACCAACGAGCGCACGTGTTCTGACTCGGTCGACAGATACAAGCGCGACAGCATGTCGATGTCCTCGTCAGATAGCTCGATTTCGACCTGCTCGTTCTCGTCGTGGCCGCTCTGCATGCGAGCGTACTTTTGCTGAAACGACGAGGCAAGCAGCCCGAGCACTTCGGGGGCGCCCTCGATCATCGATCCTTTGATCGCGTGATCACGAGCGTCTTTGACCTGCTCCATGCGCTTTGCGCGGTCGAGGTGGCTCGCATAGGGGAAGCCGATATAATTGGCGGTCACTTCATAATGCAGTCGCCAGTTTTCCGGGAAATATCGCAGCCCCGTCTCGAGCAATTCGTTGGCGGCCTCGATATCCTCGAGCTGAGGGTTCCCGGCCAGAGCAATGCGCGCGGCGCTATGCCAGGTGTAGACCTTCGAAAAATAGGGGTCGATTTCCGTGATGGTCGTGGCATATCTCGTGACGTCACGCGGAGCGCGTTTTGCGACATAACTCGCGCCGACGGATTGCACGCCAGACAGCCACACCATATCGGCGGCCGCCGTTTTGTGGTTGAGTGTACTGGCCGAGATGACGTCCGAAGTGGGCAGCAAATAACGGTTGTCGTAGACATGCGGACGCTTGTTGCGCTCGAGCTCCAACGATAGACGCACGTGCAGAAAAGTCACCGCCAGCAACAGCAAGGCGGCTGGAATCAACACATACTGCTTGAGGATGTTCCAATGGATGCTTGGCACCATTCTTCAGTCGCTGGTCGTCGGTGTCGACAGCCGCCTGTCGAGCTCTTCGATCAGCCGCTTCTTGTGGTCGTCGAATTCTTCGCTCTGTCCCGCGATCTCTTTGGCTCGCTCGAGATACCCACGGGCGGTCGAGCGCGAATCAGCCCCGTATAGATTAGCCGCGAATAGCAAGGAATCCAAGCGGTCTTCCCTGATAGCGAGGGCTTGTTGGATGTGCCGTTTGGCTGCATCTGCCTTCTGGAGGCGATGCAAAGCGACGGCCGCGAGGTAGTGAAAACGGGCGACCTTGGGCTGGCCGGCCAGTAGCCGCTGGGCAACCGAGAGCGCGCCTTGAGCTTGGTTCAGCTCCAAGTAAACGCTCGCCAGCGGCTCGAGCCCATTCCGATCGTCGGGATGGTACTGCGTGTACTCCTCGAGCAGTTTCCGCGCCAACCGAGGCTTGCCGTTGCGCGCATAGTAGCGGCCGAGTACTCGCAAGACATCGAGCCGAGCCGAACCCTGAAACTCGGTGCCGAGGACGAATTCGAGGTGGGGACGGGCGGCGGCGAGACCCTCGGTATTCAACAGCTCGATGCCCAGGCGCGTCTGACCGCGCACACTCTCGGGATACCAACGCACCGTCGCCTGTGCGTTATCCCTTTCGCTTTGATAATCGTAGCTCCGGAGGTGGCTTCGCACGCCGAGAGCGACCAAGATCGCGAGCGCTCCGAGGACAATTGGTCGCCGACGAGTGGGTGTCCCTGACTCTCGCTCGGCCACGCGCTCCAGCAGGCTCGCGCCAGCCAGTACGAGGCCGAAAAGCGGCACATACAAATAGTGTTCGGCGACCATCTCGTGGTGCGCAATGATCTGGCTGACCGGGAGCATGGTCACCAAATACCACCCGATGCCGAACGCTTCCCGATACCAGCCCCTACGGAAGCTCCAAGCGGCTCCCGTCAGCAGCGCAGCGAGCCAGACGAGACCGGCGAGCGGCATCACAGCGAGGAGGCTATCGGGCACCATCATCGCTGGCGGCGAGTAATCACCGGCCAGGCGAATCGGGACGAAGATGAGTTCGACGTATTTGGCATGCACTGCGAGGATCGTAGCCAGGTGAGTCGAGAGGCTTCCTCCCCACAGTTGATCCGCCACGGTGCTGATCGGCTTGAGAAAGCCGCGATAGGCAATCATCGCCAGGCAGATGCCCATAGCCGGGACGATAAACCACGCGTAGCCGCGTAGACGCTCGAGCAGACCGGCGAGCGGCGAGCGGCCGCCGCGCAGGCCGGAGAACCCACCGATGAGGACCAGCGCGCCGACCGTGGCGATCATCGTGACCGCCATCTCCTTGGTGAGCACCGCGAGTGCCATTGCTCCCAATGCTGCGACGAGCCACACAGCGCGACGTATCGCTGAGAGGGAAGGGCGCAAGCCGCGCCCCGCGAAGAAGACGCCTGCGAAGTACAGCAGCCCCATCAGGACGTCGCGTCGACCGGAGATATAGCCGACCGAGTCGACCTGGACGGGGTGGAAGGCAAAGACAGCACAGCCAAAGAACGACCAAGTCCGGCCGACTCCCATCTTGCGCAACAGACCAAAGACCAACCCGGAGGCCAGAAGGTGCAGCCAGAGGCTGGTCAGATGGTAGCCCAGCGGCTCGAGCCCCCACACGATGTGGTCGAGTGTATATGAAACAAAGCGCATCGGCCGGTAATTACACCGGCCGGCGTCGTGGGTCAGAATTGCCCACAAGTCGCCGAAATCGCGAGCGCAGTCCTTTTGGACGACGAGCAGGAGGTCGTCGCCAAGCCAGTCGCCTCCAATCGTTGGAAAGTAAATAAAGAGCAATCCGACCGCGCCAAGCGATGCGGCGAGCAGCCAAGCCAGTCGTTGCTCTTGTCGTGTTTTCCGATCCGTGTTCATGAAGGCTTTGGCCAAGAAAGAGAAATGCCGCGATGACATGGTACCATCGCGGCATCTTCCCGAAAACGTCATACGAGCTTCAGTTGGTGCGCAGCTCGCAGACCATCACTCGAACTCATCGTAAGTGACGCCATTGTAGCACTCGACGCCCTTGGTCGCGGCCTCGACTGAGCAGGACGCTTCGAATGTGTGCACACCGGCTTCACCATTCATGCACCCGCTCACGTTCCCACCACCGGTCTTGTTAAATCCATGACAACCCCACGCCGTCATCGAAGCACCGTCGCCCTTTCCGTCTGCGGCATAGCCGTAGCCAAAGTACATCGGATCAGATAACTCGAGGTTGAGCTTGTTGGAAGCAGCCAAAGCGGTGTCTGCGAGATCGTTGAAATCTTGGCTCTTGGCCCCACCGAAGGGGTAGTTCGCCATCGTCTCAAACGACGCATCGGATCCGGTCCCACCGGGAAACGTCTTATCTTGAAATTCGACGATCGTGCCCTTCTTGTTCGCATCGTGCCAGGGCTCAGCAGAATTCTCGGCATCATTATACACTTGATCCGATTCAAAATAACCCTTGGCGCCGTCCTGCATCTTCTTGACGATGCCCGGAGCCTCACTGGCCTTCGAGCGCTTAATATACTTGATGAACGCCGGGATGGCGATCGCGGCGAGGATGCCGATGATCGCGACGACGATCATGAGCTCGACGAGGGTAAAACCTTTATTGTCTCTAATTTTCTTCAACATGCCTGCTCCTTTCGCAGTTTCGGTCGTGGTGATGGGACAACCAGTTACACGAAGTAACGGGATTTCATTGTCGCTTCTTAGTTTATGCAACCTGCTTGCCAAGCAGTAAAGAAAATTCGTTTTTTATTTCGATCCGCGCCTTGCGGCTCCTGACGGGCGTTTGTCGACTCCGCCGCGGCTTGTAGCTATGAGAGTCACGCCGTTCTGGGTCGCGAGACTGCCGCAAATTGTCGGCGGTGACAATTTTTGTCACTGTCCTTCGTTGAATAGCATCGGGTTCTCGAGCTCACTGTGGAGGACGACGGTGGTCGGGTCGTTGCCATCGTCTCCATCCAGGTCTTGAGTGACCCGAACCGCATACCAAACGCGGTCGAAAGATGGATTGACATCCTCGCAGATATTACACGAGGTGTCGGAGCTGTCGCCGGCAATCGTGTCGATTTCAACCGTCTCTTGCAGGGTGTCCTTCGAAAATCCCAATAGTTGCTCCCAGCGCTTCTCGTCGTCGCCGGTCGTGCTGTGTGTATAAGTGGCGCCGTCTAGATCGAGGTAGCCGCTGTTCTGCGACTTATACTGCTCCTGGGCGGTGGCCACTTCAGCGGCATATTGCTCGAGCTTGGCGACCTTGGAACTCTTGATATACTTTGTGTACGAGACCCCTCCGATCGCGGCCAGAACACCCACGACGGCCACGACGATCATCAATTCGACCAATGTCATGCCGCGTTGTTGCGACAGCGATACTTTGAGCGCTTTCATGGCGTTATTCCTCCGCTAAACAGGGACCAAGCGTTATTGTTGGAAGCTGAGACTATGCGCTTCATGGTAGTGTGTGAGCAATATCTACGCCAGCGCCGTTACTCCTCATCGCTCATCGCATACTTTTTGAGTCGGTAGCGCAGGCTGCGAAACGAGATGCCCAGTAGCTCGGCGGCGTCCTTTTTGACCCCGTCGGCGCGCTCGAGCGCCTTGTTGATGAGTGAGCGTTCGAGTTGTTCGACGAGGCCCTCGAGATCAATGCCGTCCTCGGTGACCTCGAGCTCCTCGGCCATCCGGGAGAACGACTCCTCCTGGAGGTGAGGCGGCAGCACCTCGGTCGTGATCATCTCGCCGCGTGTGAGCGTGACGGCACGCTCGATGATGTTTTGCAGCTCGCGCACATTGCCCGGATACGGGTAGTTGAGCAGGACGCGCATGGCGTCGGAGTCGACGCCGGCGATGTCCGCGCCCATGCGCTCGGCGAATTGCTCGACGAAATGCTCGATGAGCAATTTGACGTCGCCCTGGCGCGCGCGAAGCGGTGGCAACTCGATGGGGATGACGTTGAGTCGGTAGTAGAGGTCCTCTCGGAAGCGTCCCTCGGCGACCTCTTCGCGCAGGTCGCGGTTGGTGGCGGCCAGGACTCGGCAATCGGCGTCGACCTCGTGGGCGCCGCCGACCGGCTTGACCTTGCGCTCCTGGAGCACCCGCAGGAGCTTGACCTGGGTGTTTTGCGGCAGCTCGCCGACCTCGTCCAAAAACACCGTGCCGCCGCGGGCGGCCTCGAAGAGACCCTCTTTGTCGGCGCTGGCTCCGGTAAACGAGCCCTTTTTGTGGCCGAAGAGTTCGCTCTCGATGAGGTTTTCGGGGATCGCGCCGCAGTTGATCGGCATAAACGGCTTGTCGGCCCGCGCGCTGTGCTCGTGGATGGCGCGGGCGACGAGTTCTTTGCCCGTGCCGGATTCGCCGCTGATGAGGATGGTGGTCTGGCTGTCGGCGACCCGCGAGATCATCTCGAAGACCTGGCGCATCGGTTTGGAGTTGCCGAGCATCTCGGCGAAGCCCTGCTCCTCTTCGAGCGTCTTCTTCAGATAGAGGTTTTCACTGACCAGGTCGAATTTCTCGAGCGCCCGGCCGACCACGACCCGCGCCTCGTCGACCTTGAAGGGCTTGGTGATATAGTCGTAGGCGCCTTCTTTGATCGCCGAGATCGCCGTCTCGGGGGTGGCATACGCGGTCATGACGACCACCTGGCAGGCCGGATCGAGCTCTTTGACACGACGCAGCACATCCAGGCCGCCGACGCCGGGCATCTTCAGATCGGTGATCACCAGGCTGAACCGCGCGCCGTCTTCGAGCCGTTCGAGCGCCTCCTCGCCGCGGGTGGCGACCTCGACGGTGTGGTCCTGCTTTTTGAGCATGATCGACAGAAACTCGCGCATACTCTGCTCGTCGTCGACGACCAGGATCGGGCGCGCGGGTTGCTCGGTGGATGGCTCCGCGAGACCTTCGGCGGATTGTTTGTCAGGGGCGTCGTCGCTCATGCTTCGACCATACTTTGGTTTTGGGTATCGAGCGAGTTTCTTTCGTCGTCATCTTCGTCGTCGTGCTCGGCTGCGCGCGGCAATTCCACCTCGAAGCGCGCTCCGGAGAGTTGCTGGCCCTCATCGACGCGAATTCGGCCGTCATGCTGCTCGATGAGCCTGTGGATGGTGGCCAGTCCCAGGCCGGTGCCCTTTTCTTTGGTGGTAAAAAACGGCTCGAAGACACGTTCGGCGACCTCGTCGGCCATTCCCGGGCCGTTATCCTCGACGCTCAATACCCACCCGGTGTCGCTTTCGGTGACCTCGATGAGGATGCGTCGCGGTGTGTCCACATCTTCCATGGCCTCGCTGGCGTTGTTGAGCAGGTTCCAGACGATCTGGCGAAATGCCTCACGGTCGACCCGAGCAGGGGCCTCTTGGAGTCCGTCGGCGACTTCGAAGTCGACGTCCAACTCCGGTTGATTGCTGCGCCGGCCGAAGAGGCCGAGCACCTCGCCGGTCAACTCCAGTAGGTCGGCGCGCCCGAGCTCGAGCGCCCGCGGCCGACTATAATTCAGGAAGCTGGTGATGAGGTTGTCGAGCCGGTCGACCTCGCGCACGACGATATTCATCAGCGCTGCGTCGTCGCTGTCCAGATCGGCCATCGCCTCGAGCATCTCCACGGACCCACTGATCGAGGCCAGGGGATTGCGAATCTCGTGGGCGATCGCCGCGGCGAGCTCGCCGACCGCGGCGAGTCTCTCGGAGCGTTTCTTCTCGCGCTCGAGCTTTTTGACCTCGCTGAGGTCCTGAAAGATGACGATGCGGCCGGCGGCGCGCCCGCGCGAATCTCGCAGCACGGAGACCGAAAAACCCAGGAAAACCTGTTCGCCATCGGGGCGCCGGTAGACACTCTCGAGCCGTGGGTCCTGGGGAGTCGGCTGGGGAGGCGGTCGGTGTTCCGAGATGATCTTCGGTCCGGCCTCCTCGAGGCGGCGGGCGAGGGTTGGGAAGACGTCCTCGAGGGGCCGGCCGTAGACGTCCTCGGCCGAACGCCCGGTGATCAACTCGGCGGCGTGATTGAAGAAGATGATCTCACCGGAACGGTTGACCGTCAAGAGACCGCTGTTGAGGCTGGCCAAGATATTGGCGTTGAGCGCCCGGAGCTCCTCGATGCTCGATTGCTGGCGCTCGAGCTCACCGGTGACCTCGCCGAGGCGTTGAGCCAGGTAGCCGGCGAGCACGGCGATGAGGTAGGCCGCCACCGAGTTCAGGCCGACCTCGTAGAGCAGGGAGCCGACGGAACGCGAGGTCCGCGCGGCTTCAATGCCGGTAAGATCGACCACGCCCCAGGCGACCAAGGCCAGTACTACGAAGGTTCCGGCCGTGGCTGTGGCCATAAGAAAGGCTGCTCGCCGCCCGGTCACCACCGCTGCGTTGATGATGTTCAGGTAAAATAAGAATAAAAAGAGACTGTCGAGGCCGCCGGTGGCCAAGACCAGAACCACGGTGACGAATAAGTCTCCGGCGATCTGCAGTTGGGCGAGCAAGTGCAGATTCGACAGCTTTTTGAGACCCACTGCGTAAAGAATCGTCAGCAGATAAGTGCCGACGATCAGCGACAGCAACGTCAGGTTTTTGGGGTTGGAGAGGCTCGACAGCGCCTGGGCGTCGATGGCTACCGAACTGCCCAGCAGGACCGTGACGATGACGACCCGAAAGGCCATCAGGCCCTCGAGCCGCTCTCGCAGCGAGATTTCAGCGTGCTCTCGCGGGTTGTCGGTCATGGAGTCTCAGGCACAGACTGCGGAGGAGCAACCGTGAGAGCATGCTCTTTCAAACAGCCCTTGCTTAGGCTTTGATGTTGTCTGCCATCGTGAAGATCGGCAGGTACATCGCGATGAGCATGCCGCCGACGACGATACCCAAAAAGACCATCATGATCGGCTCGAGCATCGCGGTGAGGTTGTCGACGGCGACGTCGACCTCGTCTTCGTAAAAGTCGGCGATCTTGGTCAGCATCGTATCCAGCGCGCCGGTCGATTCACCGACGCCGATCATCTGGACGACCATGGAGGGGAATACACCGGTCTCCATCAGTGGGTCGACCATATTCTGGCCCTCGCTGATGCGCTCACGCACATGCATGATCGCGTCTCGGACGGTCATATTGCCGGCGGTATTAGCGACGATTTCGAGGCTGTCGACGATCGGTACGCCCGACGAAACCATCGTACCCAGAGTTCGGGTGAAGCGTGCGACGGCGCTTTTTCGGACGAGGGGGCCAAATAGAGGTGCCTTGAGCAGCATCTTGTCGAAGACCGCTCGAGTGGGCTCGTAGCGCAGGATGAAGATGATCAGGCCGGTCACGGCCATCAGGCCGCCGACGATGAACAGGAATTGGCTCTGGACGAACTCGGAGATGTCGATGACGATCTGTGTCGGGGCCGGCAGCTCGCCGCCGCCCATATCTGCGAACATCGCCTCGAAGGTCGGGATGACCTTGTAGAGCAAAAGCAGCACGACGAGAATCGCGATCACGAAGACGATGACCGGATAGGAGAACGCCGAGCGGATCTTTCGGCGCAGCTTGTCGGCCTTCTCGAGTTGGTTGGCCAGCCGGTTCATGATCGTGTCCAGGATACCGGCGACCTCGCCGGCCTCGATCAGGCTGACGTATAGATTGTCGAAGGCGCCCGGGTGCTTTCGCATGGCGTCGGCCAGCGTCGAGCCCGACTCGATGTCGGACTTGACCTGCAAGATGATCTTCTTGAAGCCCTTGTGGGGCTCCGCGCCGCCGAGGAGCTCGAGACATTGCACCAGCGGCAAGCCCGCGTCGATCATCGTGGCGAACTGCTGGGTGAAGACGACGAGGCTCTTGAGCGGCACGCCGCCGCCGAGGCTGAATCCCTTGGAGGTCGACTTCTTCTTGACCTTCGAGGGATTGATATCCTGGCGCCGAAGCCGGTCCTGGACCTCATCGGCGTCGGTGGCCTTCATTTCACCGGACTTTTCTTCCCCACCGGGGGTGGTTCCTTTCCAGACGAAAACGGGCATGTTTCAATCCTGCATGACTGTCTGACGTACGAACATCAATGAGTTCAACATGGCGAAGCACGTCTGTCAAAAAAGCAGTGGCTCAGGTGTAGCGGATCTTGCTATTTCGGCCCCCGCGCGAGTCTCGGCCGGAGCGCTTCTTGTTGACGCCGCCGCCTTCATCGATCATCGAACGCAGCTCGTCGGCGTCGGTGCTGCGGTTGATGGCGTCCTGAAGGGTGATCTCGTTGTTGCGATAGAGCTTGTACAGCGACTGGTTCATCGTCTGCATATAACTCTTGGCCTGGCCGACCTGCATCGAGCTGTAGATCTGGTGGACCTTGTCCTCACGGATCAGGTTGCGGATGGCCGGCGTGGGGACCATGACCTCGACGCCCAGCGCGCGCCCATTGCCCGAAGCGTGGGGGATGAGCTGTTGGCTGACCACGCCCTCGAGCACAAACGATAGCTGAGCGCGCACCTGCGCCTGCTGATGGGACGGAAACGCGTCGATGATGCGGTTGATGGTCTGCACACAGCCGTTGGTGTGCAGCGTCGCAAAAGCCAGGTGGCCGGTCTCGCTGATGCTCAACGCCGCCTCGATCGTCTCCAGATCGCGCATCTCTCCGATGAGCACGACGTCGGGGTCCTGGCGAAGCACGTAGCGAAGCGCGGTCTTGAAACCCGAGGTATCTGCGCCGACCTCTCGCTGATTGACGATGCAGTTTTTGTGCGGATGCAGATACTCGATGGGGTCTTCGACGGTCAGGATATGCAGGCGCTTCTCCTCGTTGATCTTGTTGATCATCGAGGCGAGGGTGGTCGATTTGCCCGAGCCGGTCGGTCCGGTCACCAGCACCAGGCCGCGCGGCGCATCTGCCAGCGTGCCAACCACCGGTGGGAGGCCGAGCTCTTTGAAGTCCAGAATCTCGAAGGGGATTTTTCGAAAGACCCCGGCGACCGCGCCGCGCTGCATGAAGATATTGCCGCGAAAGCGGCTCAATCCCTTGACGCCAAACGACAGGTCGAGCTCGTTGTCGGTCTCGAACTTCTGCTTTTGGGCGTCGGTCAGGACGCTGTAGCAGAGCTGGCGAGTCTCCTGGGGGGCCATCTTTTTGGTCTTCAGCGGCACCAACGTCCCGTCGATGCGAAGCTGGGGCGCAGAGCCGACCGTGACGTGCAGGTCACTGGCGCCCTTGTCGACCATGATCTTCAATAATTGATGTAGGTTCGCCATAGAATCTGCCGTTGGGTTGAATAAGCAAGCGACAATCAGCCGCCGTCGGGAGCCGTGTTTCGCGCGACTTCTTCGGGGGTGGTGACGCCGGCGAGCATCTTGTTGATCCCCGCCTGACGCAGGGTGTCCATCCCCATGCGCACGGCCTCGCCTTTGAGTTCGGCGGTCGAGTAGCCCTGCAAGATATATTCTTTGAGTTCGTCGTTGCAGCGCAGGATTTCGTAGAATGCCACGCGGCCCCTATAGCCACTGTCGCCGCAGGCCGAGCAGCCCTTGCCGTGGTAGATGGGCTGGTCGAGCTTGTCCTCGGGGACCTGCATGTCGATGAGCGTCTTCTTGGGAACCTCGATACGCTCTTTGCACTCCATGCAGATGCGTCGGGCCAGACGCTGAGCGACGATGACGTTGAGCGCCGAGGTGACCAGAAACGGCTCGATGCCCATATTGAGCAGGCGGTTGATGGTGCTCGGGGCGTCGTTGGTGTGCAGAGTGCTCAGGACCATGTGGCCGGTCAGCGCAGCCTTGATGGAGATCTCGGCGGTCTCGAAGTCGCGAATCTCACCGACCATGATGATATCGGGGTCCTGGCGCAAAAATGAGCGCAGCGCCGCGGCGAAGTTAAGCCCGATCGACTCCTGCATCT
The DNA here is from genome assembly GCA_046545675.1 of Persicimonas sp. Lineage (GTDB taxonomy): Bacteria > Myxococcota_A > Bradymonadia > Bradymonadales > Bradymonadaceae > CAYLTX01. The sequence continues at coordinate 45,290 of JBKGZI010000001.1, forward strand.
GGCACTGGTTGATGCCGTCGAGGTTGAATTCGACGGGATCTTCGGCCGTGGAGATATTCTCGGTGACCTGGTTGAGCTCGCTCAGCGCCGAATAGAGCGTGGTCGTTTTGCCGGAGCCGGTTGGGCCGGTGACCAGGCACATCCCGAACGGCTGGTGGATGGCGGTCTTGAACCAGCTCAGCGGTTCGGGCTCGAAGCCCAGCTTGGTCATGTCGAGCTCGAGGTTGGACTTATCGAGCAGGCGCATGACGATCTTTTCGCCGAATAGCGTCGGGAGCACGCTGACGCGAAAGTCCATCTCCTGGTTTCGGCCCATGCGCAGCTTGATACGCCCGTCCTGGGGCAGCCGGCGCTCGGCGATGTCCAGGCTACTCATAATCTTGATACGCGAGGTGATCGCGTTTTTGAGCTTGGCCGGCGGTCGCATCACCTCGTCGAGGACGCCGTCGACGCGAAAGCGCACCCGGAAGTCCTTTTCGTACGGCTCGATGTGAATGTCGGAGGCGCCGCGCTTGATGGCGTCGACCAAGATCAAGTTGACCAGTCGAATGACCGGGGCATCTTCGGAGGCCGACGCCAAATCACTTACGTCGACGGCACCGTCGTCGTCTTCGACATAATCGACCTCGTCGATGTCGAGATCGCCCAGGATCTCGTCATAGTCGTAGTCCATCTCATCTTGGACGCCATAACTGTCGTTGATGGCGTCTTCGATGGCCGACTCGCTGGCGACGACCACCTCGATATTATAGCCGGTCATGAACTTGAGGTCGTCGATGGCGTAGATATTCGACGGGTCGGCCATCGCGACCACCAGCGTCGCCCCGGAGCGGTTGACCGGCATGCATTGATGCCGCTCAGCCACCTCGCGCGGGATGAGCTGGATGATGTTCTCGGGGATGTCGATATCGGCCAGGTTGACCGAGGGCACCCCGTAGTGCTTGCTCAGAAACGAGGTCAGATCTCCGGCATCAACGTAGCCCAGCCGGGTCAATTCGTAGCCGAGCCGGCTGCCTTGGCGCTGGGAGCGCTGTTGAGCTTTTCGGAGTTGGTCAGGGGAGATGACCTTTTCGCGGACGAGAAGTTCGCCGAGACGGTCCTTCGAATCGTTCGACATATATCAGTTGCCGTATGCGGGCTTAGAATAAAGCAGAAACCACAGATCCGCGCTCGCTGAGCGCCACCGGTTGGCGACGGCTGAGGGCGATGCGTCGAATCCATCACGGGTTGTGGGCAGAAGCCGCTAACTGTGGTCGAGCCTATCAGCCGCCCCCCAACGTGTCAATTTGCTAGCCGTTGACGACTATCTATTTACCGTCTACTGACGCCAGCACAAAGAAGAGATGGCTAAAAATATAGCGCAGCGCGCGGGGTACCGGGGCGCTTTCGATTCGGCTGAGCCATTTCATCAGCGGCGGCAGCTGACCGCGCGCATAAAAGTCGGCGATGGGCGCGCTCCACTCGAAGATGTCCACATCGTCGCCGCCATTGAGGTGCAGGCGTACATCCCGAAATCCCGGCGGGTCCGGCCAGCCGGGCATGTCGAAGAGCCCGAAGTCGCAGGGAGCAGCGCCCGCGTCTCGATAGGCGGCGCGGACCCGATGCGGCCAGAAATAGTCGGTCTCACCGTGCGTCCACTCCAGGCCGAGCGCCCAGTGCAGGAAGTGATGCCACGGGTAGCCCAGGTTGTAGGCGTTGCAGTGGACCGTCAGAACATAGCGTCCGGACAGGCGGACCATCTCCGCCAAGACTTGCTCGAAATCGCTGCGAAATCCGACGCTTACGAAGTTCCACACCAGATCCCACCGGCCCGTGTCCAGCTCGGACTGGCTCAATTGGTCGACCTCGACGACCTCGATGCGGTCCTCGAGGCCGAGTCTTCGCCAGACGTCGACGCCCTGGGGGGAGGGGTTGACCAATGTAATGTCGCAGCCAAGCGCGCCCAGGGCGAGGCTATAGATCGACGGCATGGCTTTGGCGCCTTCCGCCGGATATTCGAGCACCGTTTGGATCGGGTAGCGCGAGAGCAACTGCTCGAAGACGCGATCGAGGCGCAGCCGATCGTAGGTGATTCCGTAGGGTTCGCGTTCGTGGCGGGTCGGGGCGGACGTGTCGTTCATAAATGAGGGCCGAAGGGGACGTGAGGCTTATGATGAGATCGAGTCGAGCGCCTCGGGCGATGAGATCGAATCGAGCGTCTCGGAGACCGGCTCGGGCTCGTCGATGCTCGGGCTACGATCTGAGCGGAGAGCGGCCAACGCCTGAGCTGAGCGGCTTTGGTCCTTGGGGGTTACCTTGTAATTTGCCTTTCTGGCGTGCTGCGAGCGCGCGATCATTTCTCCAACCAGTCCCGTGCTCACCAGCTGGATGCCGACGAGCACGAGCAAAATCCCCAGAAATAACAGTGGCCTATCGCCCAGTGGGATGCCATAAGCCAGCTTGAGTACGCTTAAATACAGCAAGACACCTGTTCCGCCGCCGGCCAAGATCAGACCCACGCCGCCGAACGCATGAAGAGGGCGCGTCGCATAGCGGGTGAGCAAGACCACGGTCAGCAAGTCGAGGAAGCCGCGGGTAAATCGCTCCGGGCCGTATTTGGATCGGCCAAAGCGCCGGGGGTAGTGCTGGACGGCGATTTCGGTGACCCTAAACCCTTGGTGGTGTAGAAGGACCGGGATGTAGCGGTGCAGTTCACCGTATAATTCGAGTTCATCGAGCGTTTCGCGTCGGTAGGCCTTCAGCCCGCAATTATAATCGTGCAGTGGAATGCCGGAGACGCTGCGAAGCGTCAGGTTGAACAGCCAGGAGGGCAGTTTCTTGGTCCAGGGATCCTTGCGCTCCTTCTTCCAGCCGCTGACCACATCGTAGCCATCGGCGAGTTTTGCCAAGAGGGCGGGGATCTCGTTTGGGTCGTCCTGTAGATCGCCGTCGATGGTCACCACGACCTCGCCGGTTGCCCGCTCGAAGCCAGCGCTCAACGCGGCGGCCTTCCCGAAATTTCGGCGAAATGAGACGACCCGCACGCTGGAGTTGGCCTCTTCGATCTGCGCGAGCGCCTCGCTGGTACCGTCGGTGGAGCCGTCGTCGACGAAGATGATCTCGAAGCTTCCCGTCGTCCCGCAAAGCTCTTCGAGAACAGAACGCAGCTTGGTGGTGATCAGCGGCACGTTGTCCACCTCGTTAAAACAGGGGACAATCACCGAGATTAGAGACTGATCAGATGTGGAGTCATCACGCATCGATATCGCTACTGCATGCAGGGGCTTCGATGGTAGGTGAGTCCAGCGAGGCTGTCCACTTTCCGGCGCAACCAACTGCGGCGGCCATGGAGCTGTTCTCGCCGCTTCAATCGTTTAGCTGCCCGTCTCGCACATAGCCCACATAGGTCGGCCCGAGCATGTCGAAGAGGTCTTGGACCTGCGGGTCGAAGCCGAGCTCACGGCGAGCCTTGGCAACTGAGATGCGCCGGTCGGCCAGGAAGAGATCGAGCCTGCCCGGCGTGATCGGCGGATTGAACGAACCCACCACCCCCGCGAGGGCCTCAAAGACGTGTGCCACACCACGCACGGGCAACACTGGTACGGGTACTCCGCTTCGGCCGGAGCCGACCAGCCGTCGGGCCACGTCCAAGATCTCATCGAGGGTATGACCGGCGTCCGAATGGATGAGGTAGATCTCGCCGGCGCGTCCTCGCGTCAGCGCAGCCGTCGCCGCTTGGATGACATCACGTACGTCGATGAGCGGCTTCGTCTGGTTCATCTGACCGCCAATCTTCGGGAAAAGCCCCCAGCGCGCCAGACGAAAGAGCTCGAGCGGCTCACCGCCGTCCTTGCCGGGCCCCAGGATCAAGCACGGTCGCAGGATGACGACGTCGAGCCCGTCGCGCTCGTGCATCTCGAGGAGCGCTACTTCGGCTCGACGCTTGGAGATCTGGTAGGGCGCTTTGGGTATGCAGGTGGTCGTCTCGTCGACCTCTGTGGCGGTGACCGGCCCCATCGCGGCGGTCGAGGACAGGTGGACCATACGGATGCCTGCCTGGGCAATCTCACCGGCCAGATTGCGCGTGCCGTCGACGTTTACCCGAATGAAGATCTCTTGTGACTCTTGGGATTCGTCGAAGGTGCCTTTGACCGCGCAGGCGCAATGAATGACTGCGTCGACGCCTTCGCAGATTCCCTGGAGCGATGCCTGCTGCGTCAGATCACCCTCGAAGAGTTCGACGTCGCCAGACTCTTTGGCCAGCGCATCGCGTACGTTCGACGGGAGCCTGTCGAGGTTGCTGCTCGGGCGCACTAAAAGGCGTAGATCGACGCCGTCTGTGCATAGTGCGGCTGCAATACGGCCGCCTACAAAGCCCGTAGCGCCCGTGACGAGCACGCGTTTGGGAGATGTCAGGTCGTTTGTCATGAGTCTCGGGGAGTGGTTGCCAGGGAGATCGGGATCGAAGACATATTAGGATGAACCGAGCAGAGCGTCGACCAGCGGTTGCCATCCGGCATTATTGGCGGCGACCGGCGGGGCCTCAGTAGGGTGACACAACACGCGGCGTAATGAGTCGGCGAGAGCAGCGGGATCTTCCGGCGTGAACCACTCGATAGCTTCATCTGCGAAGGCATGCTCCAAGGTGGGGAGCCGGCTCATGAGGACCGGTACGCCGCAGGCCAGGGCGACGTTGGCCGCGCCGCTTCCGGTCGCCTGTCGGTAGGGCAAAACACACGCATCCGCGGCGCGAAACAGCACCGGCACCTCCTCGTTGGGCACGTAGCGGTTTTCGAGTCGCACACGCTCCTCGAGATCCAGTCGCTCTATCTGGCGGCGGTAATCCTCTTCGGAGCCGTATATCTCACCGGCGACGATGAGTTCCCAGTCGATATCGTCGGGTAGTGTACTCGCCGCTTCCAGGAGTACGTCGACTCCTTTGTAGGGGCGGACGAGGCCGAAAAAGAGCAGAAGATGTCGAGCCTCGACCCCGTAGCGCTGGCGTGCCTCGGCGCGTGTGCACGACGCTTCGAGCTCGGTGAAGATATCGTAGCGCGGGTGGGCGGCGACCGTGATCGGCCTTCGAGTTCCGATGAGCTCCTCGAGCCGCTCGCGCTCCGCCTGCGACTGCACCACGAAGCGCGAGGGGAGGGCGTAGGCCAGCCGCAACAGCGTGCGATCGACGGGCGTCGACTCGTGGGGTTCGACGTTGTGGCACATCATCACCACTTCGCAGCCGGCCAGCCGCGCCAGCGTTGCCACCGCCGCGTAGCCCGGCGCGAAAAATGGATGCCACCACTGTAAAATGACGCGATCCGGACGATCGGTACGAAGCCGCCGGCCAACCTCGAGCCAGCTACGGGGATCGAGCGGGTCGTAGATCCGCTTTGCCGGCGCCGCAAAAGCGTGCTCGCTGTCGTCGAGCTGGCTCTTCCCCGGAAAGAAGATCTCGAGATAGAGGCGTCGAAAGTTAAACAGCGTCACGCGGTGCCCCTGACGGACCAGTTCGGCGTGCAGGCTCGCCGTATGGTGGGCGATGCCCCCGCGCCAGGGATGAGTGGGGCCGAGGATGGCGATGTACAACGTGGCTCCGGTGATTGCTCAGGACTGGGCGGCGTGGCTGGCGTTGGGGCCGGTGGGCGCGCGAAGCTCGCCGACGGGTCGTTCGGGCTGCTCGGGGCCGGGCAAGGGCGTGCCGAACGTGTCGATGACTTCACCGCGCGCCATGCGCACCAGGTCCGGATGGGCTTCATCAAAGGGGTGAGGCTCGTTACGCGTGACGTCGGCTTGCTCAGCGCGCTCCATCGGCGCTGTCTCGTCGTCGAGCACGCCAACTCTGCGGCCGATCGCTCTAAGCTTGGTCCGCGCCATGAGCGCAAACGTCTCGACCATCTTCTCGGGAGACAGCAGCATATTGGCGTAAGCCTGGTTGGCCAGCGGACAATCACATTCGCCGCGCTTGATACTCCCGCGCACCTCAGCGGCGCGATCTGAATGCCACACCGACCAGAAGTCATAGTCGTGGTCTTTGACGTTCCCCATCGAATTACTGTCGGCGAGCACTGCACACGGCCAGACTTCGCCGTAGGGATTTATATGCACGTTGGTGACGCCCGCATAGCAGGGGATGACCTGCTCGCGCTTCTCCAGCCAATCGGCCGTCAGGTCGTAGTAGACGTGGCGCATGGCCTGGGTCAGAAGCTCCAAGCCCCCGAGTTTCTCCATGCGCTTTCGGGTCGAGCGTTGGAACGGCGAGATAGCTACGCGGTAGCGCTCGTGATCTGGAGTGATGCCCGTCGAACTATTTCGCATCTCGAGGCGCTCTTCGGCGACCTCCGAGATGTAGGTGTCGACGTCGAGCTCCTCGGCGGCACGGATCGTCTCGGGCAGCTTGTGGATATTCATCGTCGAGATGACCGTACCGACGCCTACGCCCAAGGTGGGCCAGTCGTCTTGGAGCTGTTGTAGCCCGCCGACCGTTTTGATGAGCTTCTCCCAATTCCCCTTTACGCCGCGCACCCAATCGTGGTCGGTGCCCACGCCGTCCATGCTCGGCTTGAGGGTCAGCTTCACGTGGCCAAAGCCGGCATCGCGCAGGCGGCGCAGGATCTCCTCGGTCCGGCGAAGCACTCGCCGAGGCATCAAGGCGTTGGTCGGGATATGCACCACGTTCGGGTCGAGGTGCTCACAAGCGAGCAGGATGATGTCGACGAGGTCCCCGCGCAAAAACGGCTCGCCACCCGAGATATTGAAAAAGTAGACCGGCCCGATGGTCTCGAAGAGTCTTTCAATCTCATGGAGGCTCAACTCGTCGGCGAGACGCTCGCGCTCGGCTGGATAGATCTTCCAGATATCACAGGATCGACAGCGCGAATTGCACTTATTGGTCACCGAATACGTCAAGTTGATCGGTGCTGGCGGACGGCCCAGGCCGCTGTGGCTGAGCTTGGCCTTTGCCAGCCGAGGCAGAATTTCGCGCAGGAGTCGGATCATATCAGCCCCATTGTCCAGTTGATGCCCGTGATTGGCAAGAGCATCCGGTCCTACCGGACCCGATGGCTTGACGCCCACGGCGTGCAGGCTACTTTGGTCGGGCGAGTCTTACGCATTCTCAGGCCATTGGATCCCATGCCAACTCATTATAAGGGCAGCGAAGGTGAGCGCCGCGCGCTCGATACGTATATTAAATTTGTGCGGGCGGCCGAGTCGGTTATCGCGCATTTGTCGGGCGCGTTGTCCGAGTATAATTTAACGTTGAGCCAGTTTGGTACCCTGGAGGTCCTCTACCACCTGGGGCCGCTGTGCCAGAAGGCCATCGGCGAGAAGCTGCTCAAAAGTGGCGGAAATATCACGATGGTGGTCAATAATCTGGAGGACCGTGACCTGGTCAGCCGCAGTCGGCTCGAGAGCGATCGCCGCTATGTGTCGGTCGATCTCACCGACAAGGGCCGTGAGCTCATCGAGGAGGTCCTCCCCGGCCACGTCGACAAGATCGTGGATATCTTCGGGGTGCTCTCGGACGAGGAGCAGGTCGAGCTCGCTGGGCTGAGCAAGCGTGTGGGGATGCACGTGATCGGAGAGGACGGCTCGTGAGTGCGCGTTACGACGACGATTATATCTTGTCGGTCCAAAATGTCACCAAGCGCTACGGGGATCTGACGGCGGTCGACGACGTATCGCTCGACATCGTGCCGGGTGAGATTTTTGCGCTGCTCGGGCCCAACGGGGCGGGCAAGACGACGCTCATCGGCTGTATTACGGGGATGATCACCCGCTTCGGCGGCGACATCACCGTGGCCGGCTATGACGTTCGGGACGACTACCGGATCACGCGGCGCCTGGTGGGACTTGTGCCCCAGGAGCTCAACTACGACTCGTTTTTCAACGTGCGCGAGGTCCTCAAATACCAGGGCGGCTACTTCGGCAAGCGCGTCGACTACGAGCGCATCGACGAGCTGCTCGAGCAGTTCTCGCTGGCCGACAAGGTCGACCAGAATACCCGGTGGTTGTCCGGCGGCATGAAGCGCCGGCTGATGATCTGCAAGGCGCTGATGCACGAGCCGGTGCTGCTGTTTTTGGACGAGCCGACCGCCGGCGTCGACGTCGAGCTTCGCGAGGAGTTGTGGGATTACGTCCGACAGCTTCGCGACGGGGGCACCACCATCGTGCTGACCACCCATTATATCGAGGAGGCCGAGGAGTTAGCCGACCGGGTGGGTATCATCAGCCACGGCCGGCTTTTGCGCGTGGCCCCGCGCGAGCAGTTGATGAGCGAATTCGGCACCCGGCGCGTCGACGTTTGCCTGACCGAGGAGGTCCCCCGGGGCTTTGTGGAGAGCCTGGGCGAGCTCGACGTCGAGCAGGTCGAGGCGGACCGTCTGGCGGTCGTCGTCGAGGAGCGCGAGGTCCACGCCCCGGGCGCCTCGCCGGTCGAAAAGCTGCTTCGCGCGGTGCTCGATGCCGGCCTCGGCATCGACTACGTCGAGGGCGGGCGCACCTCGCTCGAGGAGATTTTCCGTGAGGTCGTCAACGCCGACGCCGACGCCGAGGCCGAATTGGTCGGCGCGGACAAGGAGTTGGTCGGGGCAGACAAGGAGGAGGCGTGAGTACCGCAGAGGACTCATCACAGCCACACTCATCGGGGCCACGTCGGGCCGGTCTGCCGCCCGCCGGGGCCGAGCAGGCCGCCCGCGAGCGCATCCCTCAGATCGCCGACGTCGCCGAAAACCAGGGCTGGTACGGCGCGTGGATGCTGTTTCGCAAGGAGATCAAGCGCTTCTGGAATATCGCCGGCCAGACGGTCATCAGCCCGGTGGTGACCACGATGCTGTATTTTCTGGTCTTCGGCTACTCGCTCGGCGATAGGCTCGCAGAGGTCCAGGGCATCCCCTATGTCGACTTCTTGGTGCCCGGCCTGGTCATGCTCTCGCTGATCAACAACGCCTTTATCAACTCGGCGTTCTCGTTCTTCATCAACAAGATCCACGGCACGCTCGTCGACATCCTGGTCACGCCGCTGACCCACGCCCAGTTGATGTTCGGCTATACCGCCGCCTCGATCGTGCGGGCGGTGCTCATCGGGGCGATCATCTGGGTGGTTGCGGTGGCGATGGGCGCCGATCAGGTCATCGCCACGATGACCGGGCCCGGCGCGTTCCTACACCTGGGCATCACGCTGTCGTTTATGGTCCTGACGGCGCTGGCGTTCGCATTCATCGGCCTGGATATCGCCATCGTCGGCGAGGACTTCGACCACATCAATCTGCTGCCGAACTTCCTGATCACGCCGCTGACTTTTCTGGGCGGCGTCTTCTACTCCATCGAGATGCTGCCCGAGCCCTGGGACTTGGTCTCGAAGTTCAACCCCATCCTCTACATGGTCAACGGGCTGCGCTACGGCATGACCGGCGTGAGCGACGTGCCCCTTTGGCACGGCTACCTGGTCGTCATCGGTCTGAACGTGGTCTTCGGGTCGATCGCGTGGTGGCTGTTGTCGACCGGTAAGAAGATTCGCGAGTGAACCCGGCTTACCAGTTCATCGGCTCGGCCGGGCGGCGTGTGGCTAACTCAGCAATGAACTCGTCAGAAGCTCCCTTGAGGGTGAAAGTGCCCTGGGAATGACCCACTGCGCGAAGGGACGGGTTAGCGAAGTAGAACGTCGCGATCAGCGCGACCACGAAGGTGACGCCGCTGAGCGTGAAGATCGGCATGCTATCGAGATACCCGCTAAGGATCGTCCCCAACATTGCGACTACCGTGACCCCTGCGGCGATCCAGACGCGTTTGCTGCGTTCGGCCACGCAGTTTCGGCATAGCGAATAAGTCGCCTCCAACTTCTTTCTGAGCACTAAGTGCAAGATGATCAAAATGAACAGATTGAGGAAGATGGTCAGTAAAATCCACTTGGGCGCGTAGTAGATCTTCTTTTCGTACTTCTCGGCGCCCTCGTCATGCGAGCCACATGTCAGGCAAAGAGTCGATGGGAGGATGACTGGAGACGTCGCGTGGAGTTTGCCGGCTACGACTTCAAAATTCAGGCCCTTCGAGTCAGCCGCAACGTCGGTGACCGGTGCGCTGGGCGGGGCGTAAAAATTATCGTCCGGCACGATGAACCTCACGGCATTGGGAGAACGTGCCGGCGGACAGGAAAGGCCAGTCGGTCAGCCGAAAAGAGTCCCCGCAATGGTGCACGTCGAGAAGTCGTTTATTGATTTTTACTGGGCGGGCGCGGTTCTCGTCAACTGGAGCGCAATCGAAACGTCTTGGTACTTCTCTTCGGAGCCAGCCCATTAGGGCGGAACTCGTTGCACAGCGGTAGGGCCGCGGTAAAACACAAGACCCCTGCCGGTTTATCCGGCAGGTGAACCAGCTTGAGCGGGCTACCCGCAGCCGGCCCACCCCCCAACCCCCTGCCGGTTTATCCGGCAACCTCGTCAAAAAAGTCAGAATTCTCCCCAACTGACCCACCATGGGATCCGAAATCCCGCCCCCAAAAACCAACCAAGACATACCTCAGCAGGGCCTCCGCTACCCCCTCTCGTGTGCCTTCTGGAGGGGTTGGCCAGGCCGGGGTAGTCGTCTGATACGGTGCGCAGTCCGTGAGGCTCACTTGTTTTAATTGCACGCGACGCTGGGTGAGACGTCACGTGTGGAACTCGCGTCGCGTGTTTGTGCGAGGCGAGCCTTCCCTGGAGCCCTCATTATAGTTATCGGGGATTTCGGCAAATCGTTGCGAAATATTTTGAAAATCGCACCGTGAGGAGGTGCGAGAGGGGGCTCGCGCTGTAGCTCATTCAAGCGTATTCACCGGCGGGATAAACCGCGCCGGGGCCTTGAGGGACGGATCTGACCACTAGCTTAGCCAGGCGTATTCACCGGTGGGATAAACCGCGCCAGGGTCTTCCGGGCAGCCAGGCGGAGATGGTCCGGCACCGGTTATCCGCGCTCAACCGACTGGTTTCGATTGCTCACCGTCACCTGGAGTTGACCGAGGCGGTTGTGTGGCCAGTGATTGATGTCTAGTTTCTGGCAGGCAGTAGGTTTGTCCGATACGCTCGAAATACACAATCGGTGGGCGACGCAACGCTGCCCACGTCTTAGATAAGAGGTCCCCGAATATGAAACTCTCGATCCTTTTGACTCTCGTCGGCGGTCTGTTGCTCCTGGGCCTGGTCGGCTGCGAGAAGTCGCGCGCCGATTACCGCGATGACATCGCCGGGTCGGTTTGCGACCAGATGCGCGACTGCGAGGCGTTCGGCCCCGACGGCGAATTCGCCGACTACGACGATTGCCTGACCGAAGTGAAGAGCACCTACAACGATATGTGGCCGGCCGACGAGTGCGGCGGTGGGCGTATCGACGCGCAGGCCTTTGAACAGTGCAAGAGCCGGGCGGTGGCCAACGCCTGTGACGAGAATATCCTCGACGCGCTCAGCTTTCGGCTCGAGTGCGGCGCCGACGATGTCTGCACCGCCGAGCCCAAAGAGAAGTAGAACCATCGACGAGAGCCACACAAGAACGAAAAAAGCCGCGCCGAAATGAATCGGCGCGGCTTTTTTTTTGCAGTAGCGGGGGCAGGATTCGAACCTGCGGCCTTCGGGTTATGAGCCCGACGAGCTACCTGGCTGCTCCACCCCGCAACAAGACCCCGAAGGGTCTAATTCTGTATAATTTTCAAAGAGATGCGGACGCTGTCAAAACAGCGTGCTGAGTAGCGGGGGCAGGATTCGAACCTGCGGCCTTCGGGTTATGAGCCCGACGAGCT
>JBKGZI010000002.1:0-53160 GCA_046545675.1 Persicimonas sp.
CAGCAAAGCGGCCGCAGCGGGGTGAATACGATGCGCGTCAGCTCATCTTATTCTGCGGGAGCACCGCCCTCGGCGGGAGCACCGCCCTCGGGAGCACCGCCCTCGGGCGCCTGCCCGCCGGGCGAGACCTCAATTGGCGAGCCCTGACCGGGCATGCCGCCCTGGCCCTCGGGCATCGCGCCGGGGGCGATGAGAGCGGCCATCGGGTGAGCGTCTTCATTCAGCTCGATGACGCCGGTCTCGACGGCCTCCTCGTATAGCTTCTCGAGATACGGGCCATATTCGAAGGACGGGCGCAGAAAGACCATCTGCCAATTGCCCACAAGCTCACTGAGCTTCTGATTGCGAAGCTCCTCGTTGAGCTCGAGGTCGACGTCGTCGGCTTGCTCTTCATCGGCTTGTTCTTCGTCGGCGTCGGGCGTGGTCTTCTTCTGGAGGCGAACGACGGCCTTGGCGTCGTCGACCTCGTAGACCTCGTCAGCCAGCGGGTTTTCTTCGCTGAGCTTGGTGAAAGCGTCGACGGCCAGACTGCGGCTCTGGCCGATCTCGGGGATCTTATCCCAGGGCGAACGACCCAGCGAGACGCCCGGCGGAAGTTGGCCGCCGAACATGCTGCTCATGTCTTCGCCTTCGAGGGTGAACTCGCCGGTCTGTTGGACCTGGACCGACGCCCAGACGCTGTCGTCTGCGGGCTGGTCAGCCTCGTCATCGGCTTGCTGTTCATCGTCTTCGGCCGCCTCGTCGGCAGGGCGAAGCGCCTCGAGGGCCTCGGATAACGAGCCGGCCTCTTCAGCGCGGGCGAGCAGTTCCTCGGACATCTCGGAGATGAGCGTGTCGACCTTCTCCTGTTGGAGCAACTCACGAGCGATATCATCCTGGAGCTCGGCCAACGGAGTCTCGACCGCCTCTTGTTTGTCGACCAACTCGACGAGCATCAACTCGGTCTCGGTCTCGACCTCGCGCACGTCGCCGGCCTCGGCGTCGTTGAGCGCTTGGACGATCTCCTGGTTCATATTGTCGACGGAGGTCATCTCCATCAGGCCCTGCTGTTCTTTGAGCGCGTCGTTGATCTCACCGGCGACAGTGGCGAAGTCCTCGCCCTCGCCGAGCCGCTCTTTAGCCTCTTCGAAGCGCTCCTGGGCGGTCGCGCCGTCGGGGCCTTGTTGGCCGCGCTCGAGATAGATACGCCGGACCTCCATCTTGGCCGGCTCGCTATACTCGGAGAGGTTCTCCTCGTAGTGAGCCTCGACGCGATCTTTGTGGTCGGCCAGGAAGCTGGCGACCTCGTCGTCGGAGACCTCGACGTGCTCGGCGAGCGCGTCGGGGCTGAACTTGACGAACTCGAGGTCGAGCTTGGTGTTTCGGACCTTCTCGAGCGCCGAGACCTCTTGAGGAATGACGCCGATCTGCATCTCGATGAGGTTCATATACTTTCGAGCGAGAAGCTCGTCGCGCTTGAAACCCTCGTATTTGGGCAGGTTGGCGTGAAGCAGGTTCTGGACGTAGCGCTTGTAGAAGTCGCCATCCCAGGAGCCGCTTCGTCCATAGACGCTGGCATATTCGGGGTTTCGCAAGGGATCTTGCATGAACGAGCGAAATTCCTCGTCGTCGACGCGCAGGCCAGCCTCACGGGCTTTATGTGCAAGCAACTCAATAATGAGGTATGCTTTGAGGGCCTGAGCTTGTTGACGCTGGATCTGGGCCTCGTCTCCCTGTCTACGTGTTCCGTAGACTCGATTGTACACGATATTGATATCATCGGAGCTGACATTGTCACCGGCCACGGTTGCTACGTCGCGGGCCGCATTCGGGCCGCTACTACAACCATCGGCGGGTACGCCGAAGAAAAAGGCGAAGATGACAATAAGGCCAGCAACCATGATGTAGGAGAGGCCACTGCGGGCTGAGCGGCGGACTGCTTCTAACATGGGCGAGGTGCTCCCTGATAAAGGGGGAAGAAAGTTGGGTCGATCGATCGGATGTTTAAATCTTCAGGCGAATAAATCGCCTCGTAATACAGTTTGATGCCTGTAGCAAAAGGCGGCAGATGTTAACTAGGGCCACCCCCGTTTGCAAGGGTCGGGACGGACGATTTCTTCCGATCTTGTGGATCCCGGCGTGGGTCTGGTACTCAGACGTCGCGAAAGATGCGTAAGACGCAGACGAAAACGTCGGCTGACTGGTGGTCGGCCGACACTGATGTTCATAGACGAAGCCGTAAACTGCGGCGGCTGCCAGCAGGCAGCGCCGGGGTCATTGCGCTTAAGTAAGGCAGGCATGGTTGTCAATAAGCTCCTGGGCCTCTTTTCAAACGATCTCGCCATCGACCTGGGGACGGCGAACACCCTTGTTTACGCCAAGGGCAAAGGGATCGTGTGTAGCGAGCCGTCGGTGGTCGCTGTCCAAAAGGATGCGCGCGGCGGCAAACGAGTCAAAGCCGTGGGGCGGGCCGCCAAGGAGATGCTCGGGCGCACTCCGGGCAGCATCGTGGCGATTCGGCCGATGAAAGACGGGGTCATCGCCGACTTCGAGATCACCGAGGCGATGCTGCGCTACTTTATCCAGCGTGCTCACAACCGCCGTAAGCTGATGCGCCCGCGCATCGTCATTTGTGTGCCGTTCGGGATCACCGAGGTCGAAAAACGCGCCGTGCGGGAGTCAGCCGAGCAGGCCGGCGCCCGTGAGGTCTACCTCATCGAGGAGCCGATGGCCGCGGCGATCGGCGCTGGGCTTCCCATCGCCGAGCCTTCGGGCAATATGATCGTCGACGTCGGCGGGGGCACCACCGAGGTCGCCGTCATCAGCCTGTCGGGGATCGTGTACTCGCAGTCGGTGCGCGTAGGCGGCGACAAGATGGACGAGGCGATCGTCCAACATATGAAACGCAAATATAATCTGTTGGTCGGAGAGCGCACCGCCGAGATGATCAAGTGCACCATCGGCACCGCCTATCCCACCGAAGAGGTGATGACCATGGAGGTCAAGGGCCGCGATCTGGTCGCGGGACTGCCCAAGACCCTCGAGGTCAACTCCGACGAGATTCGAGACGCGCTCCAGGAGCCGATCAACGCCATCGTCGAGGCGGTACGCATCGCGCTGGAGCGCACCCCGCCGGAGCTTTCGGCCGACATCGTCGACAAGGGGATCGTGCTGGCCGGCGGCGGGGCGCTGCTCAAGAATCTCGACATTCTCTTGCGCGAGGAGACCGGCCTGCCGGTGCTCATCGCCGACGACCCGATGTCGGCGGTCGTGCTGGGCAGCGGCCAGACGCTCGATGAACTCGAGCTTTTGCGCGAGGTCGCAGACAATAGTTACTGAGTTTGCAACCACGCACCTTCTGATGGGTTGATGGTTCAACGCCACGGGCGCGAGCCGCAGTCATGTACGACTTTTTAAGCAAGCATCAGCGCAAATGGGTCGCGCTCCTTTTGCTGGCCATTCCGCTGGGGATGCTGGCCGGGTCGGAGTCGGTGAAGGTCGGCGCCGAGCCGTCGAGCAAGCCGGTGCGTGTGCTCAAAAGCGGGGTCGCTTGGGCAGAGGTGGGCACTTATCAGGGGGTGGGTTGGCTCGGCGGGGCCCTCGACCGGCTGGCCGACGGAGACCTCGCCGAGGAAAACGAGCAACTGCGCGGGGAGGTCGCCAGGCTGCGCGAGGAGAAGTCCCGGTTGATCGGTGTGCTCCAGGAGAACGCGCGCTTGCGTGAGATGGTCGGCTTCCAAAAGCGCCATCCCGAGTACGAATTGGCTCCGGCGCGTGTGGTCGGCCGCGACATCACCCCTTATTTTCGTGTCCTGCGTCTCAAACTCGAGTCGACCGAAAAGCTCGCCCCGCGCATGCCGGTGGTGGTGGCCAGCGGAGTGATCGGGCAGATCCACGACGTCTACGGCCAATATGCCGAGGTGATCATCGTCAGCGACCCGAGGAGCCGCATCGACGCGGTCAATCAGCGAAACCGCGCCCCCGGCATCGTCGAGGGGCTGGGCCATGAGAGAGATTATCTGGCCCGCGTGGCCTATCTCAACCAAAAAGACGAGGTGCGCCAGGGCGATGTGCTGGTTACCGGCGGCAAAGACGGAGTGTTCCCGCGCGAGTTGGTCATCGGCACCGTCAGCGAGGTCGACAACGCTCAGCGTGGGTTGTTTCAGGAGGTCTCACTCGAGCCTGCGGTCGACTTCTCGCGGCTCGAAGAGGTCTTTGTGATCCTGTCCACTCAATAACGGGGCGAGTCGATGCCGGTATGGTTGACATGGATCGTGGCGATGGGACTGCTGGTCGGGGAGAGCGCGCTGCTGGCGGCGGTCGGCGCCCAGGGCTGGGTGCTGCACATGGCGATCGTGGTGACGGTTTTTCTGGCGCTACGCCGCGAGTTTGTCGGCGGCGCGCTGGTGCTCGCCGGGCTGTTGGCGCCGATCGAGTGGCTGGTGGTCGGGCCGCCGGGCTTCTACGCGCTGGGCCTGGTCGCCGTCTTTGTGGTGTTCCAACTGGCCCGCGACCAGATCGAGTCGGAGTGGGGGCTGTCGCAGGCACTGCTGGCAGTCGCGGCCGTGGGATTGCATACCGCGGTGATGAGCCTGGCGATCCTGTTTTTGGAGCCCGACGCGCGAATCGTACGCGCGCTGTTGTGGAGCGCGCCTGTCGGTGCGCTGGGTGCCGCGCTGACGGTGTGGCCGGTGGGCGCGTTGTTGTCGCGCCTGGACCGCATGGTCGACTCGCGGTCGAGCCGCGGCGTGCTGTTGTCGTGATTTGATGGACCGAATCTATAGGACGTAGTCGTAGATGCCGAACCCGTCGAACATCCCCAAGCGAAGCCGGGGAGGGGGGATTGAGGATTACCGAAGCCGGTATATGTGGCTGATCATCGGCTGCTTGCTGGTCTTTATGGTGATCTTGGCCCGGCTGTGGTTTTTGCAGATCGTACGCGGCGACGACTATTATCGGGCGAGCTCGGAGAATATCATCCGAGACATCAACCTGCCGGCGCCGCGCGGGCGCATCCTCGACCACCGCGGTGATATCCTCGCCGAGAACCGGCCATCCTTCGACGTCTTCGTGGTTCCGCACATCTTCAACAAGCACGACACCGACGAGACCCTCGGCTTGCTCAAGCGTTATTTGCACCTGTCGGACCGCCAGCTCGACCGCGTCCGCGCGGGCAGCAAGGCCAATCGCTCGGAGGTGCTGGTCCGCCGCGACGCCACGCGCGCGCAGGTCGCCTCCATCGAGAGTGACAAATTGCGCCTGCCCGGGGTCGAGGTGCGCCCCAACAGCCACCGCCACTACCCGCTCAACCAGATCAGCGCGCACACCGTGGGGTTTTTATCGGAGGCCTCCGAGCGGGAGGTCGACCAGCTCGCGCCCTATGGGTATCGCGCGGGAGACTATATCGGGCGCATGGGGATCGAGCAGGAGTTCGAGGAGTTGCTGCACGGCTCTCCGGGCATCGACCGGCAAGTCGTCGACGCCCACGGCATTCCTCAGGGCGAGGCCCAGACCCGCTTTTTGATCGGTGACTATACCAAGGTCGAGCCGGTGCCCGGCCGAGACCTGCGCACCACGCTCGACGCAGATCTGATGCAGACCATCGACCGGGCCATGCGCGACTACCCCTCCGGGGCGGTCGTCGCGCTCGACCCGCGCGACGGCAGCGTGCGCGCGATGTATAGCAAGCCGAGCATCAACCCGAACTCATGGACCGGCCGGCTCTCGTCGATCGAGAAGATGCGCACCGACAACGACCCGTTCAAGCCGATGATCGACAAGTCGGTCAACGCATACTTTCCCGGCTCGATCTACAAGACCGTCGCCAGCGCCGCCGCCCTCGAAGAGGGGATGATGTCCCGCGACTCGGAGGTCCACTGCCCGGGCAGCTATAAATTCGGCGGTCGCCGGTTTCGGTGCTGGAAGTGGGGCGGCCACGGCCACGTCGATGTTCGCGAGGCGCTGCAGGGCTCCTGTGACGTCTATTATTATAAGGTCGCCGAAGAACTCGGCATCGATACGCTGGCCGAGTACGGCTACAAGTTGGGGTTCGGACAGAAGACCGGCATGTCGATCAACAACGAGAGCGCCGGCCGGGTCCCGACCAAAGAGTGGCATCGGAAAAACAGTCCGGAGGGGTTCCAATACGGCTTTGCGCTGAACACGGTGCTCGGGCAGGGCGACACGCTGGTCACACCGCTGCAGGCGGCGGTCTCCTATGGAGCGTTGGCCAACGGCGGCAAGCTGTATTATCCGCGTCTGGTCGACGAGGTGGTCAACGCCGAAGGCCAGCCGTTGTTCAAATTTCCTGCCAAGGTGCGCCGACGCCTCGATATCAGCGACGAGACGCTCGGGCTCATACGCCAGGGCCTCCACGACGTGGTCAACAAAGATGGCGGCACCGGCTATAAGAGCAGACTCGACGAGATCGAGTATGCCGGCAAGACCGGTACCGCCCAGGTCCACGCGATCGGCTCGGTGCGCGTGGCCAACCGCGACAAGGAGTTCAAGCTGCGCGACCACGCCTGGTTCGCCTCCTACGCGCCGGCCGATGACCCCGAGATTGTCGTGGTCGTCTTCCTCGAGCACGCCGGCCACGGCGGCAGCGAGGCAGCTCCGGTGGCCAAGAAGGTCCTGCAGCGCTACTTCGACAAGAAGGCCGAGGTGTCGATGAACCTGCCCATGGGGCCGGCTCGTCCGGATCGCGACGGGAGTCAGTGATGCATCAAGACCAGTCAAAGCTCCAACTGTGGTTCAGTCGGCTCGATTGGACGCTGCTCGGAATCATCTGCAGCATCGGGGCGGTGGGAGTGCTCAATCTCGCCAGCGCAGCGACTGCCACCGACGGATTTGCGCTGCACATCACCCACGCGGTGTGGTTTTTGGTGGGCATCGCCTTGATCGCGATCATCACGATGGTCGACTATCGTCTCATCGAGCGATGGGCATATATACTGTACGCCGGCGTGGTAGTTCTGCTGGTGGGCGTGTTGCTCTTCGGCACTGAGTTGAACGGCTCGAAGCGTTGGTTGAACCTCGGCTTCTTCATGATGCAGCCCTCGGAGTTGCTCAAGATCGGGGTCATCGTGGTCACCGCCCACTACTTCAACAAACGCGACCAGGCCGAATCCTACGACCTATTGCAGCTCATCCGGCCGCTGGCGGTGGTCGGCGCGGGGGTGATCTTCGTGCTCATCCAGCCCGACCTGGGGACATCGCTGGTCATCTTGGCCATCTTTATGACGATGGTCCTCTTCGAGGGCATCCGTCTGCAGAGCGTCTTGGTGATCGCGTTGGCAGGGATCATCGCGATGCCCTTTGCGTGGACCATGGGCCTGAAGGAGTACCAAAAGGACCGGGTGATCTCCTTTTTGAACCTCGACGACGACGAGCAGGGCAAATCCTGGCAGGTTCGCCAGTCAATGATCGCGTTTGGCTCGGGACGCGTATGGGGCAAGGGGCACGTCGAGGGGACCCAGATTCAAAAGGGGTTTGTGCCCGAGCACGAAAACGACTTCGTCGCGGCCAACTGGGCCGAAGAACGTGGGTTTGTGGGCATGCTCTTCTTGCTGGGCCTGTATTTATCCCTGTTATTCTGGGCGCTTCGCATCTCGAGCAGAGCCCGAGATCGGTTCGGAGCCCATGTGGGAGTCGGGGTGGCGGCGCTGATCTTTTGGCACGTGGTCGTCAATCTCGGCATGGTGACCGGCATGTTGCCGGTGGTCGGGCTGACGCTACCGCTGTTGAGCTACGGCGGCAGCAGCATGTTGACGATGATGGTCGCCTTGGGGCTGTTGCTCAACGTGAGCATGCGCCGAAAGCCGATGGTCGGATGATATGAGCGGCAACGGAGTGGGCGGGGAGTGCGTTTACTCAGCTGTGTTTGAAGAGGTCGCGCAGCTTGCGATGCGACGCCGAGCCGCAGATGCGCGCCACGGCGCGCCCGTCTCGAAAGAGCACGAAGGTCGGAACGGTGGTCACTCCGTAGTTGCTCGGCACCTGGGCGTTATCGTCGACGTTGAGGCTGGCCGCGCGCACCGTGTCGGCAAATTCCCGTGCGACCTCTGCGAATTCGGCTGCCACGCGTCGGCAGGTGCTCGACCACGGCGCCCAAAACTGCACGATCGTCGGTCGCGTTGCACGTAACACCTCGGTGTCGAAGTTCGCGTCGCTGAGTGGGTCAATGGTCTCGGTTGTCATACGTCTTATCGTGGCCGGTAGATCGCTGGAGCCGTGCTGCATCAGTCCGAGCTTTTGTTGTACAGCAGAACATGACGCTCGTCATCACTACACGCTATCTGCATCCACCTAAAGCGAGCCGCTTATGGCCGAGTCCACCGAGGAAGCACCTCAGACATCGCCCGAGCCTCAGCCCGCCGACGCCGAGGCGGAGCGCTCCGAGGGGCGCAGTAATCTGTTGGTTCCCGACGCCGATCGCTGGCCCATCGACGCCGGCAAGCCGATCATCGAGCTCGACGACGTCCATAAATCTTTCGGCGATGAAGAGGTGCTTCGAGGGTTGTCGCTGAAGATCACGCCCGGTGAGATCACCGTCATCATGGGCGCGTCGGCCTCGGGCAAGTCGGTGCTCATCAAGCATATGAACGGGCTGTTCAAGCCCGACAGCGGCAAGGTGCTGCTCTTCGGCGAGGACACCACCCAGCTCGGAGATGTCGAGCTCGACCGGCAGCGAAAGCGCATCGGCACTCTCTTCCAGAATTACGCGCTCTTCGACTCGATGACCTGCGTGGAGAACGTGGCGTTTCCGCTGGTCGAGAACCAGGCGACTTCGACGCGCGAGGCCGAGCAGCGCGCCGTCGATATCCTCGAGGATTTGGGACTCGGCCATGTGCTCGACGCCTACCCGCCGTCGCTGTCCGGCGGCATGAAGAAGCGGGTCAGCCTGGCGCGCGCGATCGTCGCCAACCCGGAGGTGGTGCTCTTCGACGAGCCGACCACCGGCTTGGATCCGATACTGATGGAGTTCGTCGACGATATGATCCTCGACATCACCGAGCGCTTCCAATTGACCAGCGTGATCATCAGCCACGACTTGGCCTCGACGATGCGGCTGGCGTCGAGCATCGCGATCCTGCACGAAGGCCGCATCATCGCTCATGGGTCGCCCGAGGAGATCCGCCAAAACGACCACCCGGCCATCCAAGACTTGATCTCCGGGGCGAATAAGGCCGACATCAGCGCCGAGACCGCGGCGTCCGCCGAATTCGACAGCGAGCAGGACTACGCAGTGCGCGTCGACGAGGTCTACAAGTCCTTCGGCGACAACGACGTGCTCAAGGGGGTCAGCTTCAGCGCGCCCATCCAAAAGATCACCGTGCTCATCGGGGGCAGCGGCTCGGGCAAGAGCGTCATGATGAAGCATATTCTCGGGCTGATGAAGCCCGACCGCGGCAGCGTAGAGGTGTTCGGCCAGCATCTCGAAGCGATGAGTGAATCGCAACTGCGCAACCTTCGCACTCAGATCGGTATGCTCTTCCAGCACGCCGCGCTCTTCGACTCGATGAACGTCTCCGAGAATGTCGCTTTTCCGCTGGTCGAGCGCGGCGAGATGAGCCCGAAGAAGGCCCAACCGATCGTCGAAGAGATCCTCGAGAAGCTGCGCTTGCTCGAGATCAAAGACGAGTATCCCAACGATATCTCCAACGGCCAACAAAAGCGCGTCTCTCTGGCGCGCGCGCTGATCACCGAGCCCAAGCTGATGATCTACGACGAGCCCACCACCGGCCAGGATCCGATCTTGTCGAGATATGTCGAAGATATGATCGTCGAGACTCAGGAGCAATTCGACATCACCAGCATCATCATCAGCCACGATATGGCCCAGACGTTTCGGATCGCCGACAAGGTCGCGTTGCTCCATCAAGGCGAGATCATCGCCGAGGGCTCGCCGGCCTCGCTGTTGAAGTCCGACGACGAGCGCGTCAAGGAGTTCATCTTCGCCGCCGACTTCTCGCGCAACCGGGACTGAAGTCTACGACTTTTTCGTCCAGCGATCGGCGTCGCGGATATCGTATTTTTCGAGCACCCGCTCCAACTCGGCGCTCAGGTCGATGTCCAACGAGTTGGCGATGCAAA
This sequence comes from Persicimonas sp., assembly GCA_046545675.1. GTDB lineage: Bacteria > Myxococcota_A > Bradymonadia > Bradymonadales > Bradymonadaceae > CAYLTX01. The sequence goes on from JBKGZI010000002.1 coordinate 10,075, forward strand.
CCAAGACAAAGAGGATGTCGCCGAGCTCCATGCCCACGTCGCCGTCGGGCGCGTCGTCTTTTTTGGGCTTGTCGCCGTGGGTGGCGTTGAGCTCGCGCGACAGCTCGCCGACCTCCTCGACCAACCGGGCCAGGTTGGACAGCGGCCCGAAGTATCCCTCCTCCCACTGAGAGATCCAGGCGTCGACAGCTCGTTGAATCTGTTGCAAAGTGAGGGCGTTGGATTCGTGGCTCATGATCTTTCTCCGGTGACCCGACATGACCGATAAAGCCGACGCCGAGCAAAAGCTTGAGTATTTCAAAGCGATCGAAGCGAGCGAGCTGTCCGAAGGCGAGGGACGCGTGGTGCGCGCCGGCCTCAAGAAGGTCGCGGTATTCAAATACGACGGTGAAGTCTTCGCCATCCAAAACTTCTGCCCGCACGCAGGTGGCTCGTTGGGGCTGGGCAACTTTTCCAACGGGGTCGTGCGTTGCCCTCGCCACAGTTGGGGCTTCGACGTCGAAACCGGACAGTGTCGCACCAACCCACGCTACAGCGCGCGTTGCTATCCCACCCGCGTCGAAGACGGCTACATTCTGATCGGTGTGCCCGACGACGGCAACCTCGTCTAAACCACGCCTACTCCGAGACCCGGAGTCTTGGCTTCCTCGAGACCCGCGTCTGTCGACGGTGCCGTATACAAAGGCACCCTGTAGGCGCTAGCGTCGAACGCAGAGATTGCGCCTGATCCCATCCTGACAGCCTCACAGGGCGCCGTTGGTGTCGTATTCCTGCCGTATACTGGAAGTTGGCCAGATCGGTTGAAAAACTCTCCGAAATAACTGTATCATCCTTGGTAGACACAACCTTGTCACCACGCCGACCACTATGTTTGCGTCACGCAGTGAGACGTGGCCCGGTCGGGGCTTAGCTAAGTGATGCCCGTTGATTGGGATGGCTGGACCATTCGGAGAGTAAGAATGAATAGATGTGCGATAGAGGTAGCCCGTTCGCTTTTGCGGCAATCCGCCGCTGTATTCGAGCATCTTGGCCATACGCCTCCGCTGAGGGGCGCCAGGCAACTGACGCTCGTCTCGATGGCGCTGTTGGTGAGCCTGGGTGCTCTGACCGGGTGCAGTGAGGAGATCGACGGGCCCGAGCCCGGCGTGGAAGCGCCAGAGGCCGACCAGGACCCGCTTCCGGTCTCCCCGGGCATCGTCTGTGCCGAGCAGCACGATACCAACGTGACTGTCAGCGGTGAGGGATTTTCCCCGTTGGTGATCGACGCGCTCGAAGATGAGTCTCGCGTGGAGCTACCCACGATCACCCTCGACCGGCAACGCACGCTCACCGGTGATGAGACCGACCTCCAGACGGTCACTTACAGCGGCGATCCCGATGAGCCGACCAACCGAGATCTCCTGAAGTGGCATAGCCAAGAGGAGATGGACTTTCTGGTCACCCCGGAGCTGACCGTGGCCGACGGGACCACCGGCATGCTGCCCACGGGCATGGTCGACGTGCGGGTCACCAACGCCGGCGATACCGAGGCGGTCTCGGAGAGCTCGCTGGCGGTCACGCCCCGACCTGAAGTCGACGAATTGTCGCCGAGCATCGTGTGCTTGGCCGACGGTGATCGCACCGTCAACCTCAGCGGCGACACCTTTTTGGAGATCAACGGTCAGCAGGCGCAGGCCGAAGTCGACGGTGTCGACGATCCCTTCGACATCGAGCTGGGCGACTGCAGCGACATCGCCCATTCCGGCATCGACGCCCAAACCTGCTCCTCAGCCGACCTGACGTTGGCTGATGGTGATGTTGAGACTGGCCTTTGGGGCGTGACTCTCCAGAACCCGGAGACCGTTCAATGTGCGAGCACAGACGAGATGGATCTTCGGGTCGTGCCGCCACCGAGTATCGACGTGGTCGAGCCGCCGCTGGCGTGTGTGGCTCAGGAAGACCGCACCTTTACGGTCCGCGGCTCGGACTTCCTCGAGGTCGACGACCAGACCCCCACGGTCACCGTCGCCGACGAGGAATTCGAGGTGACGATGAGCGATTGTGAGGATCTGGAGACGATGGACCACAGCGTGCGAAGCTGCGCCACCATGGAGATGGTCATCCCCGAGGGCGCCGTCGAGCCCGGCCGCCAAGAGGTCGTGGTCAACAATCCGGAGCCCGCCGGTTGCGCCAACCAGGACCAGGCCTTCGTGACGATTACCAACCCGCCGGCGATCGCCAGCGTCGAGCCCGCGGCCGTATGCCTCGAGGACGGCTCGCGTGAGGTGACCGTCATCGGCGAGCATTTCATCACCATCGACGGCGAGAACCCGCTGGTCGAATTTGACGGCACTTCGATTGCCTCCGACGACGTCTCGGCCGCCGGCTGTGAGAGCCTGGAGGCCGACGGCGTGACCTCCGAGAGCTGCACTGAGCTGGTGGTCACCGTCTCGACCGACGAGCTGGGAGACGCTCCGCCGTTCAACCCGAGCGTCTCGGTGACAAACCCCGATCCCGCGGGTTGCTCCGACACCCAGGAGGACCTGCTTACCGTCCTCGAGGGGCCGTCGATCGATTCGGCGGAGCCGGCGCTTGCCTGCACCGACACCGGAGAGCGCGACATCGTATTCACCGGCACGAACTTCTTGACCGTCGACGGCACCCTCCCGACGATTAGCTTCGACGGCACCGACCTCGACGCTGCGAACGTCAGCGCCACTGATTGCACCACCGAGGACGACGTCGCCGGAGGCTTGGCCGTCGAGAGCTGCACCACCCTGACGGCGAGTGTGCCCCAGGGCACGTTGGCCGCCGGGGACACCGAAGTCGCGGTGACCAACCCCGATCCGGTCGGTTGTGAGGCCACCGACGACACCGTGCTGACGGTGCCGCCGGAGCTGACGATCGCCTCGGTCACCCCGCCGAACGTCTGCTCGGCGAGCAGCAACCAGACCAACGAACTCGTGATCAGCGGCACCGGCTTTCTCAACGTCGACGGCCAGTGGTTCAGCCTGGACGTCGGTGACCAGCAGGTGCCGATCGACGACTCCGTCGTATCCGACTGCACCGCGTTGAGCGTCGAAGGCCAGAGCGTCGAGAGTTGCGAGACGATCACCGTTGACGTCGACACATCCGGCTTCAGCGAGGGGGCGGTCGACGTCTCGATCAGCAACCCGGGAGAGGCCACCTGTGACGCGACATTCGACGACAAATTTGGCGTCGCGGCGCCGCCGACGGTGAGCAGCGTAGATCCGTCGAGCGTCTGTCAGGACGCGGCGACGGACCTGACGCTGACCGGCGAGGACTTCGCTCAGGGGGCTATCGTCACCGCCCATCACAGCGATGGCACCAGCACCCAGGCCGATACGGTGACCTTTGTCAGCGACACCGAGATCGAAGCCAGCTTCCCCGGCGGCCTCGACGACGGAACCTACGACATCGAGGTCGACAACGGCCAGGGCTGTGCGTCGACGCTGGATGCTGGGCTGGTGGTCAATCCGACCCCGGTCGTCTTCTTCGTCGACCCGCCGGTGCTCTACAACGGCATCACCACAGAGGTGACCATGTTCACCTCGGGCTTGACGACCACCCCGACGGGAATCGATCTCGTCGACAGCAACGGAAATACGACCGCACTGACCAGCTTTAGCAGCTCCGAGCCCAATCGCATCCAGGCCACCGTGCCTTCCGGGCTGACGGCCGATACCTACGAGGTACAGGTGACCAGCCAATTTGGCTGCACCGGTGGGCTGCCGGGCGCCGTCGAGATCACCGACCAGACCAACGTCGCGGTGGAAGACATCGACCCCGAATTTGGTTGGACTCAATCCTCGACCAGCGTCACCGTTACCGCCGACGACAATGCCGCGGCCGACGACCAATTCCAGGCAGTGCCGCGCGTCTACCTCAACCCGGTCGCAGGCGGCACCGGTACGACGGCCACCGAGCTTCGGGCGACCACCTTCGACAGCTCCACCGAACTCAGCGGCATCGTGCCGTCGGGCCTTTCGGTGGGCGAGTACGACGTCATCGTGGTCAACCCCGACGGAGGTGTCGGTGTGCTGACCGACGAGAATAACGATCCCGATGAGGGTGCCTTCGAGGTGCTCGCCGACCCGCCGCCGGTCATCGACTCGGTCGATCCGGGTACCTGGCCGGACAACGAGGTCAGCACGGGCAGTATCCGCGGAGACAACTTCCGCCTCGATGAAAGTACCGAACCCGACCCGATCACCGTCGAGTGCATCGAGCCGGACGGGACGGCGGTCACGATGAGCCAGGCGGCCATCGAGGTCGACTGGGCGACTTACAGCGCTTCGTCGGACCAGGAGCAGAGCACCAGACTGCCGTATACCGCCGATCTCAATAACTCGAGCGTCGCTCAGGGCTCGGTGTGCGTCGTGCGCGTCACCAACACCGACGACACCTTCGCCGAGTTCGCTCCAGTGGCGATTTCCTGGCCGGCCAGCGCGTGGCGCGTCGGCTCCTTCCAGTCCTCGCCGAATCTGCAGACCGCAAGGCGTGCGCCGCTGGTCACCACGGGCCAGCCCTCCAGGCGCCAGCGTTATTTGTACGCGATCGGCGGCGACGACGGCACGGCGACCAACGCCGAGGACTCCGTCGAGTTCAGCCGACTCAACCGCCTCGGTGAGCCCACCGGCTTCGACGCGGTGCCGCGTCACAGCTTGCCCCCCGGCGGCTTGACACTGTCCGATGCGATCCGCATCGACGATTTCATCTATGCGGTGGGCGGTCAGAAGGGAAGTCAGGCGTCCAGTCCGGGCGCCACCGGCCAAATCCTTCGAGCCAAGGTGCTCGACCCGCTCAACGTGCCGGAGATCACCAACGTGAGCTTCGAGGTCGACCAGGGCAACGGCCTCGACGAGGGAACTTATTTCTACCGCGTGTCGGCCGTGCTCGACTCCAACTCGGCGTATAACGCCGGCGGAGAGACGCTGGCCTCCGAGCCGCTTCCGCTGAATGTGCCCGCCTCGGTCGACGGCGATCTGGTGCCGACCATCAGTTGGTCTGACTTCCCGGATGCGGCCAGCTACCGCATCTACCGGAGCCCCTCGCCGAACAGCGTCGCCGGCGATGAAGTGCTCGTCGGAGAGGTGACCGACGATGGCTCTTCGTCCTTCTCGTTGAACGACCCGAACCTGGCGCAGGTTTCGTCGGATAATCCGCTTCCGGTGGGCGCACTCGGCGAGTGGCACGAGCCGGATTCGTCGTCGACGATCACCGCGCGCCACTCTCACGGAGCCACGTTGCTGCGTGACCCGGCTGATTCAGACCTCTTCCACATCTACGTGGCCGGCGGTCTGGACGCCAATGACGCGGCACTCGACAGCGTCGATCGCGTCAGCATCCGGGTCAACGGGCCGCGCTCACAGACCGTAGAGTCGGTGAGCACCGACGCGGCGACGTTGAGCGAGGCGCGCTATGAAATCGAGGCCACGATGGCCACCGAAAATAGCGCGACCAGTCTCAGCGATCCGCCGCTCCTATACGTGATGGGCGGCCGGACCGATACCGGGCTTACCAATGAGATCGAGTATTTCGAGGTCGCCGACGGTGGCGATCTCAGCGCTCGGACCAGCTTCGCTCAAACCGGCCTGGGCAACTTCGCCGGCTATGTGGGGGGCGTGGCCAACAGCCGCATGTTCTTCATCCACGGTGAAAACGGCAATGCCAATACGGGCAGCGCGAACTCCGCCGAGATCACCAGCACCGGCGCGAACCAGAGCCCCTGGTGGACCAACCTGACGATCTCGGGCACCGCCGAGGACCGATATTTGCCGGGCCGCACGCCGCTGTTCGGAATCATGTATGTGATCGGCGGTGTTGACGCGAGCGATGCCCCGCTCGATACCGGTGACTTTGCGGTTGTCGGTGCCATGACGCAATAAGCGGCTGACCCGCCGAACCGACTCCCGGGCACATCCTGGGAGACACCCCAAAAGGGCGCTGGTCCTCACGGATCGGCGCCCTTTTTTCTTCTTGCGGGCGTGCGCGGCCGTTTTTGACCGAGCATCTGTCGGTGTCGACCTTGTTGATGAGAGCGGGGAGACCGTGGGCAGCAGGGGCTGCCCACGCAAAGATACCGGGGGCAGGCCAGTGCGAGTGGTTCGCGCGGTTACAGCGGGAGTGGCCGGTGCGTTGGCGATGAGCGTGGCGGGGCTTGTATGCGCCGAGTTCGGCGTCCTCGTGGGGTTGGAGGCGCCGGCAGGGATGCTGCTGGGCGGGGAGGCCGGCGCCTCCGAGACGGTGGCGGTCGGATTCGGGCTGCATCTGCTCTTCGGCGCCTGGCTCGCACATCTATACGCCGAAGGCTTCGAGGCGGTGATTGGCTGCGCCGGCTGGTGCATCGGGGCGAGCTTCGGGCTGGTGCACGCGCTCGCCGCCGGCTTCGCCGTGGGTCTTCTGCCGGCGCTGGCGACCTCCTCACCGCACGCCGCTGCTCCGGGCCTATTTATGGCCCACCAGGGCCTCGCCGGAGTGTGCTGCTTCATCTTGCTGCATCTGCTCTATGGTGCCGTCGTCGGTGCCGTCTACGACGTGACGAGAGATTCGGTCATCTATCGCCCACCGGTGGGTGCATAGACGAGATGCCAGCAAACAAAAAAGGCGCCGATCCCCTTCGGATCGGCGCCTCTTTCATGGAGCATGCCTCGGGGGTTAGTCGCTGAGCAAATTCGTCTCGTCGAGGCCGAATTTGTACATGCCGTAGTGGCCGGCCGAGAAGTAGATGGCGTCGTCGTCGACCACGATATGCTGCGACCATCCCTGAGTGGGGAAGTAGGCCTGAGCGTATGGTGAGGTGACGTCATCGATATTCAGCACCAGCAGGCCGCCGGGCACCGAAAACAGGGCGCGGCCGACGCGGGCGTCGCGGAGGGTCGCCCAGCGGTCGACCTCGATCTCGGAGCGCTCGGGCAGACGGGTCGCGTCTAGATCCAGGATCGACAGGTAGCTGCTGTCGTCGCGCTCGGCATAATAGTCGTCGTAGGTCTCCTGGGCGGTTATCCACGCCTCCTGGTGGGAGACGAGCGCGTTGCCGGCGCCATCGAGCGCGACCTGCTGGACCTGGCGGTCGCGATAGCGCTTGGTCCCCTTGAGGTAGGCCAGCCCGTCGTTGACGACCAGCTTGTTGATGGAGGTCTCGACGATATGCTCGCCCCACATATAGTCGCGGGTGACGATCGTGTCGCCGTCGACCTCGATCAAATCGCCCGGGATGTTGATCGGGGCTTCGATCTGCGGGTTGGCCGGCTGACTCAGGTCGATGCGCTTGAAGTAATAGCGCACGTAGGGGCGGTTGTCGGCGGGCACCTCGGTGCGCTCGCGGTGGGTGATATACAGGCTGTCGCCGCGGGCGAGCAGGCTGACGTCGTCCTCGTCTTCGGGCATGGTCACCGGGTCGGCCAGCCTCGGCTGGGTGGGCGTGCTCAAATCGAGCGCGGTCAGGTCGTAGTGATTCCAGGAGCGATGACGCTCCTGCTCGCGGGTATATTCGTCGGTGGCGATGTCATCGCGATCGACGCTCGTGCAACTGCTCTCACCGTCGTCGTCTCGCTCGCATCGGCGGATCGTGCCGGTGCATACCTCCGGTTCGACGGTCCCGTCGACGCGCTCGAGCTGGCGGCAGGTCACGCCGCCCGAATAATAAGTGCAGGCTGTGTCATCGGTGCCTTGGCTGTAGCAGCGGTCGTAATAGCTGCCGTTTTCGGCGGTGATTCGGCGATAATGCTCGGTGCCGATCAGCTCGCTGTTGCGCTTGCTGGTCACGAAGACCAGCGCGTCGTCGACCACCCGGGCGTCGATGCTCGGGCCGGAAGAATAGCCACAGTCGAAGCAGTCGGCTGCGCCATATCGGTCGCCGTAATAATAAGACGACGGCTCGATGTCGGTGGTGCTCAATTGGCCGGCGAGCGTCGGAGAGCTCGGCGTGCTGAAGTCCCAGACCTCGATGCTGGTTTCATATTCGGGTTGGTCCTCAGACGAGGCGCCGTCCTGGTCGATCTGGGTTTGCTCGGCGCTGACCAGCAGATCGCCGACCTCGTAGACGTTGGCCCTCGAGGGAATCTCGATGGAGGTCAGCGGCTCGGAGGTGTCCGGGTCGTCGGCCAACGAGATGACCTGCAGGCTGTCGGTTTGGGAGGGGGCGTCGCTATAATAATAATATCCATAGCGATGGCTGCTGCGGCGGCGCACGCCGTAGTCGCCCATGACCCAGAAGGCGCTATAATTGGGCGCCAGATCGACGCGTCCCAGCTCCTGAGGGCTATCCGGGTCGGTGGTGTCGAAGAAGCTGAGTTCCTCTTCACTGAGGTTGGCGGTGGTGCTGTCGGCGCGGTCGGTCACGAAGCTGCGGCGCACTCGGGAGCCGTGGTCCATCGTACCGCGAAGCGTGAGCGTGTCCTCCGAGAACGTAAAGATCTGGACCGCCGAGACGTAGCGATCCTCATCGGGGTCCCAGCCGCTGAACGGGAGCAGCACAAGGCCGGTCTCCTGCTCGCCGCTGGGCGCCTGGACGTCGGTGCCTTTCTCGATGACCGAGTAGGCGCGGTGGTCCCACTGGGCTTCCGACCAAGAATGGTCCATCTCGACCTCTTGGCGATCGATGAGCGGGCTCGGGTTGCTCAGGTCGGTGATGTCGTACAAGCTTACCGCCATGGTGCTGGTGCCGTTCTCGTCGTTCTTTCCGATGCCCACCAGGCGACTGCCCGCCGAGACCTGTTGGAAGTAGTCGTTCCAGCCCGAGATGACGAACTCGGACTCCTCGACGGCGTTGCCGTTCTCGTCGATGCTGAACGCGTGGAAGGGGTCGACGCGGCGGTAGGTCACGAAGAACGCACGATCCTTCATGAATAGCGTCGCGTACAGGTCCTCGTTGTCGCCGAAGGTATCGTGGTCGATGGCGGCGATGTCGTGGATGTCGGCGACGTTGAAGGTCTCCAGGTGGTTGGTATTGGTGCTGTTGCTCCAGCTATTGCCAGACACCAGCCGCATGATATCACCTTCGATATGCATATTGAATTGATTGCTGATGCGGCCTTGGACCTGGACCGAGTCGCCCTCGACCATCGTTCCGCTCGGATCGCTGATGTCGATGAGGGTGACCTGGGTTTGGTTGTGGCTCGAACCTCCGTAATGGTTGCGCGCGACCATCAGTCGCTCGGGTGTGGCTTGGATATCGCCGACGTGGCCGCCCAGTTGGAGCTCGCTGGCTTCGTCGAGCGTGCCCTCTGACGAGACGCTGAAGCTCTTGACCCAGGTCTGCCCGCCGCCCTCCCATTCGTTGGCCACCACAAAGAGCGCCTCCTGGTCATTGCCGCGGGTCAGGCGGCTGGTGTTGATGTGACCGGAGACCTGCCCCTGGCCGGTGACCACCGGGTCGGTCGGGTCGCTCACGTCGATGACCATGACCATGCCCCCCTGGTATTGGGTGGGCAGCAGGTCGGTGCGGTTGCCGTAATAGCCGCGCCAATTATTCATCAGCGCGAAGACGCGGTCGCCGACCTGGTACATCTCCACCGGCGTGCCGGTCATGCGGGCGCGGCCGATGATGGTGGGGTCGGAGGGATCGCTGAAGTCGATGATCTGGAGGCCGCGATAACGGTTGAGGTTGAGCACGTAGTCGTCGCCGGTCATCACCCGGTAGATATCGCCTTGCTCGACGGTCCGCTCGTTGTCGGCACCCGCGGCTCCGGCGTCGGCGTCGGCCGCGCTGTCGTTGTTTTGGCCGTCGTCGGTATTTTCCCGGGTCGACTCCCCGTTTCGACCATCGGCCGACACGAAGTCGGTCTGGCCGGTGAAGCGATCCTCTTGTTCGGGATGGGAGCGGTTGCCGTCGGGGTCACCGTCGCCGTCGGCTGTGGGCGCACAGCCCACCAGCAAGAGCATGGCGGTGAGCGCAGCGCACATCGCGACTCGATTGATTCGTTTCATCCAATGCATGGCATCCTCTGAGTTTGAGCCAACGTCCATTCAATCGCGTTCCGTCATCGACGGTCGGCATCTGGTCTGATCGATACGAGGTATGCACCAAGCAAGAAGGGTGCCAGCGATCTGGATATCGCCCAAAAGCAGCCCTGGCAGGCACGTCGGCGAGGTCTCCGGGGGGGGCGGTGGAGAGCCGGGCGGCGAAATTTTGATGGAGAGAGAGCCGGCGCATCAGAGTTCTGAGGGGGCTCTTTGCGCCTGCCGGCTCGTGGCTCGAGAGCGGAGAAAGCGAGCGCGGCAACTGACGCGGTTGGAGTCGCCGGGCAGCTTGTCCTGACCGCCCTAAGACTGTATTCTCGACACGTCATTCGATGGAGTGCAGGACGCGGTCTTCGACGGCCGCAGCAAACGACTGGAGACGACTCGATGCGTGTACTGAGTGTTGGCGATTGCACACTGGACCACGTCGGCGTGGTAGAGCGGTTTCTCGAGCCCAATATGAAGGCCGAGATGTCCAAGTTCAGCGTCCAAGGTGGCGGCTGTGCGGCCACCGCCGTGGTGGCCCTGGCCCGCTGGGGCGTGGAGACGCAATTTGTCGGCAAGGTCGGCAGCGATCCGCGCGGCTCGCTCATCGAGGCGACGCTGGCCGACGAGGGCGTCGACACCAGCGCCATGATTCACGAGCAAGGCGGCATCAGTCAGTTTCGCTTCATCCTGGTCGAGAACGGCACCGGCCAAAAGCAGACCGTTTATACGCGCGGCAGCGTCTCGGCGCTCTCGGTCGACGAGGTCAGCGACTCGGTGCTCGACGGGGTGGACGTCTTGCTGGTCGACGGCAAGCAAAAGAAGGTTCAACTCGAGCTGATGCGCGCGGCCAAAGAGCGTGGCATTACCGTATTCTTCGAGGCCAACCGCAGCCAGCGCGACGCTGAAGAATTGGTCGCGAACGCCGACTTCTTGGTCGCCTCCGAGCGCTTTGCGAGTCAATTTGCCGGGGTGGGGCGCCTGGAGAGCTTGTGCCACGAGTTGCTCGAGCGCGGGCCGAGCCGGGTGGTCGTGACGATGGGAGACGAAGGGGTGGTCGGCATGGACTCCGCCGATGGCGTGATGGTGCGCGAGCACGCTCACCCGGTCGAGGTGGTCGACACCACCGGCGCCGGGGACATCTTCCTCGGCGCGCTCGCCTATGGCGTGGGGCAGGGGTGGGGATTCGCCGACCTTATCGAGTTTTCGAATAAGGCCGGCGCGATCAGTTGCACCGATATCGGCTGCCGCAGCGCCATCCCCACCATCGAGCAGATCGAAGGGGCCTGAGCCGAGCTCACCGTCGGCTCGCACCGGCCTTCGACGAGCGGCTCGAGCGATTCGAGCTGCGACGGGTGTTCTTCCGGCTGCTCTCGCCGATCTCTACCGCCCAATATTCTGCTTCGAGCAACGCCTCGACAAAATCACTCTGGCTGTTCAGGTCGCCGTCGAAGTACGTCGCATAACGGCCCACCGCGTCGAGCGAGGCGGTCGGGTCACTCCCGCCCACCGAGGGCACATCCATGAACTTCGCCGCCTCCATGGCGAAGTTTTGCTGGGCGCGATCGACTCGCGAGCTGAACGCCTCGACGGCCGACAATTTGTCGAAGGTGAAGATACGGTCGCCCATATTGAAGGGGATGCTCAGGTCGTAGGGGCGTGAGGCGATGATTGCACCGCCCCTGCCCTCGAAGAGCTCGAGCACCGCCTCGGCCGGCGGGGCTTTGACGTCGGCGACGCTGCGCCACTCTTCGCCCAGGTAGAAGTCGTCGACTTCCGGCACGAAGCCGAGCATGATGCCGTGATCGGTGGGAATCTCGACGCCAATGAAGACCTCGATATCATGCGTGCGCCCGAGCTCGATGGCGTCAATGCACAGGCTCGACGAGCGCGTCTCGCAGAACGCGACGCCGTCCAGCCCGACCTGCTTGGCTTGCAAAAGGACATCTTCGAGGGAGAGGGAAACCCCAGCGGACAGGGCTGACTTGCCGTGAATATCAATAAGCATGGGCAATTGGGAAGCTTTGGTAAATATGGTTGGTCGAGCTAGCGGTCTAGGCGCTGGCGCGGGTCATCGTCTTCGGAGGGCTCCTCGGGGGTGACGTCGATGACGTCGCCGTCGTCGGGTCTGGGTTGCACGCCAAAGGGTCCGCCGCCGCCCGCGGGGCCGCCGTCGCTGAACGGGCCGTCGAATTGGATAAACGAGACGGTGCCTTGGTCGATGGAGCGGCGAAAACGTCTCTTGAGGTAGCGCTTCAAGGGGCGGCGAAGGGGCGGAAGCAACAGAATCACGCCGGCCACGTCGGTGAGCACGCCGGGAGTGACCAAGAAGGCGCCGGCGATGAGCACCGCCAGCCCATCGAGCAGCGAGTCGCCGGGGACCTTGCCCTGGCGTAGATCGTCCTGCAGGCGGCGCCACGCAGCCGCGCCCTGGCGTTTGCCGAGCACGGCGCCGAAGATGCCGGTGGCTATGATCAGGGCGATGGTCGGCCCCAGGCCGATGGCATTGCCCAGCGGGATCAGGATCATGAGCTCGACGATCGGGACGATCGTAAAGAGCAGTAGCAACCTGAGCAGCAAGATGCCTCCTGGCGGGAACGGGCGTGGTCGACCCGATCGGCCCCGAACGAGCCGATCGGGTCGACCCTTGGATTAGCTCTTGGCGTTTTCCCAGTCGGCCAAGAATTTCTCCAGCCCCGAGTCGGTCTTGGGGTGGTGGAGCATCTTGTCGAGGACCGGGAACGGAATCGTCGACACGTCGGCGCCGAGCTTTGCGGCCTCGGTCACGTGACGTGGGTGGCGGATCGAGGCGACCAATACTTCGGTCTCCAGGTGCGGATAGTGGTTGTAGATGGTCACGATATCTTCGATGAGCTTCATGCCATCGTGGCCGATATCGTCGAGCCGGCCGATGAACGGGCTGATATAGGTCGCGCCGGCCTTGGCGGCCAAAAGCGCCTGGTTGGCCGAGAAGCACAGCGTGACGTTGACGCCGATGCCGTCCGAGCTCAACTGCTTGCAGGCTTTGAGGCCTTCGCGGGTCAGCGGCACTTTGATGATCACGTTGTCGGCCCAGGCGGCGTACTCGCTGCCCTCGGCGACCATCTCGTCGGCTTGAAGGCCGGTGACCTCGGCGCTGACTGGACCGTCGACCAGCGTGCAGATCTCTTGGATGACTTCTTTGAAGTCGCGTCCGCTCTTGGCCACCAGGCTCGGGTTGGTCGTCACGCCATCGACCAGGCCGAGGCTGGCCGCCTCGCGAATCTCGTCGACGTCCGCGCTATCGATAAAAATCTTCATGTCGCTACCTCTCGTCTCAAATCTTTGGGGGCAATGTCGGACAACCTACGCTGGCGTTCTCCTAACATTTTAGCCCCTGCGCGTGCAACGCCGTGGCGCGAGTGTCCGAATTGCTAAAAGCCACCGATCAACGCCTCCGGAAAGCAGACATCCGCCCCGTCGCGAAAAGCGTCGCAATCGTCGGGTCGGTCGGACTGTGCACAATAACGTTCAGACAGGCAGCGATAATCCTGATTGAACCGACAATCCCCGTCGGACGCGCAGCGATTCAGGCAGATCGCGCGTTGGGTATCGGGGACGCTCCGGCAGACGCCGCCGTCGGGGCAGTCGGTGTCATCGGAGCACTCGTCGACGGTGCAGTAGCCGCCGCCAAAGAGCCCGGCGAGCGCGTCGATGTCTTCGGTGCACACGAGGTCGTCGGCGCACGCGTCGCTGCTCGCACAGCGCGCGCCGAGCACGCTGCGGCACAGCGGTTGGCTGTTGGCGTCGGTGTGGCAATAGGTGCCCTCGGGGCAGACCTGCGAGTCGAGCTCGTGGCAGGCGTCGAGGCAATAACTTTCGGCGTCGGTGCCAAAGCACAAGGTACCCGATCCACAGTCGAGGTTGTTGCCACACGACTCGCCTCGAGCGGTGTCGCCGCCGGTATAACAGATCGACGAGGCCTGGGAGAGCCGCCGCACGCAGATGCTGCCGTCGTCACAGACTCGTCCGGGCTCGGGGCAATTCTTCATACAGATGAATTCGGGCTCGTCTGAGATGGTGCCGATGCACGCCGCGCCCTCGACACATTGGTCGGGCGCGGTGCACGACTCGCCGATCTCTCGGCGCTGGTCGGCGTCCGGGCTGGTGTCGGCGTCCTCTACGTCGGCCTCGGCGTCCACGCCGGCGTCCGATACGGGGGCCTGGTCGTCGAAGCACCCCCCCAACGCCATGCTGAGAACCAAGATAGATCCGAGGCAAAAAACGCGAGACACGATACTTTTCCCGTTTCGTGGTCAGATTAGATTGCGCGACGTGGCTGGGCGCAATGTACTCAATTGCCATTCGTTTTGCCAATTGCTAAGAGATGCAGGTCGAAGGTAATCAGGCGTATCGCACGGCCACAGCCAACGCGAACCAAAACGGAGCTTTGCCCATGTTGGACATCAATTTCATTCGGGAGAACGTCGCGACGGTCAAGAAGGCCGCTGCCGACAAGGGTTTTGACGTCGATATCGATCGACTGGTCGAGCTCGACGAGCGTCGACGCGAGCTCATCCAGGACAACGAGCAGGTCCGCGCCCGTCGAAACGAGGTGTCCAGCGCCATTCCGACCGTCTCCGACGACGAGCGAGGCGAGCTTATCGAAGAGGGCAAGCAGCTCAAGGAGAAGCTCCAACAACTCGACGAGGCCCTCGGGCAGGTCAAAGAGGAGTACGAACAGCTCCTGTTGATGGTCCCCAACGTGCCCCTCGAGGAGGTTCCCTACGGCGAGAGCGACGAGGACAACGTCGAGGTGCGCACCTATAAGGTGCCGACTGAATTCGACTTCGAGCCGCGCGACCACGAGGAGCTCGGCGAGTTGCTCGACATCATCGACAAGGAGCGCGCCATCAAATTCGCCGGCTCGCGCGCCTATCTTCTCAAGGGCGCCGGTGCTCTGTTGGAGATGGCCGTGATGCGCCTGGCCATGGACATCATGGTCGAGCAGGGCTTCGAGCCGGTGCTCGGCCCGGTCATGGTCAACGAGAGCGCGATGACGGGCACGGGGTTTTTCCCCTACGGCCGCGAGGACACCTACCACCTCGAGCGCGACGACAAGTGGCTGGTGGGCACCAGCGAGGTCTACCTGGTCAGCATCCACGCCGACGAGATCCTCGACGAGGACGAGCTGCCCAAGTTGTATACCGGCCAATCGCCGTGTTTTCGCCGCGAGGCGGGCAGCGCCGGCGCCGACACCCGCGGCGTCTACCGCGTCCATCAATTCACCAAGGTCGAGCAGGTCGCGATCGTCCCGGCCGACAAGACCAAGTCGCGTGAGATTCACGAGATGCTCCTGTCCAACTCCGAGCGGCTGATGCAGGCCCTCGAGCTGCCGTACCGCGTGGCCACCGCCTGTAGCGGCGAGATCGGGCTCGGCCAGGTGCTCAAGCACGAGATCGAGACCTGGATGCCGTCGAGAAACGCGTACTCCGAGACCCACTCGTGCTCGAGCCTCTACGATTATCAAGCGCGCCGCTCGGGCATCCGCTACCGCGACGCCGACGGCCAGATCCAACACGCCTACACCCTCAACAACACCCTGGCCGCCAGCCCGCGCATCCTGATCCCGATCCTCGAGAATTACCAAAATAAAGATGGTTCGGTCACCGTGCCCGAGGCGCTGCGCCCCTACATGCACGATATCTCATTGATCGAGCCCAAGTGAGCACCGCAAACTCGCCGACATCCGCGGCATGCGCGAGTTCTTGGCTCGCGCTGTGCCACCCTAAGGCCTGGTGGAAGGGGGGCAATCCCGCCGCCGAGTCTGCTATACTCGGCTCTGCTATCTTTCTCCGGCAGGACTGACCATGTTTGCTCGCACTGTGCAAATTCGTCTGCTCGCGCTCCTGAGCATTGCCGCATTGCTCCTGATTGCCGGCTGCGGCGAGGACGACGAAGGCAGAGGAGGTGGTGTGCCCGCGAGCACGACTTGTACCGCACCCGACTGTGACGCCAAGATCGGAGCCGTGGTCGACCAGACCAATCAGGCGCGCTCTCAGCAACGCGATTGTGGCGAGCACGGGAGCATGGACGCGGCTGCGTCGCTGACGGCCGACGCCGCGCTGCATGAGGCCGCCCAGGCCCACGCCAACGATATGGCCGCCAATGATTTCTTCAGTCACACCGGCTCGGATGGAAGCCAATTCTTCGAGCGTATCGAATCCGCAGGCTACGAGGGGCAACCTGTCGGCGAGAATATCGCCGGCGGACGAACCACCGCCGAGCAAGTGGTCAGTGGCTGGATGCAGTCGGATGGGCATTGCCGCAACATCATGAACGCCTCGGCGACCAAGATCGGTGTCGGCTTCGCCGAGGGCGGCAGCTACGGTACGGTGTGGGTGCAGGTATTTGGCCGATGAGCGCAGTAGCTAATCACGCCGATAGAGCAAGTACAACAGGCTGGGCAACAAGATCAGGTCGGCCAAGATCGCGCCCCCGATCGTAATCGAGGTGAGAATGCCGAATTGGCGGGTGGGGATGAAGTCGCTGACCAGCAGGACCATCAGGCCCGTCACCAACAGCACGCTGGTCAGCAGAATGGCGCGCCCGGCGCCGTAGTAAGTGTAGAGAATCGCCTCTTTGACCGTCGACCGGCGGTCGAGCTCCTCGCGGAAGCGCGCCAGGAAGTGAATGGTGTCGTCGACGGCCAGCCCCAGGCTGATCGCGAAGATGATCACCGTGGTCGTGTTTAAGTTGATCTCCATCAGGCCCATATAGCCGAAGGTCATCACCAACGGGATAGTATTGGGCAGCATGCTGATCAATCCGAGTTTGAGCGAGCGGAAGACGGCGGTCATCATCAAGAAGATGATGCCGAAGGCAACCAACAAGCTGTAGAAGAGGTCGCGGATAAATGAGTCGAGGGCCACCGAGGCGACGTAGGCGTCGCCGGTGAGCCGGTAGTCGACGGTGGCGACCTCGCCGAACGCCTCGTCGAGGCGAGCTTCGAGCCGCTTGGCCAGGTCGAGTTGAGCCTTGGCGCCGACGTCGGAGACGCGCAGAAGGAGGCGCGCGTTGCGAAAGTCCGAGGTCACGAATCGATTGACGCCGGCGGGCTCGTCGGGGGCGCCGGCGATGAGCAGGTGGATTTGGTCGATCTGCTCGCGCGACTCGGGCATCTCGTCGCGCTCGGTCGGATCGCCCAGCAGCGCCGCCCGGGCCGATTGGTGGAAGTCGACGATACTCTGGGTGGACAGCACCTCGGGCTGCTCGGTGGCAAATTGCTGGACCCGGGCGATTTTTTGGTAGATTTCGGGATCTTTGAATCGATCGCGGTCTTCGGACTCCAGGCTGATCTCGATGGGTAAGAAGCCGCCCATACGTTGCTCGACGAGCTGGGTGGTCTTGTAGCTGGGGTGCTCCTCCTGGAAGACCTCGAGCAGGGTGGTGTCGATCTCGACCTGCGAGGCGAGCATGGCGAAGCCCGAGGCGACCAGCAGGCTCAGCACGACCACCGCCTTGGCGTGGGCCAGCAGGTGCTCGCCGCTGGAGATCAGAAACCGCTCCAGCAGCGCACCCTCGTGCAGCTCGTCGCTGCCCGCTTGGGTGGCCGGCCCCGGCTTCTTGCGGTGGACGGGTCGAAGATAGCTCAGCGCCGCCGGCAGGAAGAGCAGCGTTGCGCCATAGGCGAACATCACGCCCACGGCGGCCTGCCAGCCCAGATTCTGTAGGATATCGGTGTCCGCCGCGAGCAGGCTCACGAAGCCGACGGCGGTCGTGCAACTGGTCAGCAGACAGGCCAGGCCGGTGTGGCGGATGGTCGCCTTGACCGCCGCGATGCGTCCCTGGCCGGCGTCGACCTCCTCGGCGTCGCGCGTGAGCATATGTATGCTGTCGGCGATGCCGATGACGAAGATCAGAGTCGGCAGCACGTTGTTGACGATATTGATCGGTGAGTCGGTCCAGACGAGTGTGGCGATGGTCGCCAGGACCGCAAAGCAGACCACGATAATCGGCAATAAGACGCCCGAGGTGCGTCGGAACAGCCAGCCCAGGATGAGGATGTAGATGAGGCCGGTCAGCGGCAAGAACGTGATCTGCTCGAGGCGTAACTGCTCGACGATCTGGGCGCGCAGCGTGGGCACCCCGCCGGTGCGGTACTCGTAGCCGTCCGGCAGCGGGTGCGCCTCGAGGCGCCGATCGATGTCTGAGACGGCTTCCGCTAGATCTTCGGCGTTCTGGCGGGAGTCGTCGACCCAGGCGAGCACCAGCGCCAGATCGGCGTCGCTGCTGACCAGGCGGTCGCGCACCAGCGGCTCGGCCAGGGCGACGTCGGAGAGTCGCTGTGCTTGCTCCGGATTGATCTCGGCGCCGGCCCCCTGGTCCAGAATCGGCTCGATTGTCATCGACCCCGGCCCGTCGCCGGTGCGCGGAATCTGGAAGGTGGCGATCGACTCGGCGTTCTTGATAGACTCGAGCTGCCGCAGATCGGTGGTCACGTCGCGCAGCGTCTCGAGCATCGTCGGCTCGAAGATGTCGTCTCCGAGGACCGCGATGGTCACCAGGTTGTCCTCGCGTCCAAAGCGCTCGGCGAACTCCTCGCGGTATTCATTGGCCGAGGAGGTCGACTGGAACATCTGTTGCGGCGTAAAATCAAAGCCTAGATCGGGCACGGTGGTCGCAAATAATGCACCCAGCGCGAGCATCGCCGCCAGAATCCAGCGCCGATACGCGACGATTTGATTGGCAAGCCAGGCGTACATGACACGCTCGTGCATCACGAAGGACGTTGAAAAGCTGCGCCTTTCCAGTTAGATGCTTCGCACGTTTGATGGGTACAGGCAAGTTGAGAGACCATGGCTTCGCAAAGCCCCTACATCGGAGTGGATGTCGGCACTCGGCGCATCGGCCTGGCTAAGTCAGACGCCGCCGGCCGCTTCGCCATGCCCTTCGAGACGGTCGAGGCATCCAACCAACGCGAGGCGGCCGAGCACATCGCCGAGCTGGTCGACCGGGAAGGCTGCCACACCATCGTGGTCGGTTGGCCGCTGACGCTCGAAGGTGGCGAGGGCAGGGCGGTGCGCCAGGTGGCCGGCTTTATCGACAAGGTCGACGCCGCGCTCTCGGAGCGCAGCCTGGAGCCCACGATTATTCGCTGGGACGAACGCCTGACGACCTCGGCGGCGGAGAGCTTTCTGATCGGCGCCGACGTCTCGCGCCAACGCCGGCGCAGGGTAGTCGATCAAATCGCGGCAACCCACATTTTGCAGGGTTACCTCGACTCTCTCGATAAGTCTGGCGAGTCGGGCGACTAACGATGGCTAAGAGAGCTCAATCAATCAGGCGGGACGAATCGTCGGCAAATGTGGCGCGCATTGCGTTGAGGCTTTGCGCCGTCTCACTCGCCGTTGCGTTGGCAGTCGCCGCCGCCTTCTACGTCCACTACCGCTCCTATATCGATCGAGATGTGCTCGACGAAGGCGAGAGCAAGACGCTGGTCATCCCCAAGAACACCGCGTGGCCGGAGGTCGTCTCCATTCTGCGGGACACGCGCCTGGTCGAGCGGCCCACGTATTTCGAATATTGGGCGCGTCGAAAACACCTCCCCGCGGCGGTCAAGGCCGGCACCTACGAGCTGAGCGGACCGCTCGACCTCCAAGGGTTGGCCGACGAGCTTCGCCAGGGCGGGCTGGTCGACGAGACGGAGGTGATCTTTCGTGAAGGCCTGACGATCTTCCATATGGCCGATCTCGTCGATGAGATGGGGCTGGCCGACCGCCAGGACTTCCTGCGCGCGGCCAGAAATACCGACGAGCTGGCCGCTGCAGGCATACAGGCCGACAGCTTCGAGGGCTACCTCTTCCCGGACTCCTACCGTTTTCGCAAAGGCACCTCGGCCACCGAAATCGTGCGCAAGATGCACGGGCGTTGGCAGGCGGTGTGGATGTCGCTCGAAGAACAATACGCCGAGGGGATCGAAACCCTCGAGGAAGACTACGACTTCGACCGACACGACATCGTCACTCTAGCTAGCATCGTCGAGCGCGAAACCGGCGCCGGCGCCGAAAGAGAGACCATCGCACGAGTCTTTCTCAATCGCATCGACCGCGACATGCGCCTGCAGACCGACCCGACCTGCGTCTATGGTGAGGACACCTACAAAGAGGTGCCCAGGCCCAAATACTGCAAGGACCCGCTGAATCGTTATTCGACCTATATCATCGATGGCTTGCCGCCGGGGCCCATCGCCAATCCCGGCCGGGCGAGCATGGCGGCGGCGCTCAACCCGAGTACAGAGCCGGAGGCGACGCGCTATCTTTTCTTCGTCGCTCGCCGCGATGGGACTCAGCGGCACTATTTCTCGAAGACCTTCGCCGAGCACAAGCGGGCGATTCGACGCTTTTTGAGGTGAATCCTCACTGCCCTGGCTGCGACCTGCTTATGATCGACTGGAATAGGCTTACCCTCGAACCTGCCATTCGTCGAATGGGCGCCTTGCTGCGTGAGGAGTTTAGCGTGTGGGTCGGCTTCGTCGACGAGCACGGCCAAGCTCATCCCATCGCAGGAGGGCTCGCGCCGATCGCTAAGCCGGGCTGTCAGCGGCTGATGGCCACCTCGGTGCTCTCCAACCAGGACGGCGACCGCCAGACCTGTGTGCAGTCACTTCGGAGGTGGTCGGCGGCGGCGCAGGAGGCCGACCCAAGCGCGGCCGACGGGCCCGTCGAGGTCCGTTGCCATGCGGGCTTCTCGGCGATGCTCTTTCCGCTGGAGTTCGTCGGCGCCCGGGCAAATGCCGACGCCGACCCCAACGCCGAGCCGGCTTCGGGGTGTCTTTACGTATCCGGTTGGGTGCCCACCGAGACGTCGCATCGCGCGCTCGGTCAGATCCGCAAGACTCTCGAGGACAACGCCCTGATGCGCGAAGATGGGGCCGACGAGGAGGAGGCGATCGACCGCGTCCCGCGGCTCGACCGCCGCGAGCGGGGCTTCGTGCGCAGCATCTGCGAAAATATCGTCGACGAGGTCGACCAGATCTTCGCCGAGCCCGACACGCGTGCCTCGGTGATCGTCGAGGGCAAGAGCTTTCACGGCATGGTCGCGACCAGCTCGAAGGTGCTCGATCTCTTCGAGACCATCTCCATCGTCGCCGACAGCAACTCCACGGTGCTCATCGAGGGGGAGAACGGCACCGGCAAAGAACTCATCGCCCGTGCCCTGCACCTGGAGAGTCGTCGCCGTGAGCGGCCGTTCGTGGCGCTCAACTGCGCGGCGATCCCCGGCGACTTGATCGCCAGCGAGTTGTTCGGCCACAAAAAGGGGGCGTTCTCGGGGGCGCATCGCGACCGGGTAGGTCTGCTCGAAGAGGCCGACGGGGGCACGCTGTTGCTCGACGAAATCGGCGATATGGATCTGCATCTACAGGTCAAGCTATTGCGTTTCCTCCAGGAGGGCACCTATATGCCCGTGGGGGCCAATGAGACCCGAAAGGTCGACGTGCGCGTGCTGTGCGCGACCAACCAGGACCTTCGGGAACTGGTCCGCCAGTCCAAATTTCGAAAAGACCTTTACTTCCGCATCAACGTCATCAACTTGACCTCACCGCCGCTTCGACGACGTCGGGGCGACGTGAGGGTGCTCGCCGATCACTTTTTGGCGCGCGCTGCCAAGCGACACAACCGCCCCCTCAAAACCCTCAGCGAGGCATGCCTCGACAAGCTCGAGGCCCACCAGTGGCCCGGCAACGTCCGGGAGCTCGAAAACGAGATCGAGCGGCTGGTCATCATGTCCGGCGAGGAGGAGCACATCACCGCCAGCCTGCTCTCGCAGCGGGTGGCGCCATCTGAGGCGGAGCCGGAATTTCCCGGCGTCGCGGATTTGGAGCTGCCCGAGGCGATCGAGCAACTCGAGCGCACCATGATCCTCGAGCAACTCCGCGAGACCGGCTGGAACAAAAGCCAGACAGCCCGCAATCTCGGCGTGAGTCGACGAAATCTGATCCGCAAGGTCTCCCGATACGAACTTGAGCGATTCCGCGAGGACTAAATCGACGCACCCGCCGGGGTGGATGACGGCTGTGGGCTTCGCTGTCATTGTCGCGCTATGCTTGCTCCTATGTCCTGGGTACGGCTCTGCAGAGTCTGCAAAGCAGGACTGCACCGAGCAGGAGGATGGCTGCGAGCCGGTACTCGTCGAAGCCATCACCATCGGTGGGCTCCAGCGCACCAAGCCCCACGTGGTTCACCGCGAACTGCAGGTCAGCCGGGGCGAGCTCGCCAGCCGCGCTCGCATCGCCGAGAGCATCCAACGCGTTCGAAATACCGGACTCTTTCGGGAGGTCACCTTCGAGCTCGCCGAGGTCACCTCCGAGGACGACCGCGCGGTCACCTTGCATATCGAGGTCGACGAGCGTTGGACCGCGCTGCCGATGTTTCAGCTCTCCAGCGGAGGTGGGACCTACCGCCTCGTCACCGGCGCCTACGACACCAACTTTTTGGGCCGCTATCTCGGCATCGGCGGCCGCTATGAGAGGCTCGGGGAGACGAATTCGTTTTATGTGTGGGCCTATGATCCGCGCGCCTTCGACGAGCGGCTTCGGCTGGGCGTCGACCTCGGCTCGCGGAATCGCACCTTTGCCCTCTATGGCGACGACGGGCTCAAATCCGGCGGGTTTCTCGTCGAGCAGTTCACCGTTGGCGCGTCGGTCGAAAAGGAATGGCGGTGGTGGTTACGCACCGCAGCCTCGGTTCGGTTCGAACATGACGACTTCTCGCTGTCGGGCATCTCACCCGATATCGCCGATCTGCAGCGCGAACGCGGCCTCCCGGAGCCGGCTCATTTTTTGTCGGCCAGTCTGGGGGCGTCGTTCGGACGCATCGACCAACACAACTACAACTTCGAGGGCACCACGGTGGGCGTAAGCCTGCGCCATGCAAACGCGGCGATCGGTTCGACCCACGATGAAGTCAAGTTCGGCCTGTCGTTGAAACACTTCACGAGGCTGCCGCTAAACAGCAATCTGGGAGTGCGGGTGGCCGCCAAGACCTCCAGCGCCGAGGCCGTCCACCGGCGCTATTATGTGGGCGGGCTGGACTCCATCCGCGGGTTTCCCCACCAGCGATTCGCCGGTGAGCATTATTGGCAGGCGAGCGCCGAATACCGCATCCCGTCGTTCGATATGCGTTGGTTCGTCTTGCAGCACATCGCGTTCGTCGACGCCGCCGGGGTGTCCGAGGATATCGGCGGGTTTGCCACGGTCTCGGGAGCGAGCGCCGGCGTGGGCGTCCGCGTAATGGTGCCCAAAATTCAAGGGCTGATCGCTCGATTCGACTACGCCTGGCCCCTCGACGGCCACGCCCCCAACGCGCTGAGCGTCGGCGGCGGGCAATTTTTCTAGCGCTGCCTACTTCGGGCTGTTCGCGATCGCAGGGTCGAGGTCTCGAATTCCGCTGCGCCATTGATAGGCGGCGTAGCTGCCGATGACACGCTTGCTATAATTTCTGGCCTCGTCGTAGGGCACGTCCTCGACCCACAGCGCGATATCGTCGGTCCTATAGCGCCTCAGCCACTTGGAGACCGCGCCGCCGCCGGCGTTATAAGCCGCGGCCATGAGCACGGGATGGTTGTCGAAGCGGCGCGCCAGCGAGAAGAGGTGATCGACGCCGACGCGGATATTGACCAGCGCAGTCTTGAGCCGCTCGGGGGTGGCGTCGCCGTCGATATCATCGTCGTGGCCGAGCGCAGTGCGCGGCATCAACTGCATCAGGCCCAGGGCGCCAGCCCAAGACTCGATATCCTCGATAAAGCTCGACTCCTCACGCATGATCGCCGTCGGAAACGCCGGGTCGACTCGCTGGCCGCGTGTGGCTTGGCGCTGCTCGGCGACCACAGCGCGCAGAACGTCGTCCTCGAAGGGGTTGGGCCAGGCCACCGCCCAGCGCACCTCGCGGGCGGCCTCGGGACCCGCCCATGGCCGGCCGAAGACGGAGCGTCGGGCGATGTTGTGGCTGACCGGATAGCGCTGTGCGAGGTGCTCGAGGTAGGCGAGCCGCCAGCGGTCCTCGTCAGATCGCGCAGAATCATCCATCCGGGCCCGCTCGACGTCGGCTGCCATCGCGTACAGCCCCAGGCGCACGAGCCGATTGGCGCCCGACTGACTCCACTTTGAATCGGTGAACCAATCTGCGATCTCGGCCTTTCGGCCCGCCTCGAGCGTGCCGGGCTCCTCTCCCATCTCGACGACACGCTGGCGCGAGAGGTACCCGTAGAAGCTAAACGGATAGCGCCCCCAGGTCGTCTGCCAGGACTCAGCGGCCTTGTCTTTGCACCCGAGCTTCTGCCAGGCGCGCCCGGCGAAGTATCCCAGCCGGCCCTGGCTAAAATATTGCCCGTCGAAGTCGGGCATCTCCAACTCGCCGAGCCTCGCCAAGAACGCCCGGTAGTCGCCGGCCCGATAGGAGGTCTCCAGATGCTCCCAAGCGATCTCGTGGACCATGTCGCCGTCGGGGTGGTTGGCCAGCGCCTTCTCGACGAGGAGCTTCTCGCGCGGGGCGCGCTTTTGGTCGCGGGCGATGCGCGCCAGATACAAATAGGCGTCGTCTGCGTGGGTTCGGTGGGAGTAGTCGTCGAGCAACGTTTCGAAGCGCTTCTCGGAGCCGTCGTATTTTTTTCGGCCGTACAGCATCTTTCCGACTGCATATAACGCCCGGACCCGCTCATCTTCGTTTTCGTCGTCGGTGCACTCCTCGACGACCTTTTCGTAGGTGCCGATGGCTTTGGTGCGCTGGCGCAGCCGGTATTGGGTGCGCCCGAGACGGAATCGAGCTCGACAGCGGTCGATCTCATCGAGTTGGTCGAAGTCGATCTCTTGGAGCTCGGCATAGGCATCAGGAAAACGCACGGCGCGGTATAATCGATCGGCGCGGCGCACGCGCATCGGCCCGGACGGCTCGAAGCTCAGCTCGCCGAAGCCCTCGTGGGTCTCCTCGGGCAAGCATCGGCCGCGGACGCGATCGGCGAGCTTCTTATCAGCGTCGAGCGATTTGCCGCGCTCGACGAGAAGCTCCGATAGCCACATGCACGCATCTTCGCTCCGGCTGCCTTGCAGCGCAGCGTCGGCCCGCTCCAACGAGGGAAGACCGTCCGAGCGCAGCGCGTCGATGCGCGCGGCGACCAGCGCCGATCCGGCATAGCCGCGGTCGAGCGCGCCATTGTCGGTGATGGCAGTGAGCACCTCGATGTCCGGCTGCTCGCTTTGAGAGAGATTCTCGGCGGCCTCGAACTCCAGGAATGGCCGCAGGTTCTCGTGCAGGCGGCTGGCCTTCAAATATGCCAGGCCCGCACGCGCGTATCCGCCGGCCTGCTCCCATGCCGACGCCGACATGAGCAGTAGGTCGACGCGAGCCTGCCAATTCGACTCGCCCGCAGCGACGCTGCCGATCGCCTCTTCGAAGGCGGCGGCGGCCTCCTCGAAGCGCTCGCCAGCATAGAGGTGCATCGCGCGTGCGCATTCTGGATCATCGCAAAAGCTCGGGGGCAGCACGCCATCGGGGCCGGGCTCAGCCTGGGCCGTCGCGCTCGTGGCGACCAGCGCCAGCGCGACCGCCACATATAGGCCCACACGAAGAGGCGACATCGATTCTCCAAAAGATATATATTTCACAGGGTTTTGACTGGTTTGAAGATGGTCTGGTGGTGCCACCCAGAGTAACTGAATCCGCCGCCATCGGCGATCGGAGCGGGTCTCGAGATAGAACTTAGAACAGCAGCCCGTTTATTCGCCAGCCCAGCCCGACCTGCAGTACATGCATGTCGATATCGTAGGTCTCCCGGGCCCCGTCGAAGTCGGCGATATGCCAGCGATACACGATGTTGAGCCACGGCGCGTGGCCGCCGTCCGGATCCCAAAGCGGCATGTCGACGCCGGCTCCCAGCGAAGAAAACGGGCCAAAGCCGGTCTCATAGCCGGCGTCATCGTCGCGCTCGAGCACGCTGGCGCGCGCGCCGGCGCCGAGCTCCACGAAGACCGACGCCAGCGTATAGCTGAGCCAGTCGTTTCCGAGCAAAAGCAAATAGCCGGGGTGGATGGCCAGGTAGGCGCCGAGGCCGTGTTGGTCGATGGCGCCGGGGGTCGACTCGTCGGTCGGTGTCAACCGATCGAATCGGTAGGCCAGGCGCAGATCGCCGATGAGCATCGGAAACGAGTGGCGAATACCGGCATCGATATGCCATCCATCATACGGCGCCTTCGTGGCGAGGCTGGCGCCGGCTCGGAGCGCATACTCGACGAACGCGCCGGTGAAATACGGGCTATAAGCCGGCCTCTCGGTCTGTTCGGTCTGTTCGGTCTGTTCGGTCTGTTCGGTCTGTTCGGTCTGTTCGGTCTGTTCGGCCTCGCTGGGGTCGGCCGCATCGGCGGGCCCCCCCATAAGCAGCATCGCGGCCGCGATCGCCAGCGTCAGCACTAAGTTTGGCGCAGGACAGGGGTTTGGCGCAGGACAGGGCAGTGTCGTTTGGTACATCGTCTCTCGATCCGTGCAAAGAGTCTGTGCGGGCGCAGTCTAACGCAGTCTCGTCGCCCGGCAAGGAGCCCCCACAAAATCGATGCCAATCAGGGTTGCGCCACGCGCACGGATGCCCTACGATTCACGGCGCTCGGTACCCGATTTGGAGTCGGAGACGTTGCTATCGTTCATCGTGAGGTACGCGGATGCTACTGAAGAATAAGCGGCTTATCGCAATCATGGCGTTGGCCAGCTTTGGCCAGGTCGCTTGCTATAATACGTATTTTATCGACAAGACTGAGCTCGAGAAGCTCGAGAGCCAAGTCGAGCAAAAGGAAGTCGTGGTCGTCAATGGCGACTGCCCCGACACTGCCTCGGCATCAGCCGGCGAGGGCGATCAGCATAACGCCTACCGCTCTGTGGAGCTCGACGGAACTCAGTGGGCTGAGGCCGGCGAGGGTGAAGAAGCCAAGACCGCCAGCGACGCCACCGGCGCCAAAGAAGGCGATGAAGGCGACGAGTCCGGACGCTCCGGCTGCGCTCAGGTGCCCGTGTCGACCGCCAACCCGGTCAACGTGCTCACCGAGGACGGGCAGGCCCATCGTGTGACCCCGTTTAACTTCATGATGAGCGAGCAGCAGATCGTCTCTCCGGAGTACGACTTGCTCCTGTCGCTCGACGAGGTCGACGGCGGCGAGGTCCGTGAATTCAGCACCTGGAAGACCGTTGGCGCCATCGCAGGTGTCAGCGCCGTCGCCGTGGGAACCATCGTGGGAATCACCCTGGTCGCTCCCGAGCCCAAGGGCTTCGGTCAATAAGTCGGCCCCTCGGGATCGGCTGACAACACGGGTTTCGCCCAAAGGCGCGCTTTCCTCACACGAGGCTGGCGCGCCTTTGGCATTTCTTGGGTCGCGTCCACCGGCTCAACTGCGTCTGTATGTTGATCTGCCCCCACCAAACTGCTAGGCTCCTCGCGTGTCCGCAAATTACAATTGATTTCGAATAAAAAAGGCGAGGCCCACCTATGGCTGCCTACTTTCGTGGGAGCATTTGGTCGCTTGTGCTGTCAGCGCTATTGGCGCTGGCTCTAGTTGGTTGTGGCGACGGCAAGGTCAATACTAATGTCGATCAGTCGCGAAACGATCGCGACGAAACCGCACCCAATCGCAGCGACCAGTTTTTTATGGTGCCCGCGGGTGAGCGCGACTTCATCGGGAATGTCACCGAATCGGTGCCCCTGAAGGTCTTCTTATACGAGACGGAAACCGGCGATGCGGCTGAAGGCCAGCCGATCAGCTTCGAGATCGTCGAGTCTGATGAGGCCCAGGAGGCTTCGCTCTCGGCGTTGAACTCGGAGACCGGCTCAGACGGCAGCGCCGCCATCGACCTCCGGCTCGGCTCAGCGCCCGGCGAGGTCAAGGTTCGGGCCAACCACGAGTCGGCCAACGCGGTCGACTTCACCGTCGACATTCAGCCGCTGGAGACCGGCGATCTCGAGATCACCCTGGAGAATGCCGGCGCCTCGAGCATGCAGCTCAACGACATCGACCTGCGCCTGTATCGAGACGGCGATTATAGTTGCTCCGAGTTCCGGCCGCTCAACCCCCGCGAAGACGGCGAGCTGAGCACCTACGTCGCCGGGACGACCAACGAGACAGCGAGCTTCGAGGATCTGGGGACGCGCCAGCGATTCATGGTCACCGCCATCGGTCGTGGCGACGCCGGTCAGATTGCCGGCGCCGGTTGCATCGAAGACATCAGCATCGAGGCCGACCAGGTCACCACCAAAGAGCTGCTCCTGCAGCTGATTCCGCTCAATCCGGTGGGTCGCTACGACGTGACCAGCCACTGGGACTTCAGCCAAGCGGTCGCCGAGTCCGGAAGCGTCGGCTCGACGATCATGCGCGTGCTCGACATCTTCGAGAACCCCGGCCAGGCCCTCTACGACGAGACCGTCCGCCTGCTGCGAAACTTCATCGGCATCGGCGCCTCGGTCATGGACACCTTCTTGAGCGTGACCGGCCTGGACGACGAATTCGTTGACCTGGTCAATGGTGTGGTCGAAAATAACGAGACATTGAGGCGCATCCGAGACGCCGGACGTGATTTGCGTGACGTCATCGCCAATTTGGAGGTGCACAGCGAGCTGACGATCGGCAAGATGACCTCTGATTATGAGTTCCGCGGCACCGACAATTGGTTGGGGATCACCCTGTACTGGCGCTGGGATTGTGACGAGAACGCGCCTTCCGACTGCGGGGCCATCAATATCGAGGCCGACGGCGACGGAGACTTCGGTGAATTGGGCGTGGTCAGCTCGGAGTGGCGCGGGCAGCTCGACGGCTACAACCGCATGGTCATCCAGCGCCATCCCATCTCTCTTCGCTACGGGCGCTTGATCATGTATATCCTCAACGAGGTCATCCTGCCCGAGATGACCGACGGCAACGCACACTCGCTCAGCGAGGCATTTACCTACTGGGTATGTGACGGCATGGGCTCTGCGATCACCGGCTCCGACGGCGAGATCTGCGCCGCCGGCTACTGTGTGACCGACGATGATATCTCCGGCGTCTGTGAGAACGCCGGCTCGACGGTGTTCGGCTTTGCCGACCTGCTGGTAAGCAACCTCGAATACGATGTCGGCCTGACCGTCGGTGGCGAAGCCGATCTGGTCGAGACGACCTCCGATGGCTTCGTCGACTTTCTCGAGAACGGCATCTACGATGGCGTCATGCAGAACTCGGACATCGGCCAGACCCAAGGATCGCCGGTCGAGGCGACCTGGTCGGGTGAACGACGAGACTTCGATACCGATAATCTTTGATGATTCAGCCGGGTCGGCTCGAGGCAGGGGGATTGACTTTCCCGGACTCGCAGCCGATCACTGGGTGAGCATATTCTTTACGCGGTCGGAATCTCCGCATATACTCCGATGGCACTTAAACCGGCTTTTCAAGGGCCAATTCAGGAAGCGCACATGAAGCTCATTTGTGCCGGCATGACCGACGTCGGAAACGCCCGAGAGCACAACGAGGATGACTTTTACCTCTCCGAGGGCAACGAGGCCCTCTGTGTGGTCGCAGACGGAATGGGTGGACACCGTTCCGGCGAGGTGGCCAGTGCGATGGCGATCAAGGCGATGGTCGAGTACTACCGCGAGACGATGTCTGAGACGGACTTCTCCTCGGAGGCCGTCAACGGCGAGGACACCGTCGACCTCATCCAGCGTCGGCTCCGTCAGGCCGTCCTCAAGGCCAATAGTGCCGTGTTCACTGCTGCCTCCGACAGCGAATTGTATCGAGGCATGGGCACCACCGTGGTGTCGGGCTACTTCACCAATGAGGGCGTATACTTCGCCAATATCGGTGACTCGCGCGCCTACCGACTGCGCGACGGCAAGCTCCAGCAGCGCACCGAGGATCACTCCTTGGCCAACGAATATGTTCGGATGGGTATTTTGGCCGCCGAGGACATCGAGTACTTCCCCTATAAGAATGTGATTACGCGCGCCTGTGGGTTGACCGGCGACGTCGAGGTCGACGTTCATTATGAGGAGTTGCAGGTCGGCGACCTCTTCCTGTTTTGCACCGACGGGCTGACCGACATGGTCCGAGACGAGCAGATCGAAGAGATGCTGGTCGAGGAGCAAGATATCGAGACGCTCTGCAAGCAGTTGGTCGACCAGGCCAACCAAAACGGCGGCGATGACAATATCACCCTGATTTTGGCCAAAGTCGTCGAGTAATGCGCCGCGACTCTTTTTAGAGACGGTCCCACCAGATGCCCGCGAGTGCGGGCTTTTTTGGTTTTTACGCAACGATCTGCCTCCTTTTGCCGAAAACTAGAGTGAGGACCGCGAACCGATCACTCGACTTTCAGGCAAAGGAGCACAGATGGCGAATTTTGACGACCTGACCGACAAAACCCGTGGCTTCGGAGCGGTCGACGCCGAGGAGCGCGCTGCTCGTTATAGCGCGTGGCGCGTAGGCGGCATCGGATATCGACGCATGGCTCGCCTGGTCGACGAGACCGGCGGCGGCGTCGCCGGCCTCTTTGCGGCGAGTGCGGCGGCGGGTCGGGATGTCCTGGCGCGCGCGCAGTTGCCCAAAAAGGTCCGAGCGCGCCTCGAGGCGAAGCTGGCCGCGGCCGACCCGGCGGCCGAGTTCGCCGAGGAGCTCGATGGTCTGCCGGCCGACACACGGATCTATCACCTGGCCGAGCCCGGCTACCCACGCCGATTGCTGGAGCTGAGCGACCCGCCGGTATTCGTCTTCGTCCGCGGCGACCTCGGTTTCCTCGACTACCTCTCGACGGTGGCTATCGTCGGTAGCCGCAAGGCGACCGTGCGCGACACTCGGTTGGCGCGTGCCGTTGCGAGAGAGCTCGCTGAGGCCGGAGTGAGCACCGTCAGCGGTGGTGCGCTGGGCATCGACGCGGCAGCCCATCGGGGCTGCTTGGATGGCCGAATTCCGACGCTCGCCGTGCTCGCCGGCGGCGTCGACCGACCCTCGCCGAAGCGCAATGCCGAGGTCTTCGAGGCCGCCGTGTCGTGTGGCGCTCTGGTAAGTGAGTATCCATGCGGGACGCAGCCGCGTCACTTTCACTTCCAGCGCCGAAACGCGCTGATCGCCGCGCTGGGCGATGCCACCGTGGTGGTTCGAGCCGGGGAAAAGAGCGGCACACTCATCACTGCCCGAGCAGCCGCCGAGATTGGACGGCCAATATGTGCGTTCCCCGGGCCGCTCGACGAGCCACTGGTCGCCGGATGTCACGAGTTATTGGTCGAGGGCGCTCAATGTGTGCGCGGCGCGGCCGATATCTTGGAGTACGTGCTGGGTCGATTGCCCGCGCGGCCGGTGATGGAACGAGGAGGTCAGCTGCGCGCAGAGAAGCCCGGAGGTGGCGCCGGGCAGAAGTCCCTCTTCGAGGCTAAGCGCGCGGCCGGCTCGTCGACCACAGCTCCGGTCGTCGGTCCAGCGATCGAGGTCGACGTCGGCGAGGACGCCAAGGCCGCGCTCGAAGAGCTCCGACGGCTGGTTGAGGTCTCGGGCACACGCTGTGTTCACGTCGACGAGCTCAAGCGCAGCCTCGATATGGAGGCGCGCCGGGTCGACGCGCTACTCTTGGAGCTGGAGCTCTGCGGGGCGATCTCGAAAAAGCCGGGGGCCAACGCCTTTGTCTTATGAGCCCGTGTCATCACTAAATGTCATGCTGTGCACCGGGAGTGACCGGCGCGGCTTGAAACGAAGGTGGGTCATCCCCTGAAATCGAAGTTGAACTTGGTCCGCACGAGGCGGCCATAGACTTTCACTCCAGGAGGATGACCCATGCGCCACTATAAGATTGAGAAGGATGCGATGGCACCGACGGACAAGGTTTGGATGGGGATCGGCGCCGCGAGGGAAGTGACGTTGTAGTAATAAGACACAGGGTGATCGGCGTCGATTCACGACGACCACGAATAGGAAAGAGAGCATGTCCTCGCTTCCCGAAGCTGCCAGATTGAGTCGCGCGCGAATTTGCGAACTGCAAGGAGGACAAAACGACCGATTTTGCCAGATCGGGGGGGGATCACACACATAGGAACCACTCCTACTCCGGGTTTCGAAATATTCGGCGGCTGAACCTCCGGTCGCCGCCTCGCGACCGGTGACGAGGTGACTCCACTCATTGACAGCCAGAGTATGCGATTGTACCCAATGAAAGGTAATCTGAGCCTGCGCTGGGCGCCGTCTACGTGCCGAGTTCGCTGGTCGTCTCGATCCGCCCATCCCATCTTCGTCGAGGACCTCTGATGGATAGACAATTTCTTTTGGCTCCCGGTCCGACGCCGGTCCCCGAAGAGGCACGCCTGGCGATGGCCAAGAGCCTCATCCACCACCGCGGCCGGGAGTTTCGCGAATTGTTCAAAGAGGTGCGCGAAGGCCTGGCATGGCTCTTCGAGACCGAACAGCCGGTCCTGACGGTCACCGCCAGCGGCACCGGGACATTCGAAGCGGCGATGATCAACTTTACCCGGCGCCAGGACACGATCGTGTGTATCGGCGGCGGAAAATTTGGCGAGCGATGGGGCGAGGTCGGCCGCGCCTACGGCATGAACGTCGTCGACATCGACGTCGAGTGGGGCGAGGCGGTCGAGCCCGAGCGAGTCAAAGAGGTGCTCGAGGCCAACCCCGATTGCACGATGGTCACACTGACGGCCAGCGAGACATCCACCGGGGTTTTACATCCCTTCGAGGAGATCGCCCAGGTCGTCCACGACCACAGCGAAGCGCTCTTTGCCGTCGATGGAATCACCGCCGTGGGGGTGCATCGCGTGCCGATGGACGCCGCCGGTATCGACATCCTGGTGGCCGGCTCGCAGAAGGCCTTCGGGATCCCCCCGGGCCTGGGCTTTGTGGCCGCCAGCGAGCGTGCGTGGGAACGCGCGGCCGACACCGACCACCCGCGTTACTATTTCGATCTGCTGCGCGAGAAGAAGCGCCAGGTCGACAACCAGACCGCATTTACCCCGGGCATCACTCAGATCGTCGCCGCCCGCGTGGTCTTGGAGATGATGGCCAAAGAGGGCAGAGATGCGCTCGTCGAGCGCCACCGTGTCAACGCCGAGGCGACACGCGCGGGCATCGAGGCCCTGGGGCTCGAGCTGCTGGCCAGCCGGCCGGCCAACTCGGTCACCGCCGTGTTGACCCCAGGCTCACTGCCTGCCGGCGATCTGGTTCGCACCATGCTCGACGAGCACGGGGCGATCATCGCCGGCGGCCAGGCGCACCTGAAGCCACGTTTATTTCGTATCGGCCATATTGGCTTTTTCGATCGCAGTGACATCCTCAACGCGATGAGCTCGTTGGAGCTCGCGTTGGCCCGGCTCGACCAGTCCGTCGAGCCCGGCCAGGCCGTCACCGCCGCCCAGCGAGTTTACGCGGGCAATTCACGCTAGACTTAGTTTTCGGATTCGACTCATGGCAGCAAATGTCATCATTGGCGCCCAGTGGGGCGACGAAGGTAAAGGCAAGGTCGTCGATCTCTACACCGAGTTCGCCGATATTGTCGTGCGTTTTCAGGGAGGCAACAACGCCGGGCACACGCTGGTCGTTGAGAAGGACGGTGAGGTCCAAAAGACCGTCTTGCACCTGATCCCCAGCGGTATTCTGCACGCGACCAAGACCTGCGTCATCGGCCAAGGGGTCGTGCTCGACCCGGAGGTGCTGCTCGCAGAGATCGACGCGCTGCGCCAGCGCGGCTATCTCGAGGGCGACGATCAACTGCTGATCGCCGACGACGCCAGCGTCATCATGCCATATCACCGCTCGCTCGATGTGCTGCGCGAGCAGGCCAAAGGCGAGGACAAAATTGGCACCACCGGACGCGGCATCGGCCCGTGCTATGAGGACAAGGTCGGCCGACGCTCGGTCTTCGTGCGCGACCTGCTCGACGAGGGGCGGCTTCGCACCAAGCTCGACGCCATCCTCTCCGAGAAGAACGTCATGCTCGAGTGGTACGGCCAGGAGCCGATCGACTTGGATGAGTTGGTCGAGGCGTTCCTGGGCTACGGCGAGCGTATCGAGTGTTTCGTCGGAAACGCCGGGCGCTTTGTACACGAGCAGGTCTCGCGCGGTCGGAACGTGCTCTTCGAGGGCGCTCAGGGCACGTTGCTCGACATCGGTCTGGGCACCTATCCATTCGTCACCTCCAGCCACACCACCAGCGGTGGGGTCTGTGTGGGCACGGGTATCGCGCCCTCGCAGATCGATGGTGTCACCGGGATCACCAAGGCGTACTGCACGCGCGTGGGCGCCGGGCCGTTCCCAACCGAGCTCGACGACCAGATGGGCCAGCATCTTCGCGACACCGGCCAAGAGTACGGCAGCACTACCGGACGGCCGCGCCGATGCGGCTGGATCGACGCCGCTGCCCTGCGCTACGCAGTCCGCGTCAACGGCTTTACCGGTCTGGCGGTGACCAAGCTCGACGTGCTCTCGGGCCTGGAGAAGGTAAAGATCGGCGTCGGGTATAAGGACGCCGACGGCCACACCTATGACGAGCCGACCATGGACCCCGAGAAGCTCGAGGGCTTCGAGCCGGTCTATGAGGAGCTGCCCGGCTGGAGCGAGGACATCACCGGGGTGCGCGTCTTGGACGAGCTCCCCCACGAGGCCAAGCACTTCCTGGAGCGGCTGCAGACGTTGCTCGAGGTTCCGATCTCGCTGGTGTCGCTGGGGCCCAAGCGCGCCGAGACCATCGTGGTGCAGAATATCTTTCGCTGAGACAACCGAAGCTGCTCCCCGGCGGACGTCCCGCTCGGGTGAGCCCTAAGAGGGAGTTGAGCCGTTGACCGACGACAAGAAGGGAGACAAAAAGCCAGAAGAGAAGGGCCCGCGCGACGAAGATGCGCGAGAAGAACAGCGCTCCGAACAGGAGCGTCTGGAAGACGAGCATCTCTTCGACGAGGCGGAGTTCGAGGCCGAGGGTTGGAGCATTCCACGCGACCCGGAGTCGGTCGCCCGCGTGCTGCGCTCGCTCGAAGGTCTCGTGCCCGACATCCTCAAGCGCAGCGCTGCCGATGTCGAGGGTGAAGGTGAGGCCACCGAGAGCCTGCGCGCTCGGCTCAGCGACCGCAAGCTGCCCAAAGAGGCGGTCAGCTTCATCCTCGGCCAGGTCGACACCACCAAGCGCGAATTCTTGCGCATTCTGTCGCGCGAGATCCGTCTGTTCTTGGAGAATATGGACTTCGGCGGGGAGCTGGCCAAGATCCTGACCAGTTTGTCGTTCGAGGTGAAGATGGAGGTCCGCTTTATCCCCAACGACCAGGCGTTGAAGCCCACCGCACGCGGCAGTATGCGCGTCAAACGCACGAAAGAAGACGACGAAGGCCAGGGCAGCGACAAGGGGGCCGGCGGCGAGGAGACCCCAGAAGATGGGGGCCCCGAGATGGATAAAGAGGACTCCAAGCGACGGCGCTGGTCGCTTCGCCGTCGTGCTGACGAGGATGCGGTGGCGGAAAACGAAGACGACGAAGACGGCGACGACGCCGAAGCATAATGCAGGGTCGTCCTATTTGGCGGCCGAGGTGGCCGCCGCTGGGGCTCGCTTGAAGGTGATCTCGGCGATGGCCGGCGGCTCCTTGGGCCGGTTATCGGGTCCCGACGGTTCCGTCGCGATGCGTCGGACGACGTCGAGATCGCCGCACTGTCCGAAGACCGCATGGCGCTCGTTCAGATGAGGTGCAGGCGTCTGCGTGATGAACCACTGGCTTCCGGCGCTATCGGGCCGGCCCCTATTGGCCATGCTCAACTTTCCCGCCTGATCGTGGCGAAGTTGCGGGTGGAACTCGTCGGGGATGCTGTAGCCAGGCCCCGACGTACCGGTTCCGGTGCGATCGCCACTCTGAACCAGAAAACCAGGGATCACCCGGTGGAAGATCACGCCCTCGTAAAACGGGCTGTCTTCGCGGATGTCACCGCTTTGCGGGTCGAGCCATCTTTTTTTCCCGGTGGCCAGCCCGACGAAGTTCGCCACCGTCTGCGGGGCGCGCTCCTCGTACAGCTCGCACTCGATGACGCCCAGGCTGGTCTCGATGACCGCCCACAGCGCACCGTCGCCGTCGACATCGGCGGTATATTCGCCCAGCGAGCCCGGGCTGGGCGCAGTCAGGGCGGCTGCCTCCTGCTCCGAGCCGCCAGCGGCCTGCGAATCGCCGGATTCGGCGACCTTCTCCTGGTCCGAAGAAGACGGCGTCTGATGCTCACCGCGCGATTTCGAGTCGCAGCCGGCTGCGGCCCATAACAGCGCCGTCAGACATACGGCCACGCCAATGGGAGACCGAGCAAGGGCGGTCGATGGGGGCTTCATATCCTGTCTCGTCATCGCAATTTCGTGCAGATGATGCGGATGCTATCGATGAGGCGACCGGCGCCGCCGGTGATCCCGGTGACCACATACCCGGGCGGGCAGTTGACCTCGTAACGCCCTCCACCTTTGCCTCCGACGCGCTTTTGGATCTTGCGATCGTCGCCCAGGCGAATACCGCCGGTGGCCTCGTGGGCGTCCGGATCGCTGATGTGGTCGCCGAGTCGCTCCAGGGCCAGGGAGGCCTTCTGCTCGAGCTCGTCGACAGAAAAGTCTCCGAGGCTCTCGGCACGCGCAGCTACGTCGGCGCGGTCGGCGGTCACCGCGCGCTCGGCGATATCTGCATAGGCGATGCGGTCACCGTCTTTGGCCTGCTCGAGCAGCTCGCGCGTCGCCTCCGACAACTCGACTTGCTTGGCGTTCGACGCGCTCCCGTCGGCGGTGTCCTCGCCGTCGGCCGCGACCTCGAAGCGGTCGCGCAACAGCTCTCCTTCACCGGTCAACTCGACGCCGATCCAGGCATCGTCGGGGATGGCTTTTTGCTCGAGTGTCTCGTGGGTGCCCAGCGGCACGGTGTAGCTGCCGTCGACGACGGCAACAAAGTGCCGCTCTCGCCAGGTGGATTGCTTGGCGTTCTCGCCTTTGTAGAGTTTGAACTCCAGGTGAAAGACGCCGCTGATCGGGTGGGCTCGCTCATCTTGGAGCTTGCCCGAATAGTCGACGACCAGGTCGGGCGAGCCGCTTTTGGGACCACCCGAATCATCGGTTCCGTTTTGAGCGTGAGCGAGCGGCACCGCCAGGGCGACGGCACCGAGGAGCGTGAGACCCAATAATAGCAACTTTCGCATGTCGTTGATGGCAAACCCGAGTCGATTCGCGACGGTACAGCGGCTTTTCGGGGCCGGTAGTCGACCCCGAAAAGCCTTGGATATATATTAGCTTAGCTTCTTATCACGCAAAGGGATAGTGCCTCAAAGGGCATCCTGCGGATTGGCGGTAAACTCGACGTTGATGGTGATATTCATCGTGGCGTCGCCCGACGGCGGGAGGGGCTCTCCCTCTTCGATCACCGGCTGCGCATAGGCCACAGCGGCCGCCTCGAGGTTCTGAAGCAGCTCGCTCGATGCGTCCCGTCCCGCTTGGGCGACCGTCGCTCTTCCCGAATCATCCTGCCCGGCGGCGATTTCCGGAATGGTCGCCAACTCGACGACTCCCTCGTCGTCGGTACGCTCCGAGCCCAGCGGCCCCAGGTACAACGTGGTGTCGGGCAGGTCGAAGTTCAGGTCGTTATTAGCCGCCTGATACTCGATGCTCGTGATCTCGATGGAGCGAAACGCGTTCGTATAGTCGCGCAGCTCTTCATTTCCGGTCTTCTCGACCACATCGATGTCGACGGCGAACTCGATGGGTTCGAGCTCGACATCCGTGGGCGCGTCCTCTTCGGCATCGCAATCGACCGCCGGGTCATCCTGCGGACACAACTCGTTGGCGTCGATATCGAAGGAGAACGGGATGGCCTCCTCGTGTGTGACGTTGGTGTCATCGTCGTCGAGCAGTCCACAGGCCAGCGCGAACGCAGCCAAAACGATCAAAAATCCGATACTCTGCCGTTCCAAGCCATTCATGTTCAGTCCTCAAGCATACGAGAATGTACTGCGCTTGCGCGCCCATTATGCGTCTTCATCTGCACTATACATAGGATATCGACGCGACTCCAGCGTTGGGTGATGCTGCTACACCGGCGCACAGAGGCCTACATGTAGGATATTGTGAGGACTCTGTTTGTATCTGTACCACAGATCTGTATACTTCATGGGCTTAAAGGTGCAGCGGCAGTGTGGGCCGGTGTTGTGGGCGGGCGAGTCGCACGCTGACTCGCCGCCGGATCAATCGGCTCGGAAGGCTGCGCCATTCTGCTGAGAGACTGAGCTCGAACCGAGAGAATGCTCATGTCGGACTGTTCCATCGACAGCCTCAATAAGTTCGGAGAATGGGACGCCGAAGGTTTCGGCGAAACCTTGGCGCGCCCTGCGTCAGCCGGCCAGATCTTTGCGGTCGAGGGGCTGTCACCGTCGCATCTGCACCGCCAAACCCCCGCGCTTCGCAGCGTGCTTCGCGAACATGATATCCCGCTATTCATTCTCGACCCGACCGGCAACGCCGGCACCGGCGCGAAGTTTCTCGACATCCTGGTCGCCTACGTCCAGGAAGCTGAGCGACGCGGTGAGCTGTCGGTCGAGGCGCAGCGCCTCTTTGAATTTGTCTCCTGCGCCGGCGACAAGTCCCAGCACGGGGCTTCCGGCGCGGACGGAAGTCTGTACAGCGACACCCTTTGCCGGCTGTGGACGAGCCTGTCACGCCAATTGCCTGCGGTGCTTTTGGTGATCAACGCCCACCTATGTCCGGAGAGCGAGATCAAGACGCTCGAGCACCTCTCGAACTTCTTTTTCGCTGACCCCATCGAGCAACTCACTCCGGAAGTCGAGGCGGCCGAGCAGGGCGATGGACGCCTGGTCTACTTGGTCAGCAGCGAGGCGTTTCCAATCGCGGTCGACCAGGTCCCGGCAGTCCACATCGACCTGTCCGAGGCCGCCACCGAGTCGGTGCGCCAATATCTGAGTGACCCGGACGTGGTGCGTCGCTTTGTGGAGTCGACCGGCGGTGATCCTCGCCGGCTCGAGGAGCTTCTGGACACCTTGCCCGATGACGTCCAGAATTTCTGGCTGTTCCGCTACGAGCGCCTCGACCGTCTCGCCCAGCAGCTCATCGAGGTGCTCGCTGTGGCGGCCGAGCCCATTTTGGTCGACATGCTGCATCGAGCGATGTCGCTGTTGCACGCCTCCGAATACTTCGCACGAACGCTGCGTCAGTTGGCCGAGCTCGGATTCATCGAGCGCAAGATCAGCTCGGGTGCCGTCAAAGTTCATATCGAAAGCCCCGAATTCGGCCACGCCGTTTCAGCCAGCCTGAGCGAAGACGCACGCGTCGACATCCATCAGGCGCTCGCTGAAGCCGCGGTGGCCGACGAAGACGGCGAGCCCTCACCGGGCTTTTTGGCCCGCCACTGCTTGGCCGCCGGGAATATCGACGCCGGCTTCGAGCACGGAGAGCGCGCGGCCAAACGACTCTTGTCGAGTCGGTGCTACGATCAGTCGCAGCAGTTGCTCGAGTCGCTGTTGGCCTACGCCGACGACGACGAGCGTTGCCGTGAGGTGCATGCGCAACTCGTCGAGGTCCACAGGGCGCTGGGCAACGACCAGAAGGCGCTGAGCCACTGCCGAAAGCTCGAAGCATTGCTCGACGATGCACTGTCGAGGGCGCGGTTGGACTGCCAGTGTGGCAATCTTTTGATTCGCGTGGGCGAGTACGAAGAGGCCATCGACCACTTCGCCCGTGCAGCCGGCGCAAGCGGGGAGGACGACGAGCTCCAGAGCCTCTGGACGCAGGCTAAGCTCGGTGAAGGCGAGGCGATGTTCTCTCAGGGCCGCCACCAGGCCGCCGAGGAGCGCGCCGTCGAGGTCATCGAATATGTCGAGAGCGCGCGCCAAGACGACGGCCACGAGCGCAGCGAGCTCGATCGAGCCGTGTTGCAGGCCAGAAACCTCATCGGCAAGGTCGCCGTGCTCCGAGGTGAATGTCAGAAGGGCCGAGAGCTCTTCCGAAAGAATCGCGCGCTGGCCTCCGATTGGGGCTGGGATGACGAAGTGGCGCGCGCCGAGGCCAACCTCGGGTTGATCGCGCTGCAGGAAAAGAACTTCTCCGACGCGCTCAGCCGCCTGGAGCGCGCCCGCGAGATCGCGCGGTCGCCGTCGGCGATTCGACGCGCCTATGCCTGGCTCAATCTGGGTATTGTCCACCATCGAAAGAACCACTTTAAAGAGGCGCTTCGCCACTATCTCGAGGGGCTTCGGGCCTCGCGCCAAGAGGGCGACGAGGCCGGCTACGAGCTGGCGGCGTATAACTTGGTCACCCTCTACCAAGATATCGGCGCCTTCGGGCGAGCTCTATCAGTCATCGACCACCTCGAGCAGCGCCACAAAGACGGCCCGTCGAGTCGCTTCGTCGGCGATCTCCCCACGGTGGTCTTGGGCAGTATTCGCCTGGACATGCGCCAATATGAGGAGGCGCTCGAGGCATTCGCCGACCTGTTGGACTCCACAGAGGAGAGCACCGCCGCGAGCCTTCCGGCTCGAGAGGCCAGACTTCGCTCGGTCGAGGCTCACCTGGCGCTCGGCCAGACCGCGGTCGCCGAGCGGATCGTCGAGCACTTCGAGATGCCCGAAGAGAACGCCAGCCAGCCCCAGCTCGAGGCACTCTTCGAGTTGGCGCGTATCAATATTGCGCTCGAGGCTGGGGACACGACACCGGCATTAGAACGTGGGCGCGAGGCTGCAGACCACGCTCGAAGCGCCGGGCATCTGCGCGACGCGCTTCGCATCTCCTTTTCGGTGGCGCGCGCGCTTCGAGAGGACGACCGACCCGAAGAAGCACGTGCGCTGCTCGAGCGCGAGCTCCAGCGACTGCGCGAGACCAGCGAGCGAGTCTCGCAAGAACATCGCGCCGACTTCTTCTGTGTGCCGTTGCACCAGGATCTGGTCGAGTTGGTACGCGAGCTCAAGGGCGAGGTGCCCGCGGAGTTCGAACTCGAAGACAGCGACGAACGTGCCGAAGAACAGGCCGAACCGGTCGTCGTCGACGACGCCGCCTTCCAGCGCTGGCGCAGTCGTTATAAGAATATGGTCGGCGAGGACGAAAAGCTCCATCAGATCTTCCGGATCATCGACCGGGTCGCCGCCAGCGACTCGCCGGTGCTTTTGCAGGGCGAGTCCGGCACCGGCAAAGAGTTGGTCGCCGAGGCCGTACACACCCATAGTGAGCGCTCCGAGGCGGCGTTTGTGAAGGTCAACTGCGCGGCGTTCGTCGAGGATTTGCTGCTCAGCGAACTGTTCGGACACGTCAAAGGTGCGTTTACCGGTGCGGTGTCCGACAAGATCGGTCGGTTTGAGATGGCCGACGAGGGCACCATCTTTCTGGACGAGATCGGAGACATCTCGCCGAAGACGCAAGTAGCGCTGCTTCGGGTGCTGCAGGAGGGAACCTTCGAGAAGGTCGGCGGCGCCCAGACCAAGCAGGTCGACGTTCGGCTGGTCTGTGCGACGAACAAAAACCTCGAGGAGATGGTCAAGCGCGGCGAATTCCGCCTCGACCTCTACTACCGCCTCAAGGGCGTCATCATCGAGGTCCCGGCGCTTCGAGAGCGCCGCCAAGACATCCCGAGGCTGGTCGCCTACTTCGCCCGCAGCTTCGCAGGTGGTCAGCAGCCCAAGGCATTCTCCGAAGAGGTCATGCGCTTTTTGGCCTCCTACAGTTGGCCGGGCAACATCCGTGAGCTCGAGAATTTCGTCAAGAGCATCCTCTTATTCGTCGAAGGCGACGGCGTGGATATGAGCCACGTGCACGAGTTTGGTGACTTTTTCGCCGGTGGCGAGGTCGACTTCGAATTGCCCGAAATTGACTATGATGTCGATCTCGCCGACTATGAAGACGTCGGTGAGACCTATGACGATCCTGAAGAGGCCCTCGTCGACCAGATCATCTCCAACGGGCTTTCCCTGGCGAATATCAAGAAACGATTGGAGCTCGAGTCGATTCGTCGCGCTCTCATCGAGACCGGGGGCAATATCACCCGGGCAGCGAAGATTTTGCAGATGAAGCGGCCGCGCCTGAGCCAAATTGTCAATTCGACTGATGAATTGCTGGCTCTTAAAGAAGAACTTGTAGGCTAGAGGATCCACGATGCGACAACATGTAGATAAGACAGTCGCCCTAGCGGGAATTCTGGCAGCCTCACTGCTTAGTTGTGGTGATGTCGATATCGACACCACCGACGACGACACCACGGAGCAGCGCCAGGAGGCGGTCACCGTTGTCCCGGAGTTCTCCATCAGTGGAACTTCTGAGCTGCCCGATGACCTGCACCTGAGCGCCCTCGGGCTGACCATCTCGGAGATTCGACTCGAGCCGGTCGGCAGCCGCAGCGATACCATCGCCTATAGTACACGTTCGGCGACGCAGTTGCGCTTCGACGTGG
Source organism: Persicimonas sp. (assembly GCA_046545675.1). Taxonomy (GTDB): domain Bacteria; phylum Myxococcota_A; class Bradymonadia; order Bradymonadales; family Bradymonadaceae; genus CAYLTX01. The sequence goes on from JBKGZI010000002.1 coordinate 52,447, forward strand.
AGAACGGCGAGACGGTCAAGAACGGTGAGGCTGTCGAGCTTCCCACCGACGGCCGATACTTGGTCAGCGTGCGCCTCGAGCCGATCGCTGAGACAGTGGAATCCGAAGTCGGCAGCTCCGAGCAGGTCAGCCCCAGCTTCAGTGTGGCTGGATTCGTCGCCGGAGACGGCATTCTGCGTGTGGATCCGCGCTATGACGACAAGCGCTCAGACGGCAGCCCGGTTCCGATGCCCTTCGACGAAGACGGCGACGCCGATGAAGCCGAGTCGAGTGATGAACTCCAAGACACGCCCGCGCTTCCCACGGAATGGACGCCTTTCCACTACGACAGCCGTCGCTCGGTCTTCTTCACCCTCAATGAGGTCGAATTCCACCGGGGGAGTCAGGTGCTCTCCTTCGACTTCGACGTCCACGACTGGGCGCTCGAGCTCGTCGACCCGCTTCTGTCGGCCATCGAGCATAATGAAGATCTCAGCACGGCGCCTGACTCGGGCATCGACGTGACCAGCCCGCTCGAGAGTACCGGCCACGGCGCGGAAGCTCTCTTCGAAAACGCAAGCGTGCACACGCAGGCCGCCGGGAGGTGACTCCCGGATGTGACGAGCAGTACTTGCTCGGGAACGATTTATTCACAAAGAAGGAGCGAGGACCCCAAGGGTCGTACGTATTTAGCGCCCCGAGCCATGTGATTGGCTCGGGGCGCTAGTATTTGCA
>JBKGZI010000003.1:0-50005 GCA_046545675.1 Persicimonas sp.
GGGCGATGATGATGACGATGACGACGACGATGACGACGACGACGATGACGACGACGATGACGACGACGATGACGACGACGATGATGACGACGATGATGACGACGATGATGACTTCGATGCCTGCACGCCGGGATATTGGAAGAACCACCCCGGTAGCTGGTGCAATGATTACTCGCCTGAAGACAGCGTGACCTCCGTCTTTGGCGGAGCTGGCAGCTTCGAGAAGTTGTCCGGCGCCGACCTGATGGACGCGCTCAACTTCGGCGGAGGTCCCGGCGAATTGGGCGGAGCGAAGATCTTGCTTCGCGCCGCTACCGCCGCGCTGCTCAATGCCTGCCACGAGGATGTGAACTATCCGTGGACCGAGGAGGAGATCACCGACGCCGTCAATGACGCTCTCATGGGTACCCGCCAGGAGATGATTTCCCTGGCCGAAGAGTTGGATGACCTCAACAACTCTTATGAATGCCCGCTCAGTGGTGGACCGGCTGAGCCGAACCCTCCCGGCGGACCCGGCTTCTAATTAGAGGCTGAGTTCGACCCATGAGGCATATGCGCGGCCGGGGTGAAAGCCCCGGCCGCTTTGTTATGGGCCGCGCATGCTTATGGTTCCTATCGCCACACCTGTGAGCGAGGGCGCACAAATCAAAGAGAATTCACTTCTTGCTTATTAATCCGTAGATTAGTGACATGAGGCAAATAACCGTCCACTCGAACACCTGGTTCAAAGATGGCCGACGAGCTCGACGACCAATTAGATGATGTGGAGTGGGAGGAGGTCTTTTTCGACGGAGAGCTATTTGTCTCCGATCAGCGCCAAAAGGAGCGCCATGAAGCCTCCGTGCAGGTGGCCTACGCCCACGATTCGACCCGGTACCGCTCGAATTCAGTCGATCTCAGCCGCGGCGGCCTATTTTTGGGGGCCGAAGAGCTGCTGCCGATTGACTCCGAGTTCAAGCTCGTCTTCAAGCTGCCCCACCGCGAGGAGCCGCTCCGCGCGGTGGCGCGGGTTGCCTGGGTGCGCGAAGAGCCCGGCGAGGCCGAAGACGAGCCTCGAGGGTTCGGCGTGGAGTTCATCAAGATTTCCAAGGAGGACCGGGCAGCGATCGAGGAATTTCTCGAGCTTCAATCCGCCTTGCTAGCCGAACCCGAGGAATGATTGGATCAATGGTCCCCGAGCACGTGTTCATCGAGCACAAACGTGGTGAAGGTGGCCGAGAAGACCGTCTGGTCGGCGACGCTCGCACGCACCTCGACCTCATGCTTTTTTCCGCTGACCTCGCCCACCTCGGCGCTGGCCTCGACCGTCTGTCCCACGGCCACCGGCGCGGTGAACTTGGCGTTGGCCGACCCGAGGACCACGTTCGGATCGTTGACCGCGAGCATCGCCGCGTAGTCGGCCAACCCGAAGACAAAGCCGCCGTGGACCAACCCCTTGTCGTCGACGACCATCTCTTCGGTCGTCTCCAGGCGCACCACCGCCCGATTCTCCTCGAGTTCGACCGGCTCACCGCATAAGTCCTGGTTGATACGAAGATGTGTATTCGGTTGTCCCTTCATGACGTGGGGTCTCGTTCGAGTAGATGTTGTGGTCAATGATGCCCATGTTGGCATTGCATTGAATAACAGAAAACGTTGAAACCCTCGACTTCTTCGGAGCGAACGCGTTGGAAGCCACCTGGTTTTTACCGGCCATCGCCACCGCGCTCTTATATGGCGCGCAATCGGTCTACCTGAAGGGCGTCCTGCCCGGGGCCGACAAGCTGCTGGTGGCGTGGGGTATCTTCGCCTTCGCGCTGCCCATCTATCTGGTTTTCCTCGGTTTTGCCGGCATGCCGGAGGTCTCGCCAGACTTCTGGTGGGCATGGGGCGTGAGCCTTGCGGTCAACGTGCTCGCCTGGCCGCTGTTCGTGCGCGCCATCCAACTCTCGGACATCTCGCTGGTGATGCCGCTGGTAGCGTTTACGCCGGTATTCATCCTGGGCGTCGAATTTGTGCTGCTCGGGCAGTTCCCGCAGGGCCCGGGGCTGTGGGGCATCTTGCTCATCGTGGTGGGCGCCTATGTGCTCAACCTCGAGCGCGGCGCCTCCGGGCTCTTCGACCCGATCAGGTCGATCGCCAAGAACCGCGGCGCGCTCTATATGCTTGGGGTCGCCGCGATCTGGAGTATCTCGGCGACCGTCGAGAAGGTCGCGGTCGTCTCCTCGTCGCCGGCCTTTTATCTGACCTGGCTCAGCGCCGGCTTCGCGCTGATTTTCGTGCCGGTGGTCGTCTGGCGCGTCGAAAAACCGCTGTCGACCTTCAAAATGAGCGCCTGGCCGCTCATCGGGGTGGGCGTATTGACCGGCGCGATGTCGGTCTTTCAGATGTACGCCATCCAGAACACCCCGCTGGTCAACTATGTCATCTCCATCAAGCGGGCGGGGATGTTGGTCAGCGTGTTGGTCGGCTGGCTATTCTTCAAAGAGAAGAATATCGCCTTCCGGCTGCTCGGCGCGCTCTTCATGATCGCCGGTGTGGCGCTGATCCGGATGGTCTGATCTGTAAACCACCTGCCCGCCGTTCCCCCAAGCCCCAAGTCCGCCGTTCCCCAAGCCCCAAGCCCCAAGACTCTTGTGGAACTTCGAGGGGCGCTGCTTGTCGAACTCAACAAGACAGCAGCAGAAGGCGGTCGCCCTCGAGCGGCCGGGCCCCCCAATGAGCACTTACCCACGAGGAGCACGTCGTGAATGCGAGCAGCCACAGCTTGAGAGTCGTCGTCGTCTGGAGGAGCACCGTCGTCCGGGAGCGCACCTTTACCCAGACAAGTGAGCCGCGCGTGACGGTGGGCGAGGGCGAGCGCAACCACTTCGACGTCGCTGCGCCAGGGCTGCCCGAGGCGTTCGAGATGTTCGAGCGCACCGCCGACGGCTACCGGCTGCGCTTTACCGACCGCCTCGAGGGCTCGCTCAACGTCGACGGCGAGGAGTCCAGCCTCGAGGAACTCGTCGACGACGAGCGCGCCTGGCCCGCCGAGCGGGTGCGCACCAGGCAGGGCGCCGCGCGGGTCTTCGAGATGGACCTTCGAAGCGGCGATTGGGGACTGATTCGATTGGGCGACGTCAAGGTCTTCTTCCAGCTCATCGAGCAGCGCGAAGTCGTCGCCGGCCGGGGCCTGGGTTCGGTCGAGTTGCCCGTGCTCGCCACGGTGGCCGCGGCCGCGCTGTTGCACGTGGCCGTGCTGATGGTCGCGTTTTTGGGCTACGAGCCCGAGCCGGATCTGAAGGTTGCGATGGGCTGCGAGCGCTGCTGGATGGAACTGGCCGTCGAGGATGTGCAGGACCCCTTTGAAGAGCAAGACGTCGATGAGCCCTCGGAGGACACCTCCGGCAAGAAGGCCGGTGGCGAGGAGGGCAAATTCGGCGACGAGGATGCCGAACAGCCCGACACCGAAATGCCCCCGGACGACGGCGAATTGGTCGAAAAGATCGAAGATCCCACGAAGGTCGGGGTGCTCGAGGCGCTCTCCGATCAGCGACTCGGTCAGGGAGCCATCGAGCAGGTTTTCGCCAAGTCAGATGGCTTCTCTTCGAAGATGGACGTCGCCTTTAGCGGCGACGGCAAAGAGCTCGAGGTCGGCCGCGGCGCCGGCGGGGTGGGCGTTCGCGGCCTGGACAAGGGCGGCGGTGGCGACAGCTTCGGCCGGGCCCGGGAGATCGGCAAGGTCGACACAGGCGGCGTGGGAACGGGGGGCAAAATCGGCCCTAAAAAGAGGCGCAAGGCGCCCGAGCCCAAGATGAGCGAGGGCGAGGTACAGACGGGAGACTTCTGTGACAAGGGCGATATCCGGCGCGTGGTAGCCGCCAAGGCCAACGCCGTGAAGTATTGCTACGAGCGCCAATTGCAGCAAAAGCCCGAGCTCGCCGGCAAGATCATCGCTCAGTGGAAGATCGGCCTCGACGGCGAGGTCAGCGACGCCGGCATCGCCAGTTCGACAGTGGGCGACCGCGCCGTGGAGAATTGTATCGCCCGTACGATCTCGCGCATGCGCTTCGAGAAGCCAAAAGGCGGCATCTGCGTGATCAACTACCCGTTCGTCTTCAGCGGCATCGAGTGATCAGCGAGTTGGTCGTTCTCAGACTCACCAAACCGGGCCGTCGGCGCTGGAATCATCGCCGTCGGGGCCCGGCTCATCTGTGGCGACGGTGGCCTCCTCAGCGAGCTGGTTCTGCCGCAAGATCCACGCAAACGTGGCGCTCGCGTCTTGCTTGTCGTTATCTTCCATCGAACTATCCCTCGCGGTTTGTTCTCGCAGACTGTCATTGATGATGTACAATGCTACCCAGACACGGCAAAAACGGCAACGAGAGGTTCATTGCGCGGTGATGTTCTGATGTGGACCTCGGCGAATGGTGAAGATGATGGCGCCTCGAAACTACCAGCAGATTCTCTTCTCTTTTTTAGCTCGCTCAGCGGTGCTCGGCTTGGCTTTGGCGACAGTGTTGGTGCTCGTTGGCTGCGAGAGCCAACTGGGCATCGACCAGGCGGTTTTCGAGTGCGTCGAGGACGCCGAATGTGGCGACGATAACGTATGTCGCGACCGGGTCTGCCACGACCCGGCTGAACTCGAAGCAATGTGCGAGACCTACTGCCAAGAGTTTGGAGAGCTATGTAGTGAATTGGCGGGAGACGATACGTTCTTGGGCTTCTCCAGCTCCGAGAGATGCCGGAACGTGTGCGGTACGTATCCCACCAACGCCAAAGCGGATGCGTACCAAGGAAATTCGGTGCAATGTCGCCTCAACCACCTCGAGGCCGCCCGGCAGGAGACCCCCGCCGAGCATTGCCCGCACACAGCCTCGGGTGGCGACGGCATCTGCGGCGACGACTCCTCGCGTATTTGTCTGGCCTATTGCTCCATCTTGGTCAATGAGTGCACCGGAGACGTCGAGCAATTCAGCACGCCGCAGGGCTGTTTGGCGGCCTGTGCGGGGTATTCGGACGACGGTCAAAACGGTGATCAGCGCGGCGACACCGTACAATGTCGGCTTCGCTACGCGTTGAGTGTGGCAGGTGGCGTGGAGGTCCCGCTCAACTGCGGATTCGCCGGGCCGAATAGCCAAAAATGTGTCGATTGAGCATCTTTTGCCTGTGACATCGGTCTCCAACGTTTTGATGAGGAATTGGCAATGCGACGTAACCTTTGGGTAGCAATTCTGTGGATAGGACTCGTCGGCCTAGCCTTGGCCTCGACCGCGGGGACGGTCTTCGCCCAGGAGAGCATCGAGGAGTACGCCGAGAGCGAGCCCAGCGGCGACCAGGTGCGCCTGAACCAGGCCGCCGTCGAGGCGATCGTGGCCGAGGATTTTGAGAAGGCGGCCAAGCTCTTGGAGTCGTCGCTCGAGCTCGGCGAGCACAACGTGACCTGGTTGAATCTGGGGCGTGCCTATCAGAAGCTGGGCCGATGTAAGGACGCCAAGAATGCCTATCTGTCGGCGGTGAGCGCGCCGGCGGTCAAAGAGCCGTCGCCGAAGTTGGTCAACGCCAAGGCCGAGCAATACCTCGAGGAGGTCGAGGAGAGTTGCGAAGAGTCGAAGAAGCTCGCGGCGGCCGATGAGGCTGATGAGGCCAATGGTGCTGATGAGGCCAGTGAGGCCGACGAAGGCGATCAAAAGAGCGTCGAGCCGGTCACCGAGACCGGAGGCGCCAATGTGGCTGGTTGGGCGTCGACCATCACCGGCGGCGCGCTGTTGGGCACCTCGGCGGTCTTCTACATGCTCGGCCGTTCGGAGCATCGAGTGGTCACCGACGCAATCCACTCATCTGACGGCACCGTCGATCAGATTAACCGAAGCGAGGCGATCGAGCGGCAAGAGCGAGGCGATACCTTCAAAACGCTCGCGCTGTCGACGGCCATCGCCGGTGCCGCGGCGACGGGCCTGGGCGTCTATCTTTTCGTCAGCGACGACAGCGAGCCACAGGTCAGCCTCGGCACCGACGGCAATAGCTGGTCGGTCAGCTTTTCCGCGCAATTCTAAGCCACGCGCCGTTGCCGTTTGCCGTTCCTGGACCCCTGGACCCCCGGACCCCTGAACCCCTGCCGTCAAGCCCACAGCCGCGCGTAGGTCTCTCGAAGCGCGTCGTCGTCGCCGACCTGGCTGCACGCCGTGCCGATGAGCTCCTCGACCTGTCCGCGGCTGATCTTGACGGGGCTATCCGCCTCGAACATCGCGTCGTTACCCTCTGCGTGGGCGAGGGTGCGCGCGGCCATCCACAGCGGCAGCAGACAAAAGAGTCGGATGCCGGTCTGGTCGGCCGGTATGGCCAGCGTATATTCGAGGGCGTCGTCGAGGTGGCTCTTGGCGCGTTCGAAGACCGGCGCCACCACCCGGTGGGCGGCGGCGCTGGTTTCAGGCGAGAGCGCGGCGGCGAGCAAGTCCTCGGGGCTGAGCTCTTGGGCTTCCCAGAGCGTGCGCGGGATGAAGCACCAGCCTCGGGCGAGGTCGTCGGTCTGGTCCTTGAGGATATTGACCATCTGCAGCCCCAGGCCAAAGCTTTCGGCGTGCAGGGCCATCTGGCGGGCGCGATCGCCATCGCGTACGCCGTCTCGAGCCATCGCCTCTCCGAAGAGTCCGGTGAGCAATTGGCCGACGGTGCCGGCGACGAAATAGCAATAACGCTCCAGATCGCCCATCGTCTCGAGCACGCAAAGCTGTCCGGCGTGGGCCTTTCGATGCCCGTATAGGCTCATGCCGCGCACCATCTCGCTGATCCAGCGCGAGCACACCCTCTGCATGCCCTCGGGCAATTGCCCGAAGACCTCGAGCACGCGGTCCAGATTGGCGGCGAGCGTCTGCTCGGGCCCCTGGCCGTCGAGATCGTCAGTCAGCGCCATGAACGTCGCCGGAGATTGTCCGTCTTCGAGCGCCGACAAAAAAGCATCATAGAGCGCATCTCGCCGGTCGATGCTCAGCTTCGGGTCGTCCTCCACGGTGTCAGCGATGCGGCACAATAAGTAGCCGCAGGTCGTCGCCGCGCGCAGCTCGGCCGGCAATAGCTCGATGGGCCGCGAGAACGTGCGCGAGACGCGCAACAGGCTCTGCCAGCAAAATGCCCAGGCGTCGTCGCTCTCGACACGCTCTGGGGGCAGAGGGGGCGCTGAAGCTTCGCTCGTCGTAGTCGTCGTGGTCATGCGTTCCTCTTATTCATTGTTATGGTCAGCTGCTCAGCCTAGGAGGTGTCGGGGAGGGCGTCTATTCTCCACGTGTTGGAATAAGCCTCTGCTTGAGCGGCAGCTCTCGTCGCTTAGATTTGATCACAAGCTTTTAAAGACTTCAGTAAAGTAGCTAGCCGCCGTTTTCGGTCGTCATCTGCAATTGAATCAGGGGGAGATATGCAGGGGGTTCGCTCGTGCTCGAATATCGGGCTGTGGAAGATAAGCTTATGTATGGCCGGCCTGCTCGTGGCCGCGTGCCAAAATATCGCTTGCGACACTGAGGTCCGCCAGCCGGAGAATTGTCAGAGACTTCAGGTCGATGATCAGCGCCGGATATGTGAGCAATTCGCCGAGCGCTTCGATGAGGCCGAGGCCTCCGGTGACACGGAGCGCCACCTGGTCTTGCAGAGCTTCTGTGATGGTCAGCACGACCGCGTCACCGCCTCCGCGGCGAACCCACGCGAGGCGATGGCCGAGGCGGTCGAGCAGCGCTTTGGCAACGAGGTACCAGATGGCGGCTGCGTCTTGGCGATCGAATTGCTCACCGCGCGCTCCGGCGAGATGATGTGGGATCGAGCGGCCGAAGACGACCTGTACGCCCCGCATCGCGACGGCCTGCAGATTCGCAACGAGCCGCTCGAATGGGTCACGCCGCTGGATTTCGCGTCGGTGCGTCCGCGCGCGTCGCGCAAATCGCTGACGCGGCTTCCGCACATCTACCGCCGCCAGCTTCGCGATTCGGATTATTTGGACATCGCGACCGACGTGAAGCTCTTTGGTGCCCAGACCTATATTTGGCGCGACGGCCAGGTCGACGAAGCTCGCTTCCACCGATTTCGCCACACCGACGGCCAGACCGACCCCGAACAAGGCCCTTCTGACGAGGCGCTCGTCGACGGGATTCGCCGCGCGGCTGATTGGTTCGACACGATGCGCTTCGAGGAAAAGTCGCGCTTTTATTATGAGTACGACCCCTACCGCGACCACCACGTCGAGGGCAGCTATAACCTGCTTCGCCACGCGGGCTCGACCTGGTCGATCGTACAGGCCTACGGGTTGACCGGCGACGAGGCATACCGGCGCCTGGCCGAATACGCGCTGGAGTGGGTCGAGGGGAACAGCCGCACCGGAAGACGCGACGGTCGCACGATTCGCTACGTGGTCGAGCCCTGGAATCGCAAGGCCAAGCTGGGCGGCGCCGGGTTGTGGTTGCTCGCTCTCTCGGAGCACGCCCGCCTGACCGGTGACACGGGCAATCTCGAGTTGATGCAACAAATCGCCAACCACATCTACCTGGCTCAGGACCCCGAGAGCGGCCAATTCGAGAGCTTTCACGAGGGGCCCGGGCTGGCCGAGAGCGACCACGTCTCCGATTACTATCCCGGAGAGGCGATGTTCGCGCTGCACCGAGCTCGGCCGTTTTTGTCGGACATCCCGGTGTGCGAGATCACCCAAAAGGGGCTCGCCCATATGCTCGACGACGAGCCGCGCGAGATGCGGGCGGATAGATACCGCTTCGTCAACCAGTGGAACGCCTACACCATTCGAGAGTACCGCCGAGACTGCGAAGACGGCCAATTCGACTGGGTGTGGGAGCGCGACCTGGAGCATATGATGACCACGACCGCCACCTTCGAGGAGGCGCCGGTCATGGCGGGCGCCTATATCTCCGATGACGGGCAGGTGCTTACCTCGCCGACGCGCCTGGAAGCGCTCACGCTCATCTGCACCGAGCTCGGCGCCGAGGATGCCCAGGTCGCCAAACGCTGCGACCCGGTGATCCGCCGGGTCGCCGGCATGCAATTGAGCCTGCAGCACGGCCCTGCAAACTCTTGGCTGTGGAGCAATCCGGAGGCGACCCACGGCGGCTTCCCGCGCGAGATGGACCGCGAGACGATCCGCATCGACTTCACCCAGCACCATCTGTCGGCGATGTATAACTCGGTGGAGTTTCTGCGCCACGTCTCGCCGACCAGCCCGGATACCGACAAAGACGAGCTCGCCGATCGGCGTGATTGGCCGTTCAATTTGGTCGGAGAGGCCACCTGTGAGCAAGTCGATGGCGCGACATGTCTTTAAGGACGGTCTTGGTGCTCGACGCGGGTGGGGAGTGATTCCGAGCCAGTCCACAGCGTATTCGGGAAGCTTTGGGCCTCGGCGTTGTATCGGGCGACAGCCTCGTTGTAGCGCCTGATGGCCACTCGAAGCCGGTTTTGGGAGCCGACGATTTGTGCGTCTTTTTCGAGGGAGTCGGGCCGGTCGGCGAATTGGCGCTCGATGGCGACCTTTCGGGCGCGCACATTATCGACCTCGGCGCGGTGGCTCTCGACCTCGGCGTGCAGTCCGCGAAGCTCGGATGTTGCGCTCATCGACCAGATAGCCAAGATCGAGCCGAGCAGGGCGATGGCCGCTGCGGCGCCTATCGCCAATTTGCGCCGAGTCTTCGCTGCGCGCGCGGCTTCTCGCTCGGCTTGCTTGGCCTGTCTCTGTTCCTGAGCGCGCTGCTCGGCCAGGTCACGCTTGGCCTGCTCAATATAGCGCGCCGGGATGCCGACGTCGGCGCCGACCTCCTCGAGCTCCTCGTCGCTCAACATCTCCTGATCGTCGGCCCGAAGCCGCTCCGCAAGCGCGATGACGTCGTCGACATCCTCATAGGCTATGTTGTCGTCAGACTCGCTCATCACACACCTCGCAAAACCACACACCCCAAGCCCCAAGCCCGCCGTTGCCGTTCCCCAAGCCCCAAGCCCGCCGTTGCCGTTCCCCAAGCCCGCAGTACCTACCAGCTCGAGCCGGCGCCGCCACCGCCGGAGCTGCCGCCGCCGAAGCTGCTACCGCCGCCGCCGCTGCTAAAGCCGCCACCGCTCGAGCCGCTCGAAGAACTCGAGGTTTTCCGAGGAATCGTGACGGTCCGAACGTGGTGATAGGAGCAATTCGCGCAATCCTCGGTGATTCGCTTTCGGCCCGTCGAGGTGGTCGTGGCGTGCCGAATGGTCTCGGTGTCCACGCTGCGCGTCTTATAATTACATTGCGGGCAGCGCGAATAGCCCGAGAACCACTTACTGTCGCGCAGGATGCGGTCGAAGTCGCATTGTTCGCATTGCATGACGTGGTAGTCGACCGAGCCCAGCGCTTCTTCGAGTTCCTCGCCCTCGTCGAGGTATTCGTCGTCAGCGGTCTCCGAAAGCTGGGTCATTCGCAGGTCGCACTCCGGGCAGGTGCGATCTTTGCGATATTTGTAGATCTTGCCGCCGACCAGCGCGGCAGCGCCGGCGCCGACGCTGATGAAGAATAGCCAGGGCAGGCCGCCGCCGTCGCTCGGGGAGGATGGGTTGAGTGGAGTCGTGTCGCCAGATGCTCCTCGCGCGGGCGCTCCTCCCGACGCCGAGGTGCCGACGCCGCTCGGCTCGCCGCGCAGCTTGGCGACCGAGGCGTCGATCCCCGCCTCGATGCCCCGCCCGAAGCGCCCCTGCTTGAATTGGGGCACCATCTTGTCGGTCTGCATGCGCTTGAGCCAGCCGTCAGTGAGCACCTCTTCGGTGCCGTAGCCGGTCTCCATCTCGAGTCGTCGCTCACCTTGGACGAGCAGCACCAGAAGGCCGTTGTCGCGATCTGCTTTGCCGATGCCCCAGTGGTTGAAAAGCTGTGTCGCGAAGTCCTTGGGGGTGGCAGCGTCGACCTGATCGACGGTCACCACGGCCACCTCGTGGCCGAGGTCGGCCTCGAGCCGGTCGAGCTTCTGGTTGATGCGATCCTCGATCTGGTTGGGGATTACCCCGGCGACGTCGCTGACCCATCCGTTCTCGTGGCGAGGATTGGGCACATCTTCGACCGACATAGCGAGCGCGGGCAGCGCCCCGAAGAGGATAGTGAGCAAAATGGTGGTGCCGAGAAGGTGTCGCATAGGGCGTCGAAAAGAGAGCTGGAGGACGTCTGAACCATATATATATGCGTAGAGCGTGATTGTACGCAACGCGCCGGCCAAGACGCAACCGGCGGCGCGTCGCGGGCGGCTCGTCTACGGCTGTGTCGCGTGCGTATATGCGAGCCGGGCTTCAGGGTTGTCATCAGACGCGCTCGAAGCGGCGTCCGCGCGGTCCAGCGGCTCGCTGACCTCTTGGTGGGCCGCCTCGAGTTGCTCGAGGACAGTGCGGCCGTCGGTGGGCGGCCAGGCCTGAGCGCTGCGCATGCGCCCCTCCGCCAGCCCGCCGACCGGGGTGTCGAGCGAATAACCGTCGAATTGACTCATCGTGACTGTGGGGCTCTCGATGTCGACGAATCTATCGATGTCCGCGCCGGCTTGCCGACCGATATCGACCAGGCCCTGCGGCGAGAGAGTGCCGTCCTGGAGGCCCTCGACGAGCTGGTCTCTGGACATCCCCAGCGCGTCGGACAAGCCGCCGAGGTCGTTGACCGTCATATTCACTTCGGCCTCGAGCTGCGAGCGCCCCGCCTCCATGGCCATCTTGCCGGTGAACTCGAGCTGCACCGGTCCGTCGCCGTCGGTCGGCGCGTAGATGCCCAACTGCACCGATGGGTTGGCCGATAACGTCAGTCCAGCCTGCGGTCCGTAGATCTGCGCTGCAGCCTCCGCCAGGTCCGGTGGTATGTCCGAGAGCATCTCCTTCATCAGCGGGTTGCTCACGGGCGGTTGATCGGCGGCCAGCGCACGGCCGAAGCTATCGGGAACCTGCAGATGGCCCGTGCTGACACCGGCGCTGACCGAATAGCTGCCTTCCAGCGCGATGTGCTCGCGGCCATCGCGCGTAGTCATGCCACCGGTTAGGCCGCTTCGGTTCGAGAGGCCAAATCCGGCCACATCTGCGTCCACCCCCACTTTATAGGAGCCAAGGGCTGTGATGAGGTCACCCTCGACATCACGTGTGACCTTCAACATCTCACTGGGCTCGCCGCGGGCGGCAGCGATAAGTCGAGCCGCGTTCTCGGCGGCGTCATCGCCGGATAGGTCGACAACGATCTTGCCTTCATATCCGGCGCTCAGATCGGCCTTGACCCCTTCGCCCGCGAACTCCTCGCCGAAGCCGCCCGAACCCTCTAACCCAGTGTCGATGGTGACGCGATAAGTGTCCTCATCGGGGCGGGAGACTTCGATCTCCGAGCTGAGGCTCGCCTTGCCGCCCACGCCGTGGTGGGCCGAGAGTTGGACGCCGACCTTCGTCTGGAACGGCGCCTCGCCCACGCCGACTTTCTCGATCTCGGTGGAGAGGCGGTCGGGGTTGTTCATGTCGAGCATCGCCTTGACGGCTTCTTCGTTCTCGACGATCTCCTTGGCCACACCCGGCATGTGCCTGGCCCCGTTGGCCATCGACAGCCACGCGCGTCTGCCGATCTCCATCGGGGCGAGCATCGGGTGTGCCATGAGCACGACGCCGTATTTATCCAAGAATTCGCTGTCGAGTTTGTCCGAGACGAAGTCGGCAGCTCCCTCGATCAGGTCGCGATGCTCGATCACCTGCTCGGAGGCGAGTTTGAGGACCTCGTATTTGACGTCGACGACAGCCTTATCGATCGCCTCGTCGACGGCGTAGATTTGCTCGGCCGCCTCTTCGGCCGTTTTGCCGATGTCGATCTGCCGGGCCGCCTCGACGGTGTCCTCGACGATATTCCATCCCCCCTCGAGGGCCTCGGCGACGGCTTCCTCGACGGCTTCCCGAGGGTTTTGGTCGATGATGTCATCGATCCCCTCGACCAACTCCGCCTTCTTTTGCTCGATCTCGAGGTACAGCTCCTGGCCGTCCTCGATGAGCTGATCGGGGAGCTCACCGATCTCGCGCATCTGCCGGTCGAATTCGTCGAGCCGCTGGGAGACCTCCTCGGCGCCGCTGGAGACCGCTTCGTCGACCTCCATCTGCATCTGGGCGACGGTCTTGGTGGTTAACTCCCCGAACTCGTCGAGTGCTTGTCCGACCTCGTCTCCGATCCCGGCGGCCGCGTCGCCGACTTCGCCCATGACGCCATCGGCGGCCTCGTCGAGCTCTGACTTCATCCCGTCGGCGGCCTCGCCGACCTGCGACTTTACCCCGTCGACAGCCTCGCCGGCCTCTCGACGGATGCCGTCGGTCGCATCTTGTGCGGTGTCCTTGGCCTTCTCCCATACGTCGCCGAGGCCCCACCCGTCGCCGGACTCGTCGGCCTCCGCGGTGGCTTCGTTCGTCGGGGAGTCGCCGCCGTCTGCGACCTCCTTGGGGTCGTAATCAATATTGGTGCCCGAGTTTCCGTCGATTCGATTCGCCATGGATATGCCTCTCCTGCACGGTTTAAATTCATGACCTGGGTCCTTCGGGGGGCGGTATCGGAAGCTGCCCCTATTATGGTTTTCGGCAGGGAGGGCCGGATCGTTGCGTACTTTTTTATGGATCGGGCTTTGGCGGGGTTCTAGGGGCGATGTTCAGGGGTGTTGCGTAATTCTGCTCACTCAGACGCACGACTGCGGCGGCGCGCTCTGGTCAGCGCCGTGAGCGCAGACGCCGCGACCACCAAGACCGCTCCGACGACACCCCAAGGGCCGAGCCGCTCGCCGAATAGCCAGGCCGCCAGCGCGGCCGCCATGACCGGCTCGAGGCTGGCGATGAGTACCGCGCGTGAGGCTTCGATCTGTTTCAAACCGGTGTAGTAGACCAGGTTCGACAGGTAGGTGGAGGCGACGGCGAGCAGCACGATATAAGCCCAGGCGTCGGTGGTCTTGGGGGTGAAGTCCGCCAGCGGCAGCAAGCCGATCGCTCCGACTGGAAAGAGGAACGCCAGCAACACAACCGGCCGGTAGCGGGCCACGAAGCCCTTGCCGATGATATAAAAGCTCGAGTAGCTCAACGCCGCTACCATCCCCCAACTGACCGAGGTCACCGTGATCTCGACACCGCTCGAACTGCCACCCAGCGAGACGAGCGACACGCCCGCGATGACCATGACCACGGCGGCGATTTTCTTGGGGGTGAGCGCCTCTCTGAGGAAAACGCGCGCCAGGATCACCACGAAGGCGGACGCGCTGTACAGCAGGATGATCGCCAGGCTGATGCCGCCGTGCTCGATGGTCTTGTGGAGCGAGATGAAGAGCAGCGTCACCGCGACTAGACCGAACCCGGCGATCCCGACCAGGTCCTTTTTGCGGTCGAGCTTCAACCGTCCCAGAAGCAGCGCGTGGCCTACGAAGAGCCCACCGGCAATCGCAGCGCGCCAAAAGGCAATCTCCATCGCGGCGACACCCGCGTCGAGCGCGCCCTGGACCAAGGGTCCCATCATCGCCCAGAGCAGGGCGGCCAGAAAAATATAGAAGTAGCCGTGCATATGCTCCGATCAATCCAGGCGTTCCGATCAATCGAGGCGAAGATATGTGATCGTATCGTTGGGCGGGTCGTATACGGCGATGTGGGGCGTGCGGCCGTCGTCGAGGGCGATCCGGGGGTAAAAAGCCCGATCGACGCCGGTCACTTGGAGGTGTTCCCAGTCGGCGCCGTCCCAGCGGGCGTAGTACAATGGGTTTTCGTTCTGGCCTGGGCCGCTCGCCATATAAACCACATGCGGGTCTCCGAGGCTGTCGACGGCCACGTCGGGCGTGAACCCGTGGTCGGCGCTGGCGACGATGAGATCGTCGGTCCAGGATTGGCCGGCCTGGCGGCGCAACAAGCGCAGCCCGTCGGTGGTCTCGCGGTGATAGGCGACCACCGGCTGGTCGTCCGGGCCGACGGCCATGCCGTGGACCTGGGCGACGTCGTCGCCCGGGATCTCGTAGCTCCAACTTCCCGCGCTCGAGCGCTCGGCGACGACGACGTCTTTGTCCTGGCCGATTTGAAACGACGCGATGGGACGCCCGTCGCTGGTCGTGGCGATGTTGACCCACACCGGCCGGTTCGCCGGTGGCAGCGTCAGATTCTCCTCGCTTCGCTGCCCGTGGGCGTCGTAGGTCGCGTACAGAATTTCGTCGCCGGAGCCCAGCAGGGCGATCATGTGGATCGTTCCCTGGGAGTCGGCGGCGATGTCGACATAGCCCACCGAGCCCGGATCGACGAGGAGGTCATGTTCTTGCCAGCCGTTCTGGTCGCGCCAGAAATGCTTCAGCGTTTCGTATCGGCCAAGGATGACGTGCGGCTCGCCGCCGGGGGCCAGCGTCAGCCGTATATTGGTCGATGTGCCCACGTCGGCGCTGGTGATGTCCTGGCTGAGCCATTGGCTACCGACCTGTTGAGCGTATCGGAGCGTGTCGGTCTCGCCGTCACCGAAGAGAATCGACGGCTCCCCGGCGCCGGTGACATCGATATCGAATCGGTTGTGGCTATAGGAATCGCTGGTGAACGCCGGTTCGGTGGTCTCGGTGCAACAATCGGGCACGCATATCTGGTGTCGATTGTGACACCGCCCGTCGGTGCAGTCGCCGTCGCTGATGCACTCGACGCAGGCGCCGGTCGCCGAGTCACAAATGCCGTCGGTGCAGCCGTGTTGTACACATCCCCCGCCGGTATCGGCGTCCTCACCGGCGCCGTCGGGGCCGGCATCACCAGCATCGGCGTCGTTGGGTTTGGCGTCGCGAGCCTCGGCGTCAGAGAACCCGGTGTCCGAGGACGGGGCGTCGGGTTTGGCAGACGCATCTGCATCCGCCGGTCCTGTCGCGTCGCGCGTCAGCCCGCCGTCATCGAGGCGCACGTCAGTACCGGCGGCATCTCCGTTGGATTGTGACTCCTCGGTGCCGCCGAGCTCGCCCTGCGCACACGACATTGACCAAGCTACCAGCAAAATTACCGCAAGCTTCGATACCCACTTCACGCGAGACTCCTAGCGATGGCCCGCCAAGTTCCATATATTTTGATTCGTGAGTAAAAAGTCTCCCGTCGCCATCGCCGGCTGATTTTACCGGCCTCTTCGCCGTCAATGCTCGACGATGCTACCCGCATCGCCTGCGCTTGCCGGCTGCGATGCCGAAAAATCATCTCACCGAGGCTCGGTCCGACTTCTTACACACGAATCATGTTTTGAATCACTATTCAGGCAGTCTAACGAGACGCGCGGAGGAGGGCAACCCGGAGTCGGTCGGGGGTGTGCAAATGCTAGTGGGGCGCCGATATCCCCGTCGTGGTCAAAGGCATCAGCCGACAAGCTTGGCATAGGCCCGCTGTGTGACCTCAGCCAGACTCACCACGCTCAAAAAGGCGCCGAGGGTACGACCGAATTTACGGTCGGCGAGGTACGTCCCCATCAGAGCGGTGGCCGACCAGGTCGACATGCAAAAAGGGCAGACTACTAGCTCACCGACTGCTTGCTTCAGTGTGCTACCATCGCGACGCACGCTCTCGGTCGTCTCGCCGGGCAGAGCGGTTTCGGTGCCCTCGTAGGTGGTGAACGGCTGGCGCAGGACCGTGCTGATGCGGTCCTTGGTCGCCATGCGCGCCAGCTTTTGGCTTCCGACGCTAAGCACCAGGAGGTCCATGGCCGAAATCTCGTCGAGCAGGCGCTCCTCCCGCTCGGCCCACGCCATAAGCCCGGCGACGCTCGCGCCGAAGAGGCCGATGAGCGCGGCGTACCCACCCAGCGGCAGTGGCTCCCGGCCGCGCTCGCCGGTCTTCCAGGCGGGCTTTCCCGGGTCGGCCGGGTCGGCTCGGTTCAATGGGGTTTCTGGCTGTCGATGCTCTCGAGTGGTCATCTTTTTTCCCTGCGCAAAAGACTCGGGACGAAGGGTGTGACTCCACCAGGATAGTAAGCACAGAGCACGAAAGGTGGACACACGCTGCTGCGCGTATGTCCACCATTTTTGTCACTCTCTAAGGCGTTTGCTCAGGCCTGCTCTTTGAGGCGGTCGACCAGGTCGACATATTTTTTCATCGCCTCGTCGCTATCCATGCCTTCTTTGTCAGCCCAGGCGTCGTATTTCGCCCGCTGCTTGAATTTGGTCATCCCCGGCCTCTTGCCGCTCACATCGCCCTCGGTGGCCTGCTTATAATAGGCGTAAAGGGAGAGCAGATCGTCATTGGAGGGGCGCTCGGGCAGGTCTTGGACCTCGTCGGCTGCCTGTTCGAATCGTTCTTCGAGTTCGCTCATCGTTGTGGCTCCATCAAAAATCAGAGTTATTGCCAGTTATGTGTGATGCAGTGCCCAAATGGTACACACCGGCAGCGGTGTCGTCACGCTGAGGCAGGGCTGTCGGCTCGAGTGTCGGCCCTCGCTGGAACTTTTGTGCCCCGGCGTGGTCTAATGACCACACGCGACTCTAAATACTCGGACGCGCAGCGATGGAAGAACGATCCTTTTTGCCGTGGTGGGTGCGACACCAACGCCTCGTGCTCGCCGTGGTCGTCGGCCTGTTGGTCACGCTGGTGGGCGCCTGGTTCTTCGTCGACAACCAGACGGCGCGCGCATCGAAGACCGCGGAGAGCGACGACAAAACCAAAGGCGCTGAGGAAACCTCGTCGAAGGCCACGGGCCTCGAGGCGTTTTGGCAATCCACCGAGGGCTTCGAGCCCCTCGATGAGCCCACCGCCGGCGACTGGCGCTCGCGTTTCAAAGAGCCCCGACAGAGCTACGAGGGATGGGTCAATCGCGACCGAAAGCAGCCCAGCGACCAGCGCGGCGTGCTGTACCTGCAGCCGATCGGCGACTTCGACGAGGCGGCGACTCCCGACCTCGAGATTCTGGCGGAGTTCGGCCGACGCTATTTTCAGATGCCCGTCAAAGTGCGTCCCCCCATCGATGCCAAGGGGCTCGATATCACCCGCCGCCAGAACCCTCACTCCGGCCAGACGCAGTGGCTGACCGGCGACCTGCTCGATCTGCTCGAGGAGCGGCTGCCCGACGACGCCTACGGCGTGCTGGGGCTGACCGTCACCGATCTGTGGCCCGGAGAGGGTTGGAACTTCGTATTCGGCCAGGCACGTCTGTCGCGGCGCGTCGGCGTCTACAGCCTGGCGCGCTACGGCGCTGGTGCGCGACGCGAGCTAAACGACTACGAGAGACGCCTGACCTTGCTTCGCAGCATGAAGGTCATGACCCACGAGCTCGGGCATATGTTCGGCATCTCTCATTGTTTGCATTATCGCTGCAATATGAACGGCAGCAACTCGCTCGACGAGACCGACGCCCAGCCGATTCATCTATGCCCGGTCGATCTCCGAAAACTGCACACCGCCGCAGGCTTCGACCCTGTCATCCGCTATGAAGAGCTCGCCGACTTCTACGAGAAGCGCGGCTTCGAAGAACAGGCAGATTTTGCGCGCCGTCGAGCCGCCGCGGGCGAGGCGTCCCAGTAGCCACAATTTTAGCCGGCTTTGAGGTCGCACTCATCTGCGCTACGATGCCCCGAACAACAGTGAAACATTTAGCGCAGTCGGCTCCGGGCAGTGCCTCGCACTCGTCCAGCCAGCGAGGAACTCAGACAGATGACCGAAGTGAATACGTCCGATAGCGAACTACCTGGTGGCGGAAACGGCGGCGACGGAGACGGCGACGCCGGCCGATTGGCTCGCTGGCTGCAGCGGCTGGCCAAGGCCGGCAACCGCCTGCCCGACCCGCTGACTTTCTTCGTGCTTTTGGCCGGCACCGTGGTCCTCGCCTCGATGGCCTTTGACGGCACCGCCGTCGAGGTCGTCCAGCGAACCGGCGAGACTGAGACCAAGGCGGTCGAGAGCCTGCTGTCCAGAGACGGCATCCGCTGGATGCTTCTGCACGCCATCGACAACTTCATCAACTTCGCCCCGCTCGGGCCGGTGCTGGTGGTCATGCTGGGCATCGGCGTCGCCGAGCGCACCGGCTTTATCACCGTGGGCCTGCGGCTGTTGATTCAAGCCGTGCCGAGCAGCCTGATCACCGCGACGTTGGTCTTCGCCGGCGTCATGAGCTCGATGGCCGCCGACGCCGGTTATGTGGTGCTCGTCCCGCTGGGCGCGGTGCTCTTCGCCGGCCTCGGCCGCCACCCGCTAGCCGGCCTCGCTGCGGCCTTCGCGGGCGTGTCGGGCGGTTTTTCAGCCAACCTGTTGATCACCGGCCTCGACCCGATGCTCGCCCGGCTGACCGACCAGGCCGCGCACACCATCGATCCGGCTTATAGCGTCAACGCGGTGTGCAATTATTATTTCATGTTCGCCTCGACCTTCCTGGTGACCGCAGTGGGCACCTGGGTGACCGTCAAGATCGTCGAGCCGATGCTCGGCGAGTGGACTCCCGAGGAGGCCCCCGAAGAGCTCGATATGGACGCCGCCGCCGGCCCGGGCACCAAGGAAAAGCGCGCGTTCCTGACCGCCATGGGCGTGGGCGTGGTGCTCGCCGGCGCCATGGCGCTGCTGGCGGCGTTTCCCGAAGCACCGCTGCGCGACGCCATCGGCCCGGACGACCCGACGGTCAATATGTTCGCCTCGTTCTTCGAGGCCATCGAGCTGCTGATCATGGTGCTGTTTTTGCTCCCGGCGATCATCTACGGGGTGATGGTCGGCAAGATCAAAAACGACAAGGACGTCGCTGCGATGGCCGGCAAGGCGATGGGCGCGATGGGCGTGTATATCGCGCTGGCCTTCGTCGCCGGCCAATTCGTCGCCTACTTCAACCACTCCAACCTGGGCGTGGTCACCGCCGTGCGCGGCGCCGAATTCCTGGAGGCGATGGAGTTCACCGGCATTCCGTTGCTGCTGAGCTTTTTGGTGGTCTCGGCGCTTATGAACCTCTTCGTGGGCAGCGCGTCGGCGAAGTGGGCGTTTATGGCGCCGATCTTCGTGCCCATGATGATGATGATGGGGCTGTCGCCCGAGACCGTGCAGGTTACCTACCGCGTGGGCGATTCGGTCACCAATATCATCACGCCGTTGATGCCGTACCTGCCGATCATCATCGTCTTCGCCCAGAAATACGACCGCAAAGCCGGCCTCGGCACACTCATCGCGGCCATGCTGCCGTACTCGATCGCCTTCGGCATCGCCTGGACGCTCATGCTGGTCGGCTGGATGTGGCTGGGGCTGCCGCTGGGGCCGGGCGCCGAGATGTTCTACGAGGCCGCCGCGCCCTGATGATTGGGCTGACGTCCTCTGGGCGTCAGCGAAAGTAATTGGGCTGACGTCCTCTGGGCGTCAGCGAAAGTAATTGGACTGACGTCCTCTGGGCGTCAGCGAAAGTAATTGGACTGACGTCCTCTGGGCGTCAGAGGCCTTGGAGTTTCGAGGCGCTTGTGCAGTGCGGACTCACATTCGCTACGGTGGCCTAAAGGCCACGCGCTCCGGAACTCAACATGCCTCACCGAGCTCCCCACATCCTAATACGCGTCGCCGCCGGCCTGCACCTGACCGCCACCGGCTTCGCGAGCATCTCTCGGGACGATCCGCAGATGATGCCCGCCGAACAGGTCGTCGAGTACGACGAAGAGGCCGACTTCAGCCCCGTGGTCGGCCACGGCGCCCCCGTCGCCTCCGGCGGCGCCCACGCCCGCCAGTGCCGCGAATTGCGCGAGCGCATCGAGGACTACCGCACCGCCTACGCCGTCGGCGCCGGGCTGACCGGTGTCGGGTTGATCATCGGCCTGCTCAGCGACGACGAGACCGTCCAGGACATCGCCGGTGTGGCCGCCGTCAGCGGAACCGTCGCCCAGGCGAGCTCGGCGACCGCCGTCGAGAACGCCGGCGACGAAGCGCGCGAGTTGGGCTGCGACCTGCGCTGAGCACGTGTCACTCTCCCCACACAAAAAATGGCCCCGGAGCGGTGAGCCCCGGGGCCTTCGAGCATCATCCATTCCCTAGATTTGTGCTTATTTTCTCCAGATCTGGAGCGTGCGGCCGTCGATCGGCAGCCCTTTGATCTGCTTGTCTGTGAGCCATTCGCCGGCCTCGGTCTTGGCGTCGATATCGACGAGGTTCACCGTGTAGGTGAGCACCGCAGGTCCGCCACCGGGAGGTCCACCGGCGGGAGGTCCACCAGTGTGCTCCTGGGTGGCTCCGCTCGGGGCGTCTGTGTCTGCTTCGACGCAACCGCCGAGTACGACCAGACTACCGGCCGCCACGAGCGTGACCGCTGCGATGCGCAGACGGCGACGCCCCAACATGAAGGCGGGCAAACCGAGAGCGGCTAAGATCAGGAGGCTGACCGGCGTCGGCACTCCCTTCTCGGAGGATGCACCGAGCGAGCCAAACGCGACCTCGCCGGATTCGAGCTGCAGCGGAGCGGCGCTTGCGAACATACCGCTCGACATCTTGTAGGTGACCACGAAGGTCTTGGAGTCCAACCCTTCGAGGAGGTAGGGATCGAAGAATTCGAGCTCCAAGTAGCCGTTGTCCTCGTCATAGCTACCCTTGGCCAATTTGGGGCCGTCGGGCTCGCCGTTATCATCGGTGTCTTCGTATAGCCTGACCTTCTCGATGTCGGCGGCATCATCGCCGTTTCCGCCGGCCTTGAGCTTGATGCTCTCCAGGGTGATATCTTCATCGACCAGGGCCTCGAGCTTGAATTGCAGGACGGTATGCGGTCCCGCGTCCTCGATCTCCAACTTGCCCTCGATGGCCTCGCCCTGCTTGGCCTTCAATAGCGGGATGGCCTTACACTTGGAGAATTCCGAGGTGTCGGTGGGCTGGTCGGAGGCGTCTAGACGAGTCGCCGTGGCCGTGATCTGGCCGCCGGTGACCTTGTCGGCGTCGACCGCGAAATAGAAGGGCGTGTTGCCGTCGACGTCGGTCATGACCGTCGTGCTGCCCAGGAAGGTCTCGCCTTCGCCATAGCCGGAGTCGTCGCATGTATCGTTGGCGAAGAATTGCAGCTTATAGTCCTCCTCGGCCTCGCTGTGCAGCTTGCCTTTGACGAATAATTTGTCGTGGGCGACCCAGGCCTTCTGGATCTTCGGGAAGTTCTGCAGGTTATTCGGTCCGACGTCTCCGTCGAGAGGGTCGTTGGGCGTGACGCCGTCGGCGCCCAGATCGATGCCGAGGCGGCCGTTGTCCGAAAAGGTGGTCTCGAGGATCGAGTTCCCGATGCTGTTGTTGCCGATCACGGCCAAGCCTTCGAGGCCGTTGTCTGCGACCTGGTTGTCGGTGACTAGATTATCGTCGGAGTTGTTCATCAAGCGCATGCCACGACCGTGATTGTCGTGCACCGAGTTGTTCTCCACCAAGTTGTCGTCGGACTTGGTGATGTGTATCCCATGGTTGTTCTCGCTGATGTTGTTATTTCTGACGATGTTGTCATCAGCTTTGCGCACCACGACGCCGTGCTGGCCATTAGCCGTAATTGAGTTGCCGTAGGCGAGGTTGGACGAGGTGAGCTCGAAAAAGACTCCGTGACGTTCGTTTCCGGCACCCTCGCTTCCGATGGCGTTATTCATCACGCGAGTGTCGAGCTTATCGAGGCTATCGTTGCCCAGAGCGTGGACGCCGTCGCCGGTGTTTGCCGAAATAATGTTGCTGATGACGTCCGCATTCGTCGCACCGTTGACGAACACGCCTCTGCCATCATTATCGCTGATTCGGTTACGATGTACGTCGGTGTTGTCGGTGTTCGCCCCGTCGAGTCTGACGCCGTCGCGGGCGTTAAAGCTGATCCTGTTGCCCGGAGGCGTTCCAATCACCGAGCCGGGACCGCCGATGAGGGTCTCCGAGCCTTGAATGATACGAACGCCGAAGGCACCGTTTCCGAGCGGGGAGTCGTCGCTGGCTGCACCAATACGGTTACTCTGGATGAGGTTGCCCTCTGAGCCGGCACCGGTCATGACGATACCGTTCTTATCATTCGCCGAGATCGTGTTGCCGAAGGTGAGATTTCCCACGCGGTTGTACGAGGCGTTTTCGAGGTGAACGCCCGCGCGAGAGTTGCCGGCAGCGGTCGTGCCGTCGGCCTTGGTGCCGATGAAGTTACTCAGCAAGATGGTATTGTAGCCGCTCGCGACGGTGGTGTCTTTGATGTGGACACCATGCTGCGCGTTGTTCGAAACCACATTGCTCAGCAATTGAGTTCGCGTGGCTCCCCTGACAAACACGCCGTTGTCGGCGTTTTCGGTGATCATGTTGCGACGCACGTTGTTGCCGTTTGAGTCGGTGTCATCGAGCCACACGCCGTAGCTGCCGTTGTGGCTAATCACGTTGCCGGGCGCAGACCCGATAGAGGCGCCGCTCTCACCGAGGACGTTGGCTGAGCCCTTGAAGATGTATACCCCCGCGTGGCCGTTTCCGAGCTCTTCGGTGCTCTCGATTCCAGTGCCGATCGAGTTGCCAATGACCCTGTTGCCGTCGCTACGGGCGATGCGCACGCCCTGATTGGTGTTGCACGACAGCAAGTTGCCATCCACTACGTTGTCCGATGACGTGAGGATGACGCCGTTATTATTCCCGCTGTTTCCACCTCCACAGTCGGTACCGCGCTTGTTGGTCCCGATGAAATTGTCCTGGATGGCGACGCCGTCGACTCGAACGCGGACGCCGCCCCGATCGAATTTGTGGATGGTCAGCCCCTTAATAGTGCTATTGGCGGCCGTAGTGCTGGTCGTATCGTCGAAGACGAAACCATGGGCGGATTCGGTTAGTTGCCCCTCGACGGCGATCACCGGCCAATCATCATCATCAGCGTCAGGTTCGGTTGTGCCGTCGATGGTGACTTCGTCGGTGATTGCCGGCAACGCCGCACCGTCGGTGCCAATGCCTACTGTGATCACGTGAGCGATTTCTGGATCGCCCTCGAGCTTGAAGGTGATCGTGTCAGGGCCCGGGTTGTGATTGGCCTGTTGGATGGCCGCGCGAAGCGTGCAAAAGCCGGGCTCGGTACGGCAGTTGGGATCGGAAAGGTCGGCGTCAGGCTGATCGCCGACCGAGTTGACCTCGTAAGTGGCCGCGCTGGCGACTCCCGCTCCTCCCAAAAGCATCGCGAGTGCGGTGACGACAAAGATACAGATCTTTCTATGACTGCTGAGAATACCTTCTCTCATGGTTCCTCCCCCCAAATGTTCGGAACGTACCGAGACGGATACCGCAGTCATCTCGGGAATTGCTGCTTCATTGTGGTTGTGCGTTGGTGATGCACGTTCGGTCGGTGGACGACCTACTTGTTGTGCTTCATGCTGCTCCCCCTCCATCGCAATTATGTGTGTTTAATGCACCTACATTGTAGGGTGATATACTACATGGCTCATAGATAAACCTCATTCCAGTCGCCGCAGCGTCAAGCTTCTGCAGCGCCGCGGGGGCGTTATGCGGCGGCATTATGCGTGGCGTCGGCGCGTCCCTCTCGCGGCTCAACCCAGCGGTTGCGGTTCAAGCCCCAAGCCCGCAGTCCCCCAAGCCCGCAGTCCCCCAAGCCCCAAGCCCGCAGTTCAAGCCAGCTTTTCAGGAAGCCAGCCGACCACGTCGAGCTGGTCGACGAACTGCATGCGAGGCGGCCGGCCCGCCATCTCGATGCCGACGGGCTCTCCGATGGTATTTTGATCGATGTCGACCTCGACGGGGCGAAGCGGCCAGGGGGCATGGTTAACATCGGCTCGGTAGACGGTGCCCGAGGAGTCGGCCGAGTACAGGCAATAGCGCTCGGATAGCCAGTGGTCGAGGCTGCCTACCTCGGCTTTCTCGATGGGGCCGGCGGGCCGGTAGCGACCGCTAAACTCCACCGGAGGCTCGCCGCGGTGGGTGCGTCGGCTGTCGTATTCGAGCCACTCGCCGTCGCGCTCGATGCTCATCTTGGCGTTGAAATACGGCAGGTGAAACGAGGCGCGCGCCCCGGCCACGGCGAGGCGGCTGGCCGCGTCGAGGCTGAAGAACCACACCCCCGGCTTGTCACTCGTCTCGCCCTGAGCGGTGACGTAGGTGCGCAGGTTGAGCTCGGCAAATTGCATCGGCCGCGGCCACCAGGTCAGCCCGCGCACCATTGTGTTGTCCATCTCGAAGGGCACCAGCGACACCCACGCCTCGCCCTCGTAAAGGTCGAGCGTCAGTCCCTCCGGGATATGCGGCTCGAGCTTGGCCGGGTCCACCGGCCAATGCGCAAAGAGCAGGTCGACCCAGCTCATCGTCATCACCCACCGCCTCGACGGGGTTGGCCACGGCCGGTGGTCGTCTTGCTGGGCGATGGCGTTCCAATCGATGCTCATGGTGTGGGCCCGGTGCGAGTTGGTGTGAGATTATTGGCAATGTAACCGATGGCCCTCGAATGCCAAATTGGCCGAGGCTCACCTCACTGGTTGGGGGGCTAGGAAGATTGGCGTGCGCGTCCATGTTTATTGCCACGCAGAACGCCAGTGACTAGAAGCAGAACCCAACGCTGCTTTGTTTCGTCTGAATCTCCACAACGAGGCCATGGAACAACAAGCCAAAGAAAGACTCGAGCAGTTGCAAACGCTGTGGGCGCAGGAGCGCGAGACCTGCCGGCGCAGGCATATCGAGGAGCGAGAGGGGACGGGGCTGTCAGATCGCGTCGAGCAGGGCATCGCGTTGGCCGACCTGCACGTCGTGGAGACCCAGGCCGCACCCGGCGAGCGCACGCTGTTGTGGGTGGAGCCGGCGAATGGCTCGGCGTTGGATGATCTTCGTGCCGGGCCGGGAGCGCCGGTGCTTTTGTGGTGGGAGACGCCCAGTGATGCGACCTCGATTCAGGCCGTCGTCGCTCGTCGCATGGACGACAAGCTCGGGGTGATGGTCGACGGGGCGCCCGAGCGGCGTCTGCTCGACGGGAAATTTCACCTCGATCTGGAGGCGCCGCAGACGACTTTCGAGCGCGGCCAGAGGGCGATTCGGACCTTTGCCAAAGCGCCGAAGACCGGCGCGGTGGGCGTGTTGAGAAGCGTGCTCTTCGGCGGCCAAACCCCTCAGACTCGGTCGTCTTCGGCCTGCGAGCTGTTCGACACCGCGCTCAACGACGCCCAGATGCGCGCGGTCGACCGCGCGCTCGCCAGCGAGATCCCGCGCGCCCCGGGCCGCTGGTCTTCGTGGACACCGCCGGCAAGGGCTTCGACGAGGAGCGCTCCGAGGACGATCCGAGCACCCGAAACCCCGACCAGGCGCAGCGCACCGCCGCAGAGGTCCGGCGGCTGTTGAGCCGCGGCGTCTCCCCGGAAGATGTGGCGGTAATTACTCCCTATTACGCACAGGTGCGCGAGCTGCGCGACTTGCTCTCCGATGTGGCTGGCCTGGAAATCGACACCGTCGACGGCTTTCAGGGCCGCGAAAAACAGGCCGTCGTCGTCGACCTCGTGCGCAGCAACCGCGAGGGCCAGCTCGGCTTCCTCAACGACACCCGCCGCATGAACGTCGCGCTGACCCGCGCCAGGCGGTTCTTATTGGTCGTCGGAGACAGCGCCACGCTGGGCGAACACCCTTATTACGATGCGTTTTTGGAAGCGGTCGAGCAGACGGGCACCTGGATGAGCGCCTGGACCGATGAGGCCGAGCCGCTTTAACCGGAGCGACGCCGTCCCTGGCGTCGAAAACAGGAGCGACGCCGTCCCTGGCGTCGAAGCTTGTCAGCGTCCCAACACATCGCGATGCAGCGTCACGCTGACCGGACAGTGGTCCGAGCCCATGACGTCGTGGTGGATGTCGGCGTCGATCAAAAACTCCATGGCGCCCGGCGAGGCGAGCACGTAGTCGATGCGCCAGCCGACGTTTCGCTGGCGGCAATTGCCGCGGTAGGTCCACCAGGAGTAGCGCTCGGGCTCGTCGCAGACGTGGCGGAAGGTGTCGGTCCAGCCGGCGTCGAACCATTTGTCGAGAGCCGCGCGCTCCTCGGGGCGAAACCCGCTGGTCTCGGTGTTGGCCTTGGGCCGGGCCAGGTCGATGGGTTTGTGGGCGGTGTTGAAGTCGCCCATGACCAGCACCGGCGCGCCGCGGTCGATCGCCGGTTGCAACATCTCGAGCACGCGGTCGTAAAAGTCGAGCTTGTAGGGGATGCGGCTCAGATCGCGGTTGGTGCCGCTGCCGTTGGGGAAGTAGGCGTTGACGATGGTCAGATCACCCAGGCGTGCGATCTGAGCGCGTCCTTCGCGGTCAAATCGCTCCTCGTCGAGCGTGGTGATGACCTCGTCGGGCTCGATCTGCGAGAACAGCCCCACCCCGCTATAGCCTTTTTTGGATTCGGCCGGAAAGAAGTGAGTATGCCAATCTTCGGGCTCGCGCACCTTCTTGGGGAGTTGCTCCTCGAGCGCGCGGATCTCCTGGACCCCGACGATGTCGGCGTCGGATTCGTGCAGCCAATCCACAAATCCCTTGCGAGTGCAGGCGCGAAGTCCGTTTACATTCCACGAATAAATGTCGAGCGAATCTGTCGAGTCAGTCATCGGCCACGGTGGGTTTGCGCAGATGTTTTTTGCCGCCCGAAGTTCGCCCGCAACGGGGCATTCGTCAAGGGTCGAGGGTTGCACAGAACCAGCACGGAGCGACCCAGCGGTGCCGCCAGGTGCGCGGCCAGCATCGCCGCTCGTCAACCCCCGACACCTTTTGTAAGGTGAGACCGCCATCGGCGATGAAGTAGGGTTTTCATGAGTGGTACGCAAAATACCTCTAAGCTCCTCGAGGAGTTTGGATTGCAGGGGAACGCGAGCGAAGCGATCCAGCGAGGGCTCGAGGTCGCTGCAGCGCTGGGCTCGCCGGTTGATTTTAGCGAGTGGCGAGCAGCCTGCGCCGTGGGCGGAGCCCAGGAGTCGGTGCAGGTGGTCGAGGAACTCGGCGAGCGTGGGTTAGTCGCCATCGATCAGAAGAAGTGGTCCTTCGAGGGAGACGAGCTGCGCGATTCGTTGATCGGCGCGGCTCGCGATGCCGGCCGCTGGAAGTTGCATCATGCCGCCTGCGCCCAAATGCTCTTCGAACTCCATTCGGCCCCTGCCGATAAGATCGCCCAACGACGCTTAGAGCACCTACGGCAAGCAGGTAAGACGCATGAACTTCTGGTGCCACTTCTGGACGCCGTAAAGGAAACCTTCGATGCCGGGGACTTCGAGGCGTGCGCCGACTATCTCGACCGGCGCGACCGTCTCCTCGACGCGCTCGAAGCGCCCGATGATGATCCCAGGCGTTGGACCTGGTCGACGCGCAACGCGCTCGGCTCGATCAGTAGGATTTGCACCTGCAAGAGGTTTCGCAAGATCAAAAAAGCCCCGACCGGTCACCCGGAGGGGGCTCTTTATCTTGGATCTATCGGCGACTCGCTAGAATCACTCTTAGATCATTTTTCGCAGCGTCCACGTGGGTCAGATTTGGACCACGTTGGAGGCCTTGGGGCCTTTGGGGCCTTGCTCGATTTCAAATTCCACCGCGGCATCCTCGGCGATGGTCTTGAACCCGGACTGGGAGAGGGCGCTGAAGTGGAGGAATACGTCCTCTCCACCGTCATTGCGCTCAATAAAGCCGTAGCCCTTGTCTTCGTTGAACCACTTCACTTTGCCTTCGAACTTTTCCGACATTCTGTCCTCTTCTTCTCAACGCTTCATGCGTGTTGTGTCTGCCTTACAATCATCAATAACTGCAGTACAGACGATAAAATTCGGCGAACGAACCTCTCGAACGCCGTCTCTCTGGGCCGCCCAGTCGGCCCAAAAGGCCCGGCGATGCGCAGAGATGAATCGGCAAGATGTACTTACCTGGATGTGATTATTAACAATCACCTTGGGATATGCAAAGGGAAATCGGTCGCGAAGGAGTTTGGCAGCAAGGCTGCGCTATCCGCGCGAATCTGGCCGGGAGCGGCTTGATACGTGTGAATGGATAGTTCAAGGTGGGGTGTCCTCACGGCGTCGGTTAGATATGCCCGGCGGCCGAGAGCCCGTACAGCAGCGCGCGTCTGTAGAAGCGCTCTTTGAACCCCTCGGGCGCCTCGAGCCCCATGCGCTCCAGGTAAGGCTGGGCGCTCTCGGGAGGCACGGTCGCCTCGTACAGGCTCTCAGAGCTGAGCTCGGGCAGCCGCTTTTCGCTGATCTCGCCGACCAGGTATTTGACTTCGAGCAGGGCGTCTCGGATGTCGAGCTCGGTGTCGGTGAGCGCCGAGCCGAACGGGCAGCGTGGGATGACGCCGGCCTTGCGAAACGGCGCGAGCGCCTGCTCGATGCGCTCCGGGGTGTTCTGGCGGGCGTGTTCGGGGACTTCGTAGTCGGCGGGCAGCTTTCCGGCGTCGCGCGCCTGCTCGACGAGCTCGTCCTGAAAGCGCGCGTCGGCGATGGGGATGAGCTCCTCGACGATCTTGCGGTCGCTCTTGCCGCGCAGGTCGGCCACACCGTATTCGGTGACCACGATGTCGCGAAGGTGGCGCGGGATGGTCGTATGGGCGTAGTTCCACACGATATTCGATTCGGCGGAGTCGCCGCGACCGCGCGTGCTCACAAGGTTGAGGATGGAGCGGGCCCCGTCGAGTTCGTTGCCCATGGCGACGAATTCGTATTGGCCGCCCACGCCGCTGACCACTCGCCCGTCGCCCAGCGCATCGGAGACCGCGGCTCCCAGCAGGGTGATCTTCATCGTCTCATTGATGAAGCGAGCGTGCTGTCGCTGGGCGCGCTTTAGCTCTTCGTCTCCGTACAGAAGGTTGGTAAAGCGCACCCCGGTCATCGCGATGTCGGCGCGACCTTCGTCGCCGAGGTCGCGCAATATGTCGTAGAAGCGCGGCGAGCCCAAAAAGAACCCGCCGTGGGCCACGACGCCGCCTGAGGTGGGCACATCGCCTCGATTGGCGGCCTGTTGCGTCTCCAGATCGCCGAAGACGCGCCTTTTGAGCACCCCGGCGTTATACAACTGCATGATCCCCTCGACGAGCATCTCCGTGGAGGCATAAAGGCCCTCTTCGAAGGGGCCGGTGCCGCCTTCGCGCTCGATAAGCTCTCGGTTCTGTGGAGTGAGGCCGCCGGCGTCCAAGAGCCGCTCGAATTCCTCGGGCTGGCGGTCGCGAAGCGTCGCCGCCCAGCAGATCGCCTCCCCAAGGTTGCCGATGCCCACTTGAATGGTCCCGCCGTCTTTGAGCAGAGCGGCGGTGCGCAGGCCGATCATATACTCGGCGTCGTCGGGCGGCACGCTGGGCATGGCATACAGGTCGTAGTCATAGCTGGGATCGTCGAGGACGATATCGAAGGTCTCGGGGGAGACCTCGGCCCGGCCGCCCATCGCCGGCAGCCGTCGGTTGACCTGGCCGACGAGCAGCGGCGGCTGGTCCCGGGCGCGCAGCCGCTCGAAGAGATCCACCGAGATATCTGTGTTGCAGCTCAAATTATAGCCGTCGCCCAAGCCGGGGGCGACCAGTTGGCCGACGAGGTCGATGTCGGCGGCCAGAATCTCGCGCAGGGCGTGGGTATAATTGACGCTCTTATAGGCCTGTTGGGCCTGCCGGCTGGACATCATGGCGCCCGGCGGAAAGAAAAATTCATGGACCCGGATATGCTCGGGCAACTCACTACGTGCAAGAAGGCCCACATAATCGAGGTCCTCATAGCCGGCGAAGAGCCGCTCGGTGACCGGCTCCATCAGGCGCCGCTGCAGCTCGTTGTCTGCCGAAGGCTTTCCCAGGCTCAACGCGGTGAAGATCTCGAGGTCCTCGATATCTCCGGCGATGGCGCGCCGGACCAGGGCGTTGACCAAGTGGTTGGGCTTGCCCAGCCCCAGGGGCAGGGCGAGCGAGATGCGAGGGCCGACGTGCGCGATGATCGCATCGGTGGTGTCTTCGCAGTCGTCAAAGATCTGTGGGCGTGCCATGCGGGCCTCCGGCAATGGATATAAGGATTGCTCGACCCCACCACGCCACAGATGCCCGACGATGTCCAACGATGCTGATTAGGGAGACGGCGGCAGGGAGGGCAACGAAAAGCGCCTCGACTCCAGACTGCCCATCTCGAAGCACTCGTCGCCGACTCTGACCTCGATGGGCGGAGCGACGCTCTCGTCGGTGGTGATGCGCAGCTCGTCGCGTTGCAGGGTCACCGCCAGCGAGTGGCCGCGGTAGGCAAGGTTGACGTGCAGCCATTCGACCTCCCTGGGCCGGTTGGGCCGAAATCGCAACACGTTGCCGCGAATCTCCATACCGATAAAGCTTCGCTCGACGATATCGACCGTGCCGGCCATCGCTCCCAGATGGATGCCTTCGGAGGTCGTGCCTCCCTGGGTGTCGGCCACGTCATTCATCATGGCGCGGGTGAATAGCTCCCAGGCGTGCGAAGATCCTCGGTCGGCTTCGACCCAGGAATGCACGACGCGACTGAGGCTCGACGCGTGGGAGGTTCGCTCCAGATAATAATCGACATGTTGGCCGACGAGCTCGCAGTCGAATGCATACCCAAGCCGCGCGAAGAGCTGCTCGAGCTCGTCGTCGGAGAATAGATAAAAGAGCATGAGCACGTCGGCCTGCTTCGAGATCTTATAGCAATTGATGTCTCTGTCCTCGTCGTCGAGGATGGCTGCAATTTGCTGCAGGTCGCCGTGCTCGCGCCGATAGTGCTCCCGGTCGAGCTCCTCGAGGTCCTCATAGCCCTCAAATTGGCTGATGAGGCCGTCGTCCATGAACACCACCAACATCTTATGGCTGATCTCCTCCCACCGCTCGACCTCGGCGTGGCTGATCTGGAGGCGCTCGCATAATTCGACCACCCGCCGTCGGGGCAGGAAGTCGAGGATCTCCAGGGCCCGGCACAACACCCACACGGCCATCAGGTTGGTGTAGGCGTTATTGTCGATGCCGAGACTATCGGCGTTGGGGTAGCGCACATGATATTCGTCGGGTCCGACCACCGCGCGGATCTCGTAGCGGTCCAGCTCGTCGTTATAGGTAGCCAGGGAGGCGTAAAACCGCGCGACCTCCATGATGATCTCGCTGCCATAGCGATCTAAAAACTCCAGGTCGTTGGTCACCTGGTAATATTGCCAGACGTTATAGGCCACCGCCGCGCTGATGTGGCTTTGTAGCCAGGTATGCTCGGGCCTCCATTGCTGGATATCGGGCAGAAAATGGGCCGAGGGTGTCTGCTCTTCGCCGTCGCTGCCGCTTTGCCACGGATAGAGCGCGCCGCGACAGCCGCGCTCTTCGGCGCGCACGCGTGCTTCGCCCAGGCGCCTGTAGCGATACAAGAGCAGCGCGCGTGTGATCTCGGCCATGCGCGTGTTGAGCAGCGGGAAGACGAATAGCTCGTCCCAGAAGATATGGCCGCGGTAGGCCTCGCCGTGCCACCCACGCGCCGGAATCCCGGTGTCCAGGTCACGCGTATTGGGGGAGGCGGTCTGCACCAGGTGGAAGATATGCAGGCGCAAGACGAGCTCGGGATTGGCCGGCATCGTGCACTCCTCGGCGCAGATCAGGCCGATATCGAAGCGGCGCCAGATATGGCTCCAGGCGCGTATATGATTTTGGACGGCCTCGTCGAAATCTGGCGCGCGTCGGATACGCTTCTTGGCGTTGAAGCCCGGCTCGGAGATCGCGACGTCGCGCGAGGTGTATATGGCGACGATTTTTTCGACCACCACAGGCTCCCCGCGAGTCGCCTCGACCCGAAAGTGGTGGCCGACCTCTCCCTGGGCGTCGCTGAAGAAGTTGGGCTCGGCGTCGATGGGCCCATCGGGGCCAAAGACGCGGGTACGCGCCGCCTGGGCGACCTCGCGGCGCGATTGCAGGGTGCGCACGCGCAAAAAGACGGTGTTGGGGGCGGTCTCTTCGAGTTCGAGCACCTCCAGGTGGCGCTTTCGCAACTCGGCGTGCATGGCCACATTGGCGTTTTCGACGCCCCCGTCGAGCATCGATCGTATCTCGACGAGTCCACTCCAATCCTCGGCGATGAGAGTCGTCTTCAGCCCGGCCAGATGCGCGTCGTCCATGTGGACGAACCGCGTCTGCTCGAGCCGACTGGTGTGGCCGTTGCGGTCTCGAAAGCGCACGCGCCGGTGCAATAGGCCTTGCTTGATGTCGAGCGTCTGCTCGTAGTCGAGGATGTCGACCTCGTCGAGGTGGAACCAATCTCCGTGGTCGAGTCGAAGGCCGAGCGGCAACCAATTGGGCAGGTTGACCAGGTCTTCGTTTTCGACTCGGCGGCCTTTGCGCTCGCTTTGAAGTTTGTTGTAAAGGCCGGCGATATAGGTGCCCGGATAATGCACCCCGCCGGCGAGGGCCTCGGGTGCCGCGCCGCGGGTGGCAACGTAGCCATTTCCCAGGGTGCATAGAGTTTCACGGGTCGCCTCGTTCTCCGGTTTGTATTCGTGATAGCGCAGCAGCCAACCGTCGGCGCCCAGGATGCGCTCCATATGCCGAGTGAGCATGCCGAGGAATCCCTCGACCGCGGCGAGGTCGTCGAGCCCGAAGTCCGCCCGGTTGGCGTCTGGGTGGGCGCCGACCGCGATGACGATACCCGGCGCGGGATACGACTGCAGCCGGCTTTTGCCGCCGTCTGCGCCGATAAGATAGACGGGCGTGACCCCCGGTCGATGCAGGCCGCGCTCCAGTAGCGTCGACTCGACGGCCTCGAATTCGGAGCCTCGTTTTTCCAGATAGACCACCCCGTCGAGTCCGATCGCCTCCTGTAACTCCGTGGCGCCGCGGCCGCTGATGATGCCGACGGTACACTCGCGGCTGAGCCGCTCGAGCCATTCTCGGGTCGTCTCAGTGAGCGGCGGACGGCGGTCGTTCGAGTCGACGGCTGAGGCAATGGGAAGGAGCGCCTCGAGTTCGGCAAAGAGGGCCACTTCGCCGGCGCCGATATGGTCGACGAATCGGCGTGCGTCGGGCAGTTCTTGGTGCTGCTGGCGCATGGTTGACCTCCCCGGGGATGGGCCTGCCTGAAAATGGGCGCAGAAGACCACTCGTCCAACCCAGCGCCGATTACCGACCCTGCAGCCGACCTCGCCACGTCTGCCGTTGTTCGACACCGCTAAGTGTCGATGATATATATGAAAAGCGAGCCCGGGTCCGCTCGAAGACGAGCACGACCGGGTATCGGATGGCGCGGCGGCGATGTCTCCACGCGTTCATGCCAGTTGTTCATACACGGGAGCAGAATCCATGTGCCTTATCTGCGTTGAATTTCAGAAAGAGAAGATGACCATCCAGGATGCCCGACGCGCGCTGGGCGAGATGGTCGAAACACTCGAGCCCGACCACGCCGAGGAGGTCGACGAGATGCTCGACGAAGCCGAGCTCGAGCAGCAGCGAGATGAGGAAGAGGACGACGATTGAAACAGTCGACGAGCCCACCGACACCCCGGAGACGCTCGATTATGAGCGTCTCGCGCGGGTGGTCGCTCGGGTGCAAACGACACCAACCGTTCATGACTTCCGTGACGCTACTTAGTTCGTATTCAGCTTGACGTCGAAGGGCTGGTAGGACTGCTCGCGCTGCAGGTCGGAGTTGCCGATCTGGCCTTTGTCGTTGCTGCCCCAGCATTTGGCGTTGTTGTCTCCGACCAACGCGCAACTGTGAGCGCGACCGGCCACCAATTGGGTGCCACGAACGAGGTCACCGTCGTGGTCAGTGGTCAGATCGGTGGGTTCGATCCAGCTATTTGTCGTGCCGTCGCCGAGCTGGCCGGATTTATTGTGGCCCAGGCAATAGATATTGGTCATCGCGGTATCCGGTTCATCGACCAACAAACAGAGATGGTTGGTACCCAGGGCCATCGATTCGACCGTAAACGCCGAGCCGAGCTGGATGGGGAGCACTGCCGCACGAATGACTTTCGTGCTCTCTTTCGAGTAGGTGCCGTCGTCATTGTCGGAGAACTCACCGACTAGGAAGCCCTCGGTGCCGTCGGCATCGGGAAAATAAGGACATTTACTGGACTGGTCGTCGCAGTTTTCGGCGCTGGTGCGACCGACGAGCGCCCCCCAGCACCAGGCCTGGTCGCTGGAGTTGATCGCACAGGAGATGCTGCGGTTGGCATAGATCTCGACGATATCGCTCAGAGGGGATTGTCCGGATGGATCGAGCACGGTGATGGGCTCTTCACTGGACCAATCGGCGGTACTCGACGTTGTTCGGCCCCAGGCGACCTTATCGGTGTCATTGTCGACGAATTCGGTGAGTCCGGCGCCGAGCTGGCCGTAGTCGTTGCGGCCCCAGCATTTGACCGTGCCGTCGTTGAGCAGGGCGCAGGTGTGGTGAGCGCCCGCGGCGAGTTGGGTGACGCCGCTGTCGAGGCCCGACGTGGACTTGGGCACGCCGACCGTCGCCGACAGATCGTAGGCGGGGTCGCCGATCTGGCCGTATTCATGGCTGCCCCAGCACTTGACGCCGCCGTTGACCACGGCGCATGTGTGATCGGAGCCGGCGACCACTTGGGTGGCCCCAGAGCTGATCGCGGCGTTTCCGGCGGTATCGCTGCTTACGGTGGTGCCCACGCCGAGTTGGCCGACGCCGTTGTCCCCCCAACATTTGACCTCGCCGCCGGAGGTCGTCGCGCACGAGTGTCGCTCGCCGACGGCCGCGTTGATCACATCGCCGCTGATTCCCTGTACGTCGGTGGGGTTCTGGGCGTTGCTCGTCGAGCCGGTGCCGAGTCGCCCGTCGCGTCCGAAGCCCCAGCACTTGAGTTTGCCCGAGCCCACCGCGCAGGAGTGGTCGTAGTCCGCGAACAGCTCGTCGACGCAAAATGTGGTGCATGTCAGCGTATTTCCGCAGCCGTCTTGGATTTCACCGCATAATACACCGGCGTCTTCGCAGGTCGTGGGCGTACATCCGCACACTCCCTCGTCGCCGCCGCCGCCACAGGTCTCGTATTCGTCGCACTCGGTGTCCTCATCACCGCAGTTTATCGTGCGCGAGTCACCGCAGTTATCGACCAGATCGTGAGCGCCGCACTCGAGGTCAGCTTGGGTGCATACCTGCTCGTCGTCAGGCTCGCACACGTCGGGCTCGACGTCTCCGGCATCTCCGGCGTCAGAGCCGTCGGCCATGTCGGTATCCGCGGCGTCGTCTCCGGCGTCGGAGGCTGCGTCCGTGGCTGCGTCCGTGGCTGCATCCGCACCGGCGTCGTCTGCCGACCTATTATTGGGGTTTTGGGAGAGTCC
Organism: Persicimonas sp.; assembly: GCA_046545675.1. Taxonomy (GTDB): domain Bacteria; phylum Myxococcota_A; class Bradymonadia; order Bradymonadales; family Bradymonadaceae; genus CAYLTX01. Next base: position 36,098 of record JBKGZI010000003.1, read on the forward strand.
GGGGCCGTCCCCGCCCTCTTCTTCAGCGCACGCCATCCCGAAAGAAGACACCACTAATACGATAACCAAAAGTAGTTTTCTGGACCTCATGATGTACGTGACCCTCAGTATCCATGGATTTTAGTTTGAGCCGCCCACCGATCTCTTGATCTAACGGTTTGAGATACCAATGGTTACCACAACTCCATGGCTACAGGAAACCCGTCGGTTGAGGCGGCCGGTTCCCCACGTACGGCTCGTAGATGTATCTCCTGGTCATTGCCGGCTGAAGTTGAACGGATATTTGACAGTGACCAGACCTGGCTCGTCCGGGGCGGGAAAGACCCAGTGTCGGATCTTATTGGTCATGCAGGACTCGACGGCGCGGTTGTTCATCGAGCTCTCCCCGATGGTCGCCGAGACGACGTCGCCGCCGGGGGCGATGGTGAAGTGGACCTTGACGCGCCCCTCGAGGGCCTTGTCCTTCTGCAATTCCTTTTCGTAACAATAGGCGATCTGGCGGCGGTGCTGGCGGACGACGCGCCGGATGATCTCCTCGTCGAGGCTGCCGCCGACATCGGGCGGGCCGGGGACGACCGCGCTGGGCATCTTCTCCTCGGTCTCGCCCAGGTCGGCCTCGGGGAGCGGGCCGCGCTCGCCGCCGTCGGGGCCTTTGGTGGTCACGTCGGCCGTGCCGATGCTCTCGGAATCACCGGGGCCGCCGCGGCCGGTATCGCGTATTCCCAGTCCACCCGAGCCGCTCGCCTCGCCGGATTCGACGGCGTCGATGCCTCCGAGACTCGTCTTGGCCGCGGCCCCGATCGACTCGGGGCCGTCTCCCCACATGCTGTGAATGCCGACGTCGTCGACGACCGAGACAGCCCCGGCGTCCAATGCCACCTGTCGGTCGTGTGCCTTTTTGATCTGCGGGTCGGTGTTATCTGGCGGCCCTTCGATGGCCATCTTTTTGTCCTGTTGCTGGCTATCCTCGGAGCCGGCCTTTCCCTCTTCGCCCTTATGGCCCTCCGCAGGGTTCTCGGCGCCGCTGTCGTCGAGCCAATCGGCCGGGTTGTCGTCGTCTTGGCGGGGCGTCATGGCCATCGACGCGAAGCGGTCTTCGGCGTCGACGCCGTCCAGGTCGAGGCTGCCGGCGTCATCGGGCATGGTCAGCGCGAGTAGCAGCAGCGAGAGGTGCGCGACCGCGCTGATGCCCAGATAGGGCAGCGGCTCGGTGTCGATGCCGAACCCCGGCCCGGCGACCGCCGGCATATCCGAGAAGTGGACAAGTAGCGTCGCGGGGCCGACTTCGATGCGCGCGCTGGCGCTCGAGTTGAGCGCGACCTCGTAGGCCGCGGGCACGCTTGTGCTCTGGCGGGCGACGCCCTGGGCGATGGCCTCCTCGAGGGAGTAATGAGCCTGGCCGTCGAAGACGTGACCGGACATCGTCTGTGTGAAGTGCAGAAATTGCTTGCCCCCTCGGGTGCCGATGAATGGGAAGCTCGCGCGATCGCCGAATGAGGCGTCGTCGACCACAAAGTCGTTGTTCCGGTCCGGGCCGATACGCACCTGTGGACGATGGGGGAAGGCGTTTACCGACACGATTTGATCGACCCATAGCAGCGCCACAAATAACGTGTCGCCGCGGGATCTCGGCGGGCTTTTTTGCAGGCCGGGCGGCTGGGCCGGGGCAGTGGGACGTGCGTATTCATCTGTGGGCTGGACGTGGTCTCTCATCGCAGGCTTCCCGTCTCGAGTAGGCACCCGGTAGTGGGTGTGGTCAATATGTTGGGTCTACTCTCGAGACAACGCGGGCGCCGAAGAGTTCCGTAGATTGGCGAACAAATCTTGGGGATGGGCGGGTATCTGCCCAGGAGATGGACGGTGAGACGGTACTCAGAGCTCGTGGGAGACGCTCGAACGGTCGGGCGAGGAGGTCGCCGTGAGCCGATAGCGCGGCAGGATGGCGGTGGTTCGATAGCCCTGGTCGATGCGGCCTTCGTTCCAGATGCCACCCAGCTCGCGGGTGAGCTCGGCGGCGAGCTGGAGCGGGGCGGCGGCCGGGAGTTCCTTTCGGCGAAGAATGCCCAGCAGATCCAGTCTCAGTGCGCCGTAGGGCTTGTTCGTCGAGGTCACGTCGAAGCGAACCATCGACTCGTTGGAGTTGACGTGAGCAGAGCACCAGCGGGTGGTGTCCTCGTCGATCATGTGGGTGGCCAGCAAGATGTAGACGAGCTGCTTGAGGCGGGGTCGGTCGGCGTCCAGGTAGGCGGGCTGCAGGAACAGCTCGACCTCGGTTTCCAGATAACTTCCCAGTTGCTCGTAGATCCGCTCGACCACCTCGGAGAGGTCGACCTGTTGGCGGGCTTCATGGGCGATGGCGGCCAGCAGCTCGAGCTCGCCGACGATGCTGTGGATGCGATTGAGGTTCTTTCCCAGCCGGTCGATGATCAGGTTGAGCTCGGAGTCGCTCGACGGAACCATCGAGCTGAGTTGGTGTAGATACCCGACGCACGAGGTCAACGGGTTGTTCAACTCGTGGCCGACGGCGCCAGCCAGATCTGATAACGGGTCATCGTCCGCCCGAGTTTGGCGCGCCTGGAGGTCGGCGAACGCGTGCGGATCGAGCTGCCAACCCGAGGGTACGGGCAGATCGGTGGAGGCGCGCGTACTGTCGGCGTAGGCCTCGGAGATGTAGCCGTCGACGTTGCACAGCGGAGCGGTGGGCAGCTCGTCGTCGTCGATCTCGAAGGCGTCATCTTCGACGGTGACCTGCGCGCGATGATCGATCTCGTGTTCGCGACGCTCCATCTCGATGGTGTCGCAATAATCCTCCTCGATCGTCTCTCGCAGCTCCTCAGCATCCCCCCGGTTGCCTTGGTCTTGGTTGCCCGCTGGTGTTGCGCCCATCGTCTCGGATTCCCTTCCAGACATGGTCATGGCATTTGCCCCGATACCTTTTCTGCTCTTGGGAAGAAGCTAATCGCCTACAGTCGCAGGCAAGCGATTAACTGCCCGACCGCACTGAGGCGGCGCCTCGACCCGGGTATACCCAATTGAGGTGATCCGATGTGCGATAGACACCCACATTTTCCGGTTGGCCCAGCCGGCTCGGTGACCAGCTTTCTCGATAGTACCCCTGGGTCATGTTCTGGGCCGCTCCAGGGCGGGTTCATCGAGTACGACCAAGTAGTATCAGGCGGGCTTACGCCCGATCAGGCTGATGACGCTGGTCATGCCGCGATGCTCTCCGGCGTCGATATAGCGGTCATCCTCTCGCAGCAATTTGATCTGCAGGGCAGCGAAGTCGGCGCATAATTCGGTCTGGGTGTACAGCAGCTCGCTGGATTCCGGGCCGCTCGATGGCTGGGCGAGCTGCTCGGGGCGGAGGGCTTCGAGCAGGATGAATCCGCCGGGGCGCAGCGCGGCCGCCGCGCGACGGTGGGTGCGTCGGCGCGGGCGAGGCGAGAGATGCATATGCAGGATGACGATCGCATCCCAGCGGGCCGTGCCGCAGTCGAAGTCGACGACATCTTCACAGAATGTCTCGACGTGAACGCCGGCGCCGGCGGCGTGGCGGCGCAATTTGGCCAGCGCATCGGCGGCGTGATCGACCGCGCTGACCCGCCAGCCGTGCCGGGCGAGCCAGACCGCGTTTCGTCCCTCTCCTTCGCCCAGGCTGAGCACGTGCCCGCGGTGAGGGATGACCTCCGAGGCGTGCTCCGCCAGGAATTGATTGGGGTGTCGGCCGTAGACGAAATCGGGCCGGTCGTATTTGTCTCTCCAGTAGCGGGCGTCGGTCGACATGGTCTTCCCCGGAATGATGTTCCCAGGCCGGATGCGCTCGGATCAAATGTCGACAGGTTCGGTGTTCTGTGAAGTCAGATAATTGCACGCTTATCCAAGGAGGCTCTTGATGTCGACCGACGCGATCCGACGGTATTATCGCCAATTTGACGAGTGGGCTCGACTGGATTCGCCGGCCGGCCAGCTCGAGCTGCACAGGTGCTTGGAGATCCTCGACGAGCATCTCGAAGACGAAAGCCGCGTGCTCGATCTGGGCGGCGGGCCGGGCCGGTATACCATCGAGCTCGCCCGCCGCGGCCACCGCGTCACATTGGTGGATCTGATGGACGAACACGTCGAGCGCGCCGAGCGGGAGTTCGCGCACCGAGGTTTGCTCGAGCGGGTCGAAGGTCTCTATGCGGCCGACGCCCGAGATCTGACCGGCGTGGGGGACGGCGGCCTCGCGGAGGACAGCTTCGATGCGGTGGTCGCCTTCGGTCCATTCTATCACCTCATCGACGCCGAATCGCGCCGGCTGGCGGCCGCCGAGTTGGCCCGAGTTCTGCGCCCGTCCGGGCGCGCCTTCGTCCAATTTCTGCCGCCCAAAAGCGGCTTGGTGCGAGTTCTGGATCGCGCGGCCGAACACCCCGAGCAGGTCGACCGCGCGATCCTCGAGCGCGCCCGGCATGCGCATATCTTTCAAAACCTCGCCGGTGGCGGTTTCCAGGAGGGCTATTACGCCGAGCCGGCCGACATCGAGCGACTCTTCGCCACGGTCGGGCTCCAAACCGATGACGTGGTCTCGGCAAGAGGCATCGCCGCGGGCCGCGAGGACAAGCTCGTCCAGATCCGAGACCAAGACCCGCAGCTCTACGCTGCATTTTGCGAGCTCATCGACCAGACGGCGCGCGACGCCGACGTGATCGCATTCGGCCAGATCGCAGTCTGGGTGGGCACCCGGACGTCGTAGGCTTCGACTATTGACCAACGCGTGCGCTTTTCGCTGCGATGGACCGCTGTGCTATGAAGGAGCCGGGATCGAATAATCGACGCGGCGGTCGTATTGTTATCACGGGTATGACATCCGAGCGTGCGTTGGTAGATGACTCGAGGCTCTGAAGTGAAGAAATATTTTGCAGTGGCCGCGCTACTTCTGGTGGCGCTGGCAGTGGGCGCGGGGTTGTGGTCGGTGTCGCAGGGCTCCTCTGAGCCATCGGGCGCCGGGTCGGCTTCGGAGGCCGACGCCGGGTCGCAGGCGCGGCCGGAAGCGCCATTTATTGGGGGGTGGGTGCTCGATTCGACAGGGGCTCCCATCGAGGGAGCCACCGTCGAGACGGCCGCCGGTGCGAGCGCGACGAGCGACGCTGACGGCCGCTTTCGCCTCGGCGATCTCGAGCCGGGCACGCACCGCCTGGACGCCGGCGCCGACGGATTTGCCGTCGCCGGCCCCGAGGCGATGCGCCGCGTCGAGGTCGTGCTCTCCGACGAGGAGTCAGCGGCATCGATCGACGACCTCGAGCTCGTCTTGCGCCGGCCCGCCACGGTTCGCGGTCGAGTCCAAGCCTCCGGGCGGGCGCTGGCCGATGCGCGCATCGGCGTCTATTACCTCTCCGCCGAAGGGCTCTCCGAGCGCCTCGAGCCCTTTGTGGTCGATGACGTGGCCCGCAGCGACGAGCGCGGCCGATTCGAGCTCGATGACGTGATCCCGGGGCGGCTTCGCCTGCTCGTCGAGGCCTCCGATTATGCGGTGACCGAGAGTCGCGAGCTATACCTCGAGCCCGGCGAGACCCACGAGGGCCTGGTGATCGACCTCGACCCCAGCGCGACGCTCTCCGGGCAGGTGGTCGACACCGACGGCAGCGCCGTCGCAGCCAAGCTCGTGCTGCGCGGCGGCTCGCTGGGCCGAAGCCGCACGGTCGACGCCGACTCGCGCGGCCGGTTCTCCTTTCGCGACGTGCCCGCCGGCTCCTACGCGCTCGAGGCGCGCGCCTCGGGGTATCGCACGGAGCTCATCGAGGGCGTCGAAGCCGAGCCCAAAAAGGTCGCCGAGCAGGACGTCGTCATGGAGGCTGCCGGCGGCATCTTCGGGCGAGTGGTCGACCCCGATGGTCAGCCGGTCGCGTCGTCCTTCGTGTGGTTTCGGCCCGAAAACGCCCGTCCCAAGATGGTCAAGACCGACGGCGAGGGCCGCTTTCAGTGGGACGAGGCGCCGCCCCAGGCGACCACGGCCACCGCCGTCTCCCAGCACTACGACTCCTCGCGTGCGCAGCGAATAAGGGCGGGCAGCGAGGCGACCCTCGAGCTTCGAGCGGGCGGGGCGGTCCGCGGCAGGGTGGTCGGTCCCCACGGACGGCCGGTGCCCAGCTTTTCGGTGGGCGTCGAGTCGCTCGAGGTCGACGGGCCACGCCCCTACCGGCCGCGAAGCGTCGGCGTCCACAAGGTCAACGATTCGGCCGGCCGCTTCGAATTCGACTCGCTGCGCCCCGGTAAATACTGGTTCCGCGTGCAGACCGAGCGCTACGCCTCGGCCAGCTCCGAGCAGGTGATCGTGCGCCGCGCACGAGACACCGACGGGGTGACCATCCGCGTGGGGCAAGCCGGCAGCGTCGCCGGTCAAATCACCGACTCCGACACCGGCCAAGGGGTCGCCGGCGCGCGCATCGCGCTCTTCGATCCGACCTCGCCATTTTCTGCCAATCAGACCCGAACCGACGGCCAGGGGCGATACCATCTCGACGGCGTACCACCCGGCCGGCGAAGCCTGCGGGTGGTCAAAAAGAACTTCCTGTCGACCGTCTCCGCCGGCGTGCAGGTCCGGCCCGGCGGTGAGACCACGCGCAACGTCCAAATCCGCAAGCAAAGGCCCGGCGAGCGGATGCAATTCCACGGCATCGGCGCGGTGCTCCGAAAGACCGGGGACGGCGTCCTCGTCCAAAACGTCATGGACGGCCATCCCGCCAGTGAATTCGGCCTCGAGCGCGGCGACATCATCCGAGGGGTCGACCGCGACTCCATCGACGGCATGCGCCTCGACCAGGTCATCGAGCAGATCCGCGGAGAGCAGGGCGCCGCGGTCGAGCTCGAGATCGAGCGCAAAGGCCAGGGCACCATGACCCTCGAGATCGAGCGCGGCCAGGTCATTGTCAAAGAGTAGCGTCGATGGCGATCGCAGCCCTCTATTTGGACTCGAGCACAACAATGGGCCGGGCGTCGGTTGACTCGCGCTGTGTGGCCCAGGAGTTCAGCTCGCCATGGATCCGCGCGAGGAGACCGAAGGGCACCTGCGTCTCCGTCCGGATGACGACGTGAATGCTCTCCGACGGCCATTCAATGGTGTCCAATGGCTCGGAGAGTTCCTCGGTGCGGTAGGTTTTGGCGAGTTCAGCCACGGCCTGCGCTTGTTCTTCGGGCTGGAGGTCGCCATCCGTATCGCCATCCAATAAGCCGCTCATATCCTCAGCCGCTTTCTCGGCATCCCTGACACAAAGAGTAGGCGGGCCATTACCTGACGCTGACCTCGGATGTCGGCGCGGATTTCGCGTTCTACAACCAGCCACTGCGCGACTTCTTCAACGCGCCCAATTCACCGATCGACTACATCTCGATCATGAATTATTACGACAACACCCCCAACCAAAACGGGCAGCCCTCGTTTTTCTACGGCCGCGACGACGGCAACAATATGGTCGGCGGGGTCGTCGTCCAAAACCTGGCGTTGTGGACGACGATCCCGGTGCTCTTCGGCGCCGAGACCGGCCCTACGTCGATCGCGGCCGATTGGATGTCGTTCTATCAAGAAGGCCATCTAGCCCTCTACGCGGTGGTCGACACGCTCACAGCTAACTACAGCTCGACCAACTCGATGGGCGTGGCCATCCATCCCTGGGGCGCCTACGTGTCACTGCAGCCGTAGGTCAGTCACGGAAGTCTGTGGTTGGTCGTGTGGTTTAGTTGACGACGGCTCGAGGTTGCTTTTCCGCAAGCCCGAACGATGTTGTCGGAAGATCGGCGGAATTGGTATCAGGGAGGAAACGATGACCATCTTCGACGACATCCGCGCCGCCTGCAAGCGCGTCGCCGCCGTGGCCGAGCAGGTCCACATCGTCGACGACCGGCTCGACGCCTATGCGGCGAGCCTGCCGGTCGACCAGTTGCGGCGTCCGTTTCTCGAGGACGAGCATCATTGGCTGGGCCGCGGCGATGCGACGGTGGCCTATGTGCTCACGCTCGACGCGGTCAATTTTGGGTCGGGGTACTTCGCCGAGCTTCGCCCGAGGGCCGGGCTGGAGGGGTATTTTCTGGTGGCGCGGGCGCTCAGGGACCGCTTCGCCGACCAGGGGCCGTTCTCAGCGGGTGAGCTCGCGAAGATGACGCCAGAGCAGTGCGCGCGACTATTCGGGCAGACGCTCGACGAGCCCGGCCCGCGGGAGTTGATGGGCCACTTCGCCCGGGCGCTGCGCGACCTGGGTGTGCATGTGAGCGAGCGCTGCGACGGAGACTTCTCGGCGCTCGTCGCGGGCGCCGACCACAGCGCCTCGCGGCTGGTCGAGGAGCTCGACGAGATGCCGCTATACCACGACGTGCCGGTGTATCGCGGCTTCGAGGTCCCGCTCTATAAGCGCGCGCAGATCACCGTCGCCGACCTGCATATGGCGCTCGGGGGCCGCGGGCTGGGCCGCTTCGACGACCTCGATGAGATCACGATGTTCGCCGACAATCAGGTCCCCCATGTTTTGCATTTGGACAGCGTGCTCGAATACTCCGAGCCGCTGGCCGACGCGATTGCACAGCACCGCCCGATCCCGGCCGGCTCGCCCGAGGAGGTCGAGCTGCGGGCGTGTGCGTTGCACACCGTCGAACTGCTCGTCGAAAAGCTCGCAGAGCAGGGCCGTGAGGTCAGCGCGCTGGAGGTCGACAACTACCTATGGCACCGCGGCGAAGAGCCGCGGTACCAGGCAGAGCCGATGCACCTGACTAAATCAGTATACTACTGAGATTTTCTGCTCAGTTGAGCCGCTGCTCGACGTCGCGAAGGACGGTCACGCGGTTTTTATGGGCCGTCTCGTAGCGGCGCACCTTCTCCAGATCGTAGGCGGAGAGTCCGTCGAGGGCCTCGCTGACCTCTCCGACGTTGAGCTCATCATAATTGGCAATGGGCGGGCGCTGGACGGCCTCGCTGGCCTCCTGTGCGGCCTCGGCCTTCTGGCGAAGCTCGTTGGCGCTATCGCGCAACGACGGCACCTTGTCGGCCAACTCGGCTGCCCGAGACAGCGTCGTCGCGCCAACCCCGTATAGCTTGGTCAGCGACGCGTCGCGCAGCCGGCCGGTGACCTCGGTGGAGCGCTCCTCGAGCTCATCGCGAAGGCGCACGCTTCGCTCGCGCACGTCGGCTCCCTTGTGGAGCAGATCCTGCTGCAATTCGGTGAGGCTCTCTTTGGAGAGGTTGAACTTGTTGAAGAGTGATTGTGCCATCGTTGTACTCCTTATGCTCGAAAGTTACGGATCGTCGAACCTCAACGGTCCGACCTCGATGCGACTCTATGTATAACTGATGACGCGGTGCGTCACAAGCTCTCTGACGCACTGCGTCATAAGCGCTGGAACCAAACTAACGGAAGGCGGAGAAAATGCCCGGGAAAATCAAGAAAGCAGGTGTTTTGTCGCGTGATGGACAATCTTAGACGCGACTCGCGGCTAGAAAAGATCGCCTTCGGGCGCCATAGGAGGCTGAGGCGCTCGATCTCTGTGCGGCTATTCGGCGGCGCGTATCGGCCGCGCCGCGATGGGCGGCAGGTGCTCCTCGCGCAGCACCGGAGGCACCGGAAAGTCATCGTCGATGACGCCGTGGCGGAACAGCCCGAGCGACTCGCGGTGGACGATGAGCTCCCAGCGCGCTTGCTTCGCTTTGGCGCGAAGCTCGTTGTGCTCGTCGATCTTGGCCCGTCGCCGCGCGGGGCCTGTCGCTTTGGCGGCCTCGTGGCGCGCCAGATCGAGCTCGAGCAGCGCGGCGGTGAGCTTGTTGCCCGAGCGGGTCAGCGCATGGGCCATTTCTTCGGCGATCTCTCGCTCGATGGAGTAACTCTCCACGCACACGCCCAGTTGGCGGGAGAGCCGGTCCAGATAGGGGCTGTCGAAGTCGTCTTGTTGTTGAAGCCTCTTTACGAGGCTCTTCCAGGGGGGTTGTCGCATGGTCGTTCGCTCCGGGAATTGTCACCGAGAAAAGACGCGGCTCGGGTGACGACTATTCCCTTTGCGGGCTGCGAACGGCGGGTATTTTTAGAGAGCGAACCTCGACGGAGAGATATCTACGCAAAGACAACTCGGAGGAATACCATGCCCTATCATTCCAAAGCCGAATTGCCCGACAACGTCAAAAAAAACCTGCCTCAAGGGGCCCAGACCATCTACAAGGAGGCGTATAATAACGCCGAGGAGACCTACCAAGATCCAGAGAAGCGACGCGGCGGCGCCTCCAAAGAGGAGACGGCGCACCGGGTCGCCTGGAACGCGGTCAAAAAGAAATACGAGAAGAAAAACGGCGAATGGAAGCGAAAGGACTAGCGCCCATTGCTGTGGGCGGAGATGCCTTTCCCCAAGCCCCAAGCCCGCAGTACCCCAAGCCCGCAGTACCTCAGGTCATCTCGGTGACTCGGGGGTCTTGGGGGCCGTCGACCGGTTGGACGTCGACGCCGTGGGAGGTCAGGTATTGGACGCCGTTGGCTCCGGCGTAGCCTCCGCCGACCACGATGACCTTCAGGATGCCGGCGTGGTGGATGAGCTTGGCGCACATCATGCACGGCTCGCCGGTGACCAGCAGCCAGGCGCCGTCGGTGGACACGCCCGAGGCGGCGCAGTTGCAGATGACGTTCATCTCGGCGTGATGGCAGCCGATCTCCATGCGCGTGCCCGACTCGACGCCCAGGTCGTCGCGCAGACACGTCTCCCCGCCGCATAGATGCCCGCCGCCGCGCGGCCCGCCGTTATAGCCGTCCATCAAGACCACATTGCGGGTGGGATCGAGCAGCAGCGCCCCGAATTTTCGCCGCGGGCAATTCGACGCCTTGGCCAGGGCCAGACATTGTTCGATGCGGATACTTACGTGCTTTTCTTTCATGATTCGGGTGCGTCTCGTGGGATGGGCGTCACTCGTCGCGTGCATCCTAACGAAGCCTCGCCAAAATCGGTAGCGGGATCGTTCGAACTCGTCGAAAGTCACCACCGTCGTCCCCGCGACTATTCTTGGTTCTTGGTTCTTGGTTCTTGCCTCTCGAACTGCTCCTAAGTCACGAGATGCCCGACGGCGCACGCCCCGTCGGTCGCTCCCGGTGCACAGCATGACATTTAGGGCGTGACCCAGTGACCGGCAAATTCCTCGCCGTCCCACTCGAATTTGGCCTGGTACTCGCCGCCGGGGTGCAGGTGCAGCCAGATGATCTCCTCGACGGTCGTGCGCACTGCGGCGAAGTTGGTGCGGGCGACCTCCTCGCTCATCACCTTGGTGTTGATGCCCGAGGTGGGCTTTTCGGCGCGCGCTCCCGGAGGGGAAGTCTTGTAGTAGAACGCGAGATCTTCGTCCGGCTCCGACTCCCAGAGCGCGTCGGCGATGTCGTCGTCGGCGTGGACGGTGGTGGGGCCGACGAGGCGAAATTGCTGGCTGAGGCTCCTGTCCCAGGCCAGCCAGATCGCCCGTGGGTTGTCCTCGAGTTGCTCGACCTTTTTCGAGCGCATATCGGTGTGGAAGAGCAGGGCGCGCTGGTCGGGGGCAAATTGGCGCAGGGCGACCGTGCGCGCCCCCGGGCCGTCGGTGGCGAAGACCGGCGTGGTCATCGCGTTGTCGCGGTGGCGTACGGCGGCTTCGATGTAGCCAAGAATATGCTCGCGGAGTTCGTCGAGGTCTTCGAAGCGGTCCATGGCTTGCCCGTGTGGGATGAAAGGCGAACAACCGGAACCTAAGACGGTGACGGATCGGAGCAACCCAACGATTAAATAGGGGGTTGCGCGATATGAACTCGCGCAGAGCTTTGTCAGAAGTGGCGACGTACCCTACTCATACCGATCCCTACGACCGGAGCATGCCATGGAATGCGAGAACTGCGGAAACGACTACGACAAGCCGTTGGTGATCCAATACAAGGGAAGCGATCACTCCTTCGACTGCTTCGAATGTGCGATCAACGAGCTGGCGCCGCGGTGTAAGAATTGCGGCACGCGCATCATCGGCCACGGGTTGGAGGCCGGTGACGAGATGTTCTGCTGTGCCCACTGCGCCTCACGGGCCGGCCACAACGAGATGCGCGACCGGGTCTGAGCGCTCAGCGCGCGTCGGCGATGACGCGAAGCATCTCGTCGCCGAGCAGCTCGATATGCCAATCCAGGATGGGCGCAAATTCGGCGAGCTCGGCCAGGGTGCGCGGAGGCGTTTGGGCGATGTCCGTGCACGTGGCGTTGGTGGCGATGAACGGGCCGGGTACGCCGAGCTGATCGGACTTCTTATTTCGCCACCGGCGAAGCGCATTGTAGATCGCCTTTTCCTGGGCCGGCGGCGCCTCGTAGGGTGTGCGCGGTAACTCGGCGACGGGGATGTCGTCGTCGAGCGAGCCGGCGATGACCTCGATAATCGCCTCGCCGCGATTGTGTGCGATTTGCGCGGGGAGCCCGGAGATATGGGTGATTTCGGAAGCCCGAGTGGGCCGCTCGCGGGCCAGTTTCATGACCGCGGAGTTCTTAAAGAGCGTCACCGCCGAGCGGTTCAACTCGGTGCACAGCTCGTGGCGCCACAGGTAAAGCGCCCGAAGCGCCGCCCGGCCGCGCCCGTCGAGGCCGTCGGCGCCTTTGATCTTGCGCCATCCCTCCGGATCGAAGGCCTTGGGCTCGTGCCCGACCGAGGTCGCGACAAAGCGACATTGCTGGTCGAAGGGGACGAGCCATTGGTCGGCTTCGAGTTCTCGGACAAAGCGCTCGCGCAGCGCCAATAAATGACGCACATCCTCGGCCGCATAGTGGGCTGGCTTGTCCGGGATGGGCCGCCTCGTCCAATCGAAGCGCTGGTATTGGGCGCCGGGAGGCACGCCCAACAGCTCCTCTTGCAGCCAGCTCAGGCTATTGCGTTCATATCCCAAGAACCGCGCGGCGATCTGGGTGTCGAAGAGGCTGGCGACGCGCACGCCGTAGTCTCGGTCGAGCTCGATGATGTCATTTCGCCCGGCGTGCATGATCGTGACGACGTCGGGGGCCTCGAGGCGGGCGAAGAGCGGGGCGAGCTGGTCGGCGTCCAGCGCCAGCGGGTCGATGAGGGCGGCGGCCTCGCCGGTGGCCACCTGAATCAGGCAGACCCGGGCTTGATAGGCATGGAAGTGGTCGCTCTCGGTGTCGACGGCGATGACATCGTCGAGCGTGGAGCAAAATTGTTGGAGGGCTTCGGGCGTGTCTATCCAGGTGGCGTCCATCAAAATTAGGGGACCTGCTGTGGGAAAATGAAGTTCGTCGCTGTGGCTGCCAGTCGCTGGCAGATATCTACAGGCGTGCACGTTCAACCTGCGAACAGTCAAGCGCGGCCCCCTAATCCCGCTCATTCTGCGAGTCGGTCCTGGACGTCGGCGAGCTGATCTTCGAGCTCCTCGTTGTCGGGGTCCAGGGCGAGCGCGACCTGGTAGGCCTGCTCGGCGTTCTCGAGGTTGTCGAGCCTCAGCTCATAGATCTGGCCGAGCTGGCGCCACAGGTGGTGTTTGATCATGTCTTCGTCGAGGTCGTCGATGCGGCGAAGCTCGCGGATATAGTAGCCCTCGAGCCCTTTCCAGTCCTTGTCTCGGGTCAGCAGGACGGCCCCTTCTTTGAAAACCTCGATGTCGACGGGATCTTCGTCGAGAATGGCTTCGATCTCTTCCAGACTTTCCATGATATGTCGGTGCTCGGCTGGGGAAGTGCTCCAGTGGACTGACGAATGGGTCTGACTCATCATCGGCGTCATGAACAATCAGGGCTCGGCAAATAACAGCCGGCAAGCCGAGTCGAGCGGGCGGGGGCTCATAGGCCCATCTGCTTGGAGATGATTTCTTTCATGATCTCCTGGGTGCCTCCGCCAATGGGCAGCAGGCGGGCGTCGCGGCTGAGTCGCTCGACGAGTGACTCGCGCATATAACCCATGCC
>JBKGZI010000004.1:0-45685 GCA_046545675.1 Persicimonas sp.
CCACCGACGTCGACTCCTGGACCCCCGGACCCTGCAGTTGAGCTTTTCCTGGACCCCCGGACCCCTGGACCCCTGAACCCCTGACCAAATATGACAATATCCCGCTCCGCCGGCATTCTCCTGCATCCGACCAGTCTCAGCGGCCCCGAAGGCATCGGCACGCTCGGTGCGCAGGCGCGTGCTTTCGTCGACCGGCTGGCCGAGGCGGGCCAGACCTGGTGGCAGGTCCTGCCGCTAAACGCCCCCGGCCACGGAGGCTCGCCATATTCGGCGACCAGCGCGTTCGCCGGCAACGCGATGATGATCGACCTGGAGCCGCTGCGCGACGCCGGCTGGCTGACGCGCCCGGAACTCGACGAACTCGAGCAGCAGATGGCCAGGTTGCCCGACGATCGCGTCGACTATGGCGAGCTCTACGAACACAAGGGTAAGCTCTTGGCGTCTGCCTGCGAGCGCTGGTCCGCAGACGACAGCGGCACCCGCGGGGAGTTCGACTCCTTCTTGGCGCGCGAGTCGGAGTGGCTCGACGACTACGCGCTGTTCATGGTCCTCAAGCGCCACCACGGCGGCGGCGAGTGGCGCGAGTGGCCCATCGAATACGTCGAGCGCCGGTCGGACGCGCTCCAAAAAGCGCGCGTCGAGCACGCCGAGGAGCTCCGCAAGGTCGAATTCAACCAGTGGATCTTCTTTCGCCAGTGGCACCAGCTTCGCGACTATGCCGCCGAGCGCGGGGTCAAATTCATCGGCGACATCCCGATCTTCGTGGCCATGGACAGCGCCGACGTGTGGGCGAACCGCGAGATCTTCCAGATGGACGAAGACGGCAACGTCGAGGAGGTCTCGGGGGTGCCGCCCGACTACTTCAGCAAGACCGGCCAGAAGTGGGGCAACCCGCTCTACGACTGGGAGGCGATCCGAGAGCAGAACTTCAAGTGGTGGCTCGACCGCCTCCAAAAGGTCCTCGACACCGTCGATCTGGTGCGCATCGACCACTTCCGCGGCTTCCAGGCCTATTGGGCGGTGCCCGCAGACGCCCCCACCGCCGAGAGCGGCGAGTGGCGAGAAGGCCCGAAGGACGCGCTCTTCGAGGCCATCCGAGACGATATCGGCGAGGTACCGTTTATCGCCGAGGACCTCGGCATGATCACCGACGACGTCCTCGAGCTGCGCGACCGCCACGACCTGCCCGGCATGAAGGTCATGCAATTCGCCGATTGGGACGACCCCGACCACATCTTTTTGCCCGACAATTACGAGCGAAACTTCGTCGCCTACACCGGCACCCACGACAACGACACGACCCGCGGCTGGTACGACAGCCTCGACGAGATGCAGCGCCACAAGGTGCGCCAATACCTCCAATGCGACGACGAAGATGTGGTCTGGAAGATGATCGAGGCGGTCTTCGAGTCCGAGGCCGCGCTGGCCATCGTGCCGGTCCAGGACATCTTCGAGCTGGGCACCGAAGCGCGGATGAACAACCCGGGCGCCAACGGCGATAATTGGCTGTGGCGGATGCCGGAGGGGTTGATCGAGCGAGGGGATGCGTGGGAGAGGTTGCGGGTGGTAACGCAAGAGAGCGACAGATAGCTACGGAGCCCCGTGCACGTGCACGTTTTTTCAACCCGAGCATTCGACATGATCAAAACCCTAGAAATCTCTACCTCCTCCCAAGGCCTCCACGAATTCACCTCCCGGGTACGCGAAGTCGTACGCGCCGCGGACATCGACGAGGGCCTGTGCACGCTGTTCATCCAGCATACCTCGGCGAGCCTGACCATTCAGGAGAACGCGGACCCGGCGGCGCGGCGCGACCTGGAGAATTGGCTCGACCGTCACGTCCCCGAGCACGACCCGCTGTATACCCACACCGCCGAGGGGCCCGACGATATGCCCTCGCATATCAAGGCGGCGCTGACCTCGACGACGCTGTCCATTCCGGTCATCGACGGAGATCTGGCGCTGGGCACCTGGCAGGGGATCTTTTTGTGGGAGCATCGCACCAGCCCGAAGCGGCGGCGCGTCGTGGTATATCTGGGCTGAACTCAGTGATTGGCATCGTGTCGCGATATGGCCTAGACTGCGCGCCGTCACCGGCAGGACGTTTGGTCTCCAGCGTACGTGCCCTCGCAGGTAAAACCTCGGATATCTTCAGGGAATGAAGGAACAGTTGCTACGCGCTCGCATCACAGCTCCGCTTATCTGGCTGACGCTCGCCGTCGGCTTTTGCCTCGCCTATAGCTGGGTCTCGCCCCAGGGGCAGTCGCCCAATGAGCGCACCCGGCTGTACCTGAGCCTGTCTTTGCTCGAGGGTAATGTTGCGGTCACCGAGCAGGTCGAGCGCTACGGGAAGCCCTTCGACATCTCGAAGCGCGACGGCGAGTATTATACCGACAAGGCCCCCGGCTCCAGCGTGATCGCCGCCCCCGTGGTCGCGATCTACCAGGCGTTCGGCGACAGTGATTCCATCGAAAAACTCAATCACGTCGTGCGCCGCTGGGTGATGGTGCCCATTGCGCTGCTCAGTTTTTTATTGGTGCGCGCGCTGGGACGTGGCAGCGGGCTGAGAGCTTCCACAGCTAATCAGATGGCGATATTCTTCGCCGTCGGGACAAATTTTTTCTATTACGGCGCGGCTTTCTACGGCCATGCGCTGGTCACGTTCTTGTCGCTGTTGGCGGGCTGGGCGGTGATGAAGGGCATGGCGAGCTCCGAGCGCGCGAAGCGATTGGGGTGGTATGTCCTGGCCGGATTTGCCGGTGGCTGCGCCTTCGCGGTTGAATATCAGGCGGTGGTGGTGTGCGTGGCGCTCGCCGTAGGCTTTTTGAGCGTGCGCGCTCACCGGCGAGTGCTACCGGTTTTGGCCCCGCTGGTGGGCGCCGCCGTCCCGCTCGGGCTGACGTTTTTATATAATGCGGCGGCCTTCGGAGGCCCGCTTCAGACCGGCTACGCCCACCTGCCCCACAGCAGCTCGGCGCAGATCCACTCCGAGGGGCTCTACGGCATCAATATGCCGACGCTGGAGGCGCTACACGGCTTGATACTCACGCCTTCGCGAGGGCTTTTCTTTTGCGCACCGCTGGTCTTGCTCGGCTTTTTGGGTCTCGCGTGGCTGTGGCGGCGCTGTCGCTGGCTCGCAGTCTATGCGGGCGTAACGATGGTCGGCTACTTGATAGTGATCGCGAGTGCGGAGATCTGGTACGGCGGCTGGGGGTTCGGGCCGCGGCTGCTGGTTCCGATCTTCGGAGTGGCTGCGGTCGCCGCGGGGTTTGTCGTCGAAGCCGTCGAAGACTGGAGTCCGAGCGTCCGTGCGGCGCTGACCGGCTGGCTGATCGCGGCGGTCGTCTACAACGTGCTCGTCGTGACGACCTACCCGGCGCCGCCTCCCGGGATCGGGGCGCCGCTGCGCCTCGTCACGCTGCCGATGTTGGAGATGGGCGCTGTGTCGCCCAATCTGGGAATAACGGCCCTGGGACTGTCGAGCCTGTGGTCACTGCTTCCCTTGGCGCTGGTTCTGGTGGCGCTGTTGGCGTATCTGATTCAGCCGCTATGGCGACGACACGAAGCAGTCTCGAGCGTGTTGGCGAGCTTCGTGGTGGCGATGGCCATCTTCGGTAATTTCGCCCACCAACACCACAGCGAGACCAGCCAAGCGCGGGCGCAAAAGTTGGTCGAGAGCGTCGCGTCGCGGCGGATTCACCCCAAGTGATCAGAGGCGATCGAGCCGATAGGGCTCCACGTCGAATCCGCGGCGCTTGTAGAAGGCATGCAACTCTTCAACCATCGACTCGACCTGCTCGGGCCGCTCGTCGGCGAGGTTCTTCTCTTGGGCGGGATCCTTTTTCATATCGTAGAGTTCCACGACGCCCGATGTGGGGCCGTAGACTAGCGCATACCGGCCGCTGACGAACGAGATCGAAAAATAATCCCTGGTCGAGTCGGGGAGCTGCTCGACGTAGACCGGGCGCTCGGGCGGAGGCTTCGCCTCGTCCAGGCTTTGCATCAGACTCTCCCCACACAGGGCCTTTATGGGCTCGAGCCCCACCAAATCGAAGAGCGTCGGCATCACGTCGAGCAGGCTCACCGCGCGTTTGTGGCGCCCCGGCTCGACATCGGGGCCCCAGGCCAAAAGCGGCACCCGTGATTGCTCCTGGTGAGCCGCGGTGCCGTGAGATCGGTGGCCGTGCTCCTTAAAGGCGTGGCCGTGGTCGGCGCTCAAGAATAGATAAGTGTTCTGGCGCCAATGCGGGCTTTTGACAAAGCGCAGCATGCGGTCGAGCTCACCGTCGACGAAGTGGAGAGAAGAATCATAGCGGTCCGAGGGCGCCTTACCGTAATCGACGGGATCGGGGCCGCGTTTATGCGGCTGGTGCGCCTCGCGCACGTGTGTCCAGATGAAGACGGGGCGATCGTCGCCCTGCTCGATGAGGTGAGCGACGAGTCGGTCGACCTTATAGGGCGCGGAGTAACCGTATTCTTTGTGGAAACCCTCTGCGCTGGCGTCGATCACCTCGAAGCCCTCGAGCGCGCCGTATTCTTCGGGGAATGCGCCCGGGTCGGAGACCACCGCGATCGTGCGGTATCCGGCCGCCGAAAGGTAGCTGGCCAGGGTCTCTTGTTCCTCGGCGAAGCTCACCCCCCAGGTGGTCCCCTTCGGGGCGGCGACCTGGGCGGGATGGACCCCCGAGAAGAGGCTCCGAAAGGTCTGACGCGTGGAGGTCGCCGGGGTATAGGCGTTCTCGAAGACGGCGGCATCAGCAGCATGCTCGACCAGATTCGGCGTCGTCTCGCGCTTATAGCCGGATAGATTCGTGCGATCCCAGCGCATGGCGTCGACGGTCAGCAAGACGATATTGGGCGCGTCTTCCGAGATCTTACCGATGGAGTCGGCCGCGGGCGCCGACACGCCGGGGAAACACGTCGCCGCCCCCTCGACCTCACGACGCTCGGCCGGCCCTGAGTCGCGCTGCAGACTGTCCAAGACGCCGAGCATCGCGCGTGTGGCCTCGGTCTCCTGCTCGACGGCTTGGTTGAGTTTATTGGATGAGCCGGTGGCAAAATGCGCCGCGCCGAGCAGCGCCACGACGGCCACAGCCGGCGTCAGCGCCACCATGGCGCGGCCGCGAAGCCACATCCCGCCGACCACCGCGCCGGCCATAGACACCAAATAAGGCGTAAAGCGAAGCGGCCGCAGCTCCTCGTAGACGTGCGGCGCCAGAACAAAAAAGCTCGCTGCCCATCCCAAGCCGACCAACGCAATGCCGGCAATAAGCATCGTCGTGTGATATGGCTTCCAGCGTTTGCGCTCGGCGACTCGCGCCAAGGCTGAACGCAATAGCCGGTAGACGCCGAAGCCGGCCAGCGCCAGAAACGGCGCCACGCCCCCGATCGCGATCGCGCGCACCTGTGCGGAGGCGAAGCTCGCCGCGAAGATCTCGAGCGCAAAGAAGCTGGCGTAGCCGACTCCGAAGAAGGCGAGGCAGAGGCTGGCCAGCTCGGCGGCCGCGACGGCTCCGCGCTTGTCGAAATAGGAGCGCAACGCGCCGCCGGCTCGCGGGTCCTGCCACAACCAGCCGGCGATCGCCCCCGGCAGAAGACACACGAAGGTGACGAGCAAGACCGCGGCGGCGACGGCCAAAGCCGCGTCGCTCAAAGACACGTCGGACGAGACCAGCGCGCGAACCTCCACGGCGCCCCACAACAGGCCACCTGCGGCGGCGCCGATGGCTGCTGCGGCGAGCGTGCGGATGCGGCTCAGGCCACTGTGTTTTGATGGCGACTGCAAGGTCGTCCTCACCCTAAGAAGCTCTAATTCTTCGCCTTCTTCTTGCTCTTCTTCTTTTTCTTCTTCTTGTCTTTTCGCCACTTGGTCAGCGCTCGCTCACGCTCGCGCAACCACTCGAGCTTCTTGGCGGCGATGTAGCGGTAGGTCTCGAAGGCGTCCGGGGATTCTTCGCGTAGGTCGTGGTCTTCGTGCGGGTCGTTCCTCCAGTCGACGAACTTTCGATTGCCCTTTCGGAGGTCTTCCCAATACGCAAAATCCTTCGAGCGCACGCCGATCTTCCAGAAGCCGTCCTCGCCGCGTTTGACCGCCTCCGGGATATAAAACAGCGAGTAAATCACGTCCTTTTCGACCGGTTTTCCGTCGAAGAGCACCGGCACCAGGCTCTCGCCGATCCACTCGTCATCCGGTTTGTGGCCGGCCAGGTTGGCGACCGTCGGCAGAATGTCGGCCGGGGTGATCATACCGTCGACGCGTGTGCCGCGCTGGGCGGGCCCCTGGACGATGAACGGGACGTGCAGCACTTGGGTGTCGAGCGTGAAGTCGTGGCGGCGGCCCTTGGGATGTTTTTTGTCGAAGGCCTCGCCATGGTCCGAGGTGAAGACGACCATATACTCCTCGGGCGACCAGGCATCTTCGATGGCGTCGAAGAGCCGGCCCCAGTGGCTGTCGGCGAAGTGCAGCTCGTTGTCGTAGCGGTCGACATCCTTCTTCGGCTCGAACGGCGGATCATCCTGGGGCACCTTATAGGGCCCGTGATGGTCGTAATAATGCAGCCATAAAAATAGCGGCTTGTCTCCGTCTTTGTGCCGATCGATATGCTCGAGGGCTGCATCAGTGAGATCCGGGGCCGTGAAGTCTTTGTCCTTGGCATTCTTATAGACCGACTCGTCGACCACATCGAACCCGTGGGTATAGCCGGCCCAGCGCTTCTTCAAAAAGTAGTTGTCGCCGGCGATATGTACGGTCCGATAGCCCTGCTCTTTGAGCACTTTCCCCATCGTAGTCACCGACTTGGCATAGTCGTAGGGGTGAATGCGCTTGTTCTTCATCTCCACCATGCTGTTGAACTTGCCGGTGACGATCCCCGGCATGGACAGCCGGGTGCTCGAGCTGAGCGAGAACGCGCTGTCGAAGACGGTCGCCCGCTCGGCCCACTCGGCTAGATTCGGGGTGGTGTCTCGCTTATAGCCGCCCACGGTGGTGTGCTGGTGGGAGAGCGCGTCGGTGGTCACCAGCACGATATGCGGCCGTTTCGAGATGCCGTCGGGCCTCGGATGCTCGAGCTTGCCGGTATTAAAGGCGTCTAGATCGACCTCCAGATCGGCGCCCGAGCAATTCTCGTCGATGCCATTTCCGATGATCTCGCGCTGGCTCGGCCCGATGGAGGCGTCGTAGGGGGCGCAGTCGTTTTGGCCATAGAGGTGGATGGCGCCGTCTTCGTCGTAGTCGAGGCGGTTGTGGAGCTGACGGTACAGCGCGCCGGAGACCGAGGTCTTGTCCACGAAGATCTGGCGCGCCTCGGACAGCGACTGCGGCATATAGATCGTCGACAGGCCGAGGATCAGAACCAGCAGCGTGAGCGCCGCGCCCAGGGCGCGGGTGGGCTGGCGTGCGCCAAAAAAGCGAACGACGACCACGACCGCCGCCAGCCCGAGGAGTGGGCCGAGCGCGAAGCTCCAGGGCAGATGCGGCAAGACGTCGGGGAAGGCGAACCACATCGCCACGAAGCCGATCACGCCGGCCACGGCCAGCGCCGCCAACGTATAGATCGGCCTGGGCGGCTCGCCGGTTAGCCGGCGGCCGAGCCGGTCGAAGATCCAGGCGATCGGCGCGACCAGAAGCGACGACCCCAGCGCCAGCGCGACCGCCGCGCCGAGCTGGACCGCAGCGATCAGCAACATCGCAAAGGCGGTCGTCTTGACCGTCGAGAGCACCGGCCCCCCCACTACGACCGCCACGCCAAGCCACACGCCGACCAGAACCGGCGCGGCGATGAGCGCCGCGCTTCGCCGGGCCCGCTGGGCGTTCGTGCCGTCGAGCAACCAACGCCTGGCAAACGAGGTGACCGCCTCGACGGGATCGATGCCGCCGCCGACGGCCTGCCACGCGGCCAGAACGACCCCGATGAGCACGCTCCCCATCAGCACCAGCGGTGCGGCCAGCCCGAGGTTGAACGGCACCGCCCACGCGGGCACTTCCGTCCACTCGACAGCCACCCAAACGCCCTCGACGAGCAGCCACGTCGCCAAAAACACGAGTCCGTAGAGCGCACCCTTTATAAACGTCATTGTCATACGGCCATCTATACTGATGGAGTCATCGAGAGAAACGCGTATCCCCGGTTTTGACGAGGCGCGCCGCGAGCGTACGAAAAAAACAACCGCGTTTGAAGGGGCGAATATTCAATCGGTGCCACAGCAAGAGTGCTGGAAAGGCCGTGTGGTTTTCGCTACAACCAACACGAATCAGTTACGACGCGGTAACGGGAATGTTTCGACGGTGTGTCTCGCTTTCCCAATACCGTCGGCAGAGGCAGCTCCACGAAGTGACAGTACAAAGCAGCGATATGCTCAACTTTTTCAACCGAGCCCTCGATGACCTCGAGTGGGGATACGTACTCGGCCTGGCTTTTCCGGCCGTCTTATTGCTGGTCGCGCTCAAATGCGCGCGCCTGGCCGGCGGCGATGCCTCACCGGGTGTTTGGGGCGGCGCCGACTTGCTCAAATCCGAGATCTTCTTCGGTGTGGGACTGGGCCTGGGGGGCGTGAGCCTGCTGCACTTGGTCGAGCGCACCTGGATTCGCCGCCTGGTGCTGTGTGCGTTACAGTTGATCTTCCTCTTCGTGCTGATCATCGAGGTCTCCGGCCACAACTTCGCCATGGCGACAGGATCCTCGCTCGACTATTATGTCATGGCGTTCTCGCTGGAGAACCTCGCCGACACTGCCGACGTCATCAGCAGCGAAGTCCCGACCTCGTTTGTAGTGTTGGCCTCGACCACCATCCTGTGGGTCGTCGCGATGCCCTGGCTCGTCTGCTGGGCAGCGGGAAGGGTGCGCACCGCCCAAAAAAGCCGGGGCGGCAGGATACTTCCTCCGATGGCGCTGCCCGTGGCAGCCGCCGCGTTTATCGCCGCCGCCGCGCTGCCGGCGGTGCTCACCGACGCGAACGTCGATGCCCGTGTCTCGACCATCAACGTGGCGATGTCGGCCTCCAAGGCGCTCCAAGAGGCCGTCGAGGAGCCCGAACATTACGAATCCACCGCGCGCGAAACCACCCTCGAAGAGCAAAGCGAGAACCCCGGTGAGAAGCCGCGAAACCTCGCGTTCATCCTCTTGGAGTCCACGCGTGCCCGCTCGACGAGCGTCTATAACCGGGAGCTCGAGACCACCCCATTTCTCGAGGAGCTAGCCGACGAGAGCACCGTCGGCGAGCGCGCCTATGCGGTCGTGCCACACACATCCAAGGCGCTCGTCGCCAGTCTCTGTGGCATCGAGCCGAGGCTCAATATGCCGATCACCGAATCGGCACCGGGGAATATCCCGGCCAATTGCCTGGCCAGGTTGCTCGCCGAGCAGGACTACCGTACCGGATTTTTCCAATCGGCGGTCGAGTCCTTCGAGGGCCGGCGCCAGTTGGTCGAGAATATGGGCTATGAGACGTTCATACCGGTCGACGAGATGGATAAAGAGGGCTTCGCCAAGGCCAACTACTTCGGCCGCGAAGACGATATCATGCTCGAGCCGACCAAGAAGTGGCTCGAAGCCGACGACGACCGGCCCTTCTTCGCCACCTATCTGACGCTGACGCCGCACCACAATTATCTGGCGCCGCGCCGCTACGGCCGCCACGACTTCGCCGCCGACGACGACGAGCTCAACCACTACCTGAATTCAGTGCATTATGTCGATCAATTCGTCAAAAACGTCTTCGAGCAATACAAAGAGTTGGGCGTCTACGAAGACACCATCTTCGTCATCGTGGGCGACCACGGCGAGGGCTTCGGCGAGCATGGGCGCCGCCAACATGACAACGTGATCTACGAGGAGGGGCTGCGCGTGCCGTTGCTGATCCACGATCCCCAAGAGCGCACCCCGCGTCGCATCGAGCACGCCGTCAGCCAGATCGATCTCCTGCCGACGCTGGCCTCCTGGCTGGGCTTCGAGATCACCGGCGGTGACTACCCCGGCGACGACATTCGCGAGGTCGACCCCGAGCGCCCGATCCGCGCCCATTGCTGGTACGAGCGGCGCTGCATGGCTCAGATCGTCGGCGATCAGAAGTATATCCATCACTTCGACAGCCGCGCCGACGAGTTCTTCGACCTCGGAGACGATCCCCTCGAGCAAGAGAACCTGGCTGCCGGCCGAGACGACCTCGGCCAGTGGCGCCGCGAGTTGCACACCTGGCGTGATCGGATCAACGCCATCTACCGCCACCACGCCGAGGAGAGCCTCGACAAATTCATCTTCGAGGAGGCCCCCGACATCGAGCACCAGCTCGACGCCCAATTTGGCGACGAGGTCCGCCTGCTCGGCTACGACCTGTCGGACGACACGGTCGACCCCGGCGGCAACTTCACGATCACCTATTACTTCGAGTCACTCGCACCACTCGACGAGGGCTGGAAGCTGTTCGTCCACGGAGACGGCTCCGAAGGAGTCGATATCTTCGATCACGTCCCCGTCAGCGGCCTCTACCCGGTCCACGAATGGCAGCCGGGCCAGATCATTGCCGACACCCATGATATCACAGTCCCCGGGGGCCAGGCGCCCGGAGACTTTGAAGTCTACGTGGGTATCTGGCACCCCAAAAAGGGTCGCAAAGCGGTCTCCGGCCGCATCGAAACCGACGGTAAGGATCGTGCCAGAGTGACAACGCTTCGAGTACGCAATAAATGACCCCGCCTCGCGCTCGTCGGACCGATTGACTTCCAAATTTTAGGGACAACACTACGATGGCCTTCGATCCCAGTGCTCTCACCTCACGTCGAACGCGTACTCTATTCGCAGAGATCGGCCTGGTGCTGCTGGTGGTTGCATCAGCGGTGCCAATTTGGCTCCCTCAATGGCTGCCCCTGCAGGACCTGCCCCAGCACCTGGCAGCGATTCGCGTGATCAGCGATTTTTCGCACGTCGAACTTCAATTTGCGCAATTCTTCGAGCTCAACTTCCTCCAAACGCAGTACGTCGGCTACTACGGCGCGGTGTGGCTGCTCAGCAGCGTCTTCGAGGTCGACGTCGCCAACCGCATCTTCTTGACGCTCGCCCTCGCGGCCACGCCCTATTCGATGCGCTATTTGTTGGCGAAGCTGGGACGGCCGCCGGGCCTGACGCTATTTGTCTTTCCGTTGCTCTTCAATACGTTTCTGCTGCTGGGCTTCCTCAATTTCATTGCAGCGATTCCCCTGATGCTGTTGGGCATGGGGCTGGCCGCGCGCCTGCACGACGACTACTCTCGAGGCGCGGCGATAGGCTTGGCCATCACGGGCGTGGGGTGCTTCTTGATGCACGTCATTCCCTTTGCCTTTCTGGCCGTGGCCGGCGGGTTGCTGGGTGTGCGAGACTCCCTGGCCGCCACGTTCAAGCGCTGGATTCCGCTGCTGCCATCGGGGCTGCTGTCGGTGGCGTGGACCCTGCTGAGCCCGGCCGGCGGCTCGACGACCGAGGCGGTAGGCGACGGGGGTCGTTTTCGGCCCTGGCTCGAGGCGCTGCGTGACCTGCCCAACTGGCTGACCAATTTGACGCCACAGGCCCAGGACGAGCGCTTATTGGTCTATTATGGCTTGATCTTGGTGGCGACCATCGCGCTCGGTGTTGGCGTGGACCGAAGCGATGACTCGGGCGAACGCCACTGGTTTCCCTTGGCGCAACGTATCGCCGTCCTCAGCCCGTTGGCTCTGCTAGGCTATTTTGCGCTCCCCATCTCCTACGATTGGATCTGGCCGATCTCGCCGCGATTCGCCTTGCTGGGTCTGCTGCTGTTGATCCCGGCTATTCCCACCCCGCGCAGGGTGCCGACCTACGTACTCGGGGCGCTGCTCATCGTCGTCTCAGTGTCCAACTTTCACCACGTCACCGAACAATTTCAGGCCTATAGCCAAGACGAGGTTGGCGACTTGCAGCAGGCGCTCGACGACATCCCGCGCGGCCAGCGGGTCGCCGGGTTGATCTTCGATCGCGGCTCGGACCACATTCGCTTTTCACCATTCATTCATTCGGTAGCCTATTACCAGGCCCAAAAGGGCGGCGCGGTCATGTTCACGTTCGCCGACTTTCCGCAATCTCCGTTCCGCTTTCGCGAAGACTCTCGACCGCCGCGGGTGCAGCCGCGCTGGGAGTGGACCCCCCAAAAGGTCGATCCGCGACAGGATTTAGACTGGTATGATTACGTACTCGTGCGTGGAGGACCGGGGCGTATCGCGCAACAGCAAGACAGCTTCAGCCTGCAGTATGAAGACGCGCGTTGGTCGGTGTGGAAGCGCCGGTAGATCGACGGCGAGCCGCGCCACGCTCGTTCAATCCACCAGACGCTCGTTGAGCTGATCGATCGCCCAATTCTGGGCCAGCGCCCAGTCGTCGAGGCGGGCCTTCATCGTCTCGAGCAGCTCGGGGCGCTCCTCGGACAAGTCATTTTTCTCCATCGGGTCGCGCTCGGTGTCGTAGAGCCAATAGCGGCGCAGCATGCGGTCATAGACGAGCTTGTGGGGCCCGTATTGCAGCGCGATCTTGGGGGCGTAGCGGCTGCCCTCGGTGGAGATCTTGTGAAACGCCTCGGCGATCTCGTCGCGATCGCCGCCGGCTGCGCGCTCGACGAAGTTGAAGAATTTCGTGCCCCGAATGCTGAACGCCTCGGTGACGATCGGACGCGTGGGGCGCTCGTCGATCAGACCGTAGACCGAGCTGCCCTGGGCCAGCGATTGGCGGGGCATGTCGAGGCCGACGAAGTCGAAGATCGTCGGCATCACGTCGAGCTGGCTGACCTGCACCTCGTCCTCCTCGGCCCCCTCGGGCAGACTGGGCCCGGAGACGAAGAGCGGCACGCGATTGACCACCTCGTGGACGTGGACGTGGTGGCCCCAAAACGGCTCGCCGAAGACCTCGTCGCCCATGCCCTCGCCGTGGTCACCGACGACGATCACCATCGTGTCCTCGGCCCAGCGGCTGTCGTAAAACCAGTCCATAAACGAGCCGAGCCGGTCGTCGAGCCAGGCGATCTCGGAGCGATAGGCCGCCCGCTTGCCGCCTCCGTGGGCGAAGTCGGGGCGTGCATCGTAAGGGGCGTGGGGCTCGTAGAGGTGCACCCAGCCGAAGAAGGACTCGTCGTCGTCGAGCATCTCGAGGCGGCCGCGCGCATATTCGAGCCCGTCCTGGCCATCTTTGTGCCCGTAGGGAGCGATATCGCTCGGCATGAAGAAGTCGGTGATCGCGTTGTGGTCGAACCACCTATTCTTCGGCCGGGTAAGAATGAGGTCGTCGAATTTGGGGCGCGCGTAATCGAAGAGGCGGTTGTCGCTCCAATACGGCGACTGCGCGAGCACGGTGGGCGGTTGAGAGGCGAACATCGCCCCATAAGCCAACGGCGTGGCCGGGTATTGGGCCACCGCCCGCGGGAAGTATAGGCCGCGCTCCTTCCATCGATGAAAATTGGGGGCCAACTCGGGCTCGGCCCAATAATCCGCACGGGTCGATTCGAGCACGATCAGCAATACGTTCTCACCGTAGACGCGCTGCGATCCGGTGGCCTTGGCCGGGGTGAAGTAGTCGCGCACCAACTCGCGTTGCTCCTCGCTGAGGTCACCGGCGCCGGTCTGCAGAGCGGCGGCCTCGATACGAAGCGGGCGCGCCAGCGGCAAGGCCTCGAGGACCGAGGCCGTCGTGTGGGAGAAATGCTGGACCTGTGGCTGAACCTCGTTGCGATCGACCCAGGCGATGCCCACGGCGATGAGCGCGACGGCGATCAGCCCAGCGCCGCTCAGCCGCGCGATCTTCGTGCGCAAGACCGGCAACAGCGCCCACCCCGCGCAGGCGACGACGAAGAGCGCCAGATGACCGTGAAACGGGCGGTACTCGGTCAAGATGACAAAATGAAACGCCGCGCCCGCGCTGGCGACGAGCGCGGCGAACATCCGGCGATGTCGGGCGTCGATGCGATCGAAGAAGCCGACAAACCAGGTAAACGCCGCCACACCCAGCGGTGCGAGGATGGCGCCGGCGACTTGAATCGCGCCGAAATGCTCGTGTGAGCGAACGCCGTCGCCCTGCATGAGCGTGGCTTGCCAGGACAGCCCAAAGAGCCCGGCGATGATCAGCCCCGGCCACATCGAGCTCGACAAAAAGCGTCGAGCGGCCGCGATGAGCCCGAGCGCCACGCCCAGATGGAGCATCAACAAAATGACCGTCAGCCCGAACGCTGCGATCACGTAGCTGGCCGTGGAGACGCCGAACAGGGCGATATTCGAGCCCCCGAAAAACGTCACGGCCACGTCCATCGCGGCCAGCAACGCCACCGGCCACACCAGACCCACTCCCACCGGTATCTTTTGACTCGAGTCGAACAACGTCTTCATAGGCTATTTCTGCTGATACCACGCCCACATCTCCTCGATGCCTTCTCGGATCGAGGTCTGCGGGTCGTAGCCGAGTTCAGTGCGAGAGCGGGTCAGGTCGGCGTTGGTGATGTCGACGTCGCCGGGCTGCATGGGCAACTGCTCGATGTCGGGCTCGACGCCGAGCACCTCGCCGATGGTGTCGATGAGCTCTTTGAGGTGCGTGACGCGGTCGCCGCCGAGGTTGTAGATGCGAAACCCGTCGAGGCGCTCGGCCGCCGCGACCACGCCCTGGACGATATCGTCGATATAGGTGTAATCGCGCCCCGAGGTGCCGTCGCCGAACATCGGGATCGACTCGCCATCATCGAGCAGGCGCATGAATTTGTGGATGGCCATCTCGGGGCGCTGGCGCGGCCCGTAGACGGTAAAAAAGCGCAGGCAACTGATATTGCCGCCGTGCAGATGCTGGTCGGTGCGCGCCAAAAGCTCCAGCGCCCGCTTGCTGGCCGCATACGGGCTGATCGGCGAGTCGACCGGGTCGGACTCGGCGAACGGGGTCTTTTCGTTGCCGCCGTAGACCGACGAGCTGCTCGCCAGCACGAAGTCCTCGACGCCCCGGGCCCGAGCGACCTCGATGAGCGTCGCCGTGCCGGTCACGTTGATATCGTAATAAAGCGGCGCGTTCTCGATGGAGGGCCGCACACCGGCGACCGCCGCCAGATGGACGACCAGGTCGACGTCGTGCGCCTCGAAGATCTTCTCCATCGCGTCGCGCTCACGAATATCATCCTCGTAAAACGAGACTTCGCCGTGGCTCTTTACCCAGGCGAGGTTGTCCTCTTTGAGGCTGCGCTCGTAGAGGGTCGACTCGAAGGAGTCGACGATGATCACGTCGTCGCCGCGGCGCAAAAAGCCGACCGCGCAGGCCGAGCCGATGAAGCCGGCGGCGCCGGTTATCAGGATGTTCATGGGCGATCCGAAGGTGCTGTGGTTCGGCGTAGCTTTCGGGTCGTTTGTGCCATGGGGGGCTTTGGATGGCAAATGGGGTTGGGGGTGAACACCCTCCCCGCTCGGAGCGCAGCGGAGAGAAGGGGAGGATCAAGGTGGGGCGTCGTCTTCCACTTCGCCTACGGCTTCGCGGAAGAGGACGCCCCACCTTGATCCTCCTTTATGCGGGTTGACCGTGCCACTTTTGAACTGCAAAAGCGGGGAGGGGACCAACCTACATCCCACCCTCAAAAGGCGTCGTATCCATACGCGGCGGAAACACCGTATCCCGATACACCTCCTCCAACTGACGGTCGCGCACCTCGAGGCCCAGCGCCGGTTCGAGCGGGGCGGGTAGCGCGCGCTCGTCTTCGGCGCGGGGGGTCGCCTCGACGAAGGAGGCGCCCGTAAACGGCTGCCAGAAGCGTCGCTCGAAGATATTGGCGGCCAGTTGGGCGGCCTCGTCCAATTGGGCGCCGGTTGGCTCGGAGACCGGATAGGCGACGCCGTCGACGAGCTGTGCGCTCCAGTCGCCCTCGGCGCGGCCGAGGGCGACCGTAAACGGCTCGGCCTCTTCGAAGCCCGCCGAGCTCCACATCACCGCGTCCTCGTAGCCGGCGCCGGCGTCCTCCCGGCGCTCCAAGTAGATGGCCACCGCCGGGACCGCGCCGGCGTCGTCGAGCTCACGGAAGACGCGCACCACGAGCCCCTCGGCGGGCCGGTCGGCGTCGAGGGCGACCACGTAGGTCACGTCCATACTCGCCTGGTCGCTGTCGAGCGCTTGCAAGAGCGCGGTGGCCGTGTCGGCCTGTCCCTCCGAGAGCGACTCCCGGCGAAGATAGTCGAGCAGCGCCGACACCCCCATCCAGGCCTGCTCACGGGTCTGGTCGGATTCGATCTGCCAATAATCAAAGGCGACCACCTGCTCGACGAACAGCTCCGGCACCACGTCGGCTCGTTCCGAGGGGCTCCAATCGGCCCACACGGCTTCGGCCGGGCCGTCTTCGAGGCCCATGAGGCCGGAGTCGCCCGTGGTGTTGGAGGTGGTCGAGCAGGCGGAGAGGAGGATGGCGAGGATGGCGAGGATTGGGAGGAGGTGGCGTTTCATAAATAGTTGGTGGTTGTAGGGTGTTCGTTTTTTGGTTTGTTGTGGTGTTTTGCTATCGCGTGAAGGCCCCTCCGCCTTCGCGTGATGCCAAGAGAGCCTCATCCCCACACCCTACTCAAACCCCCACCCCAACGCCACCAAGAAGGTCTGGCGCGAATAGTCCAGATCGATGCGCCCGACCTGCTGGCGGCTGTCGGTGAACTCCTCGGCGTACATGCTCCATCGGCCCTCGATCTCCCAATCCTCGCCGATGGGGCGGGCGATGGAGGCGACCAGGACGTTGCGGTTCTCTTCGTCGACGAAGAAGAGCGCGTCGGGGGTGGATTGGTCGGGTACGGCGGTGCGCTGCAGCTCGGCGCGTGCCGAGCCGTAGAATTGCTCGAATAGCGGGGTGGTCAGCGTCATGCGCAGGCCGTGGCGGGTCAGGTTTTGGCTCTCGAGGGTCGAGCGGTTGGCCGAGACGACGTACATCAGGTCGATGAAGAAGTCGCCGCGGTAGACGAGGCCGGCTCGCCCCCAGTGAAAGGCGTCCGAGCGATCGTCGTCGAAGTCTCTGAGCACCAGCCCGTAGGATGCCTCGGTGGCCCAAGACTCGCCGAAGTAACGGCGGATATAGGCGTCGAATTGGGGCCCCTGGCTGCCCAGGCGCGGCGTCGGCTTGTAGGCGAAGAAGCGCCAGCCCGCGCGGGCCGACAGCCGCCAATCACCGGGCCGAAAGCTCAGGCCCGTGCGCGCGCCGCCCCGAGTATAGTCGAACCGGGAAAGCCGCTCGGTGCGGTCTTTGACCTCGGCGTCGACCATGACGGTGATATGCTCGGCCAGCGGATAGCGATAGCCGGCGCTGACTTCGGTCAAGAGCGCGTCGGCCTCGCGGCTTTGCCGGTAGAATTTACCGCCGTGGCGCACGCCCAGACGCAGCCTGGCGTTGTTGGAGGTGCGGTGAGTGGAGTCGAGCGAGGTGAAGTAGCGGGCCAATATATCCGAGTCGAGGTGAAGATAATCCAGGCTCGGCTCGTCGGACTCCAGGCGCGGGTCGTCGGCCTGCAGCCTGAGCGGGTTGTCGTCGTATTCCAGGCCCATGCGCACCGCGCCCGACAAACGCGAGCTGTCCTGGGCGGCCGCCGCTGCCGGCGATAGCAGCAGCAACGCCAGCCCAATGCAGCTTAGAAGTTGCGCGATGCGGCGCTGTTGCATAGGTTCTTTGCGTCCATCAGAAACCTGACGAGAGTCCCATGAGACTTTATCGCATTCTGCCGCTACTGACACTTCTGATCACTTCGCTGGTCGCCTCGGTTGGCTGCCAAAAGGAGATCCCGCCGCCGGACAACGCCCTCGAGGAGCCCGAGCAGCTCCGCGCGGCCGTCGACGAGCGGCTCTCCCAGATCAGCAGCGCGCGTTTTCGAGACGTGGTGCTCGAATATTTTGGCGAAGGCGAGCGCGTCAAAGTCCGCCAGCTCATCCTGGTCAATCAGCCCGATATGCTGCGCGTGCAGACCCGGGTTCCCGGCACCGACGAGATCATGAGCCTGCTGGTCACCGACGGAGAGAGCTTCGCGATGCACGATCGCGAGAAGAACGAATATTATACCGGCGAGCCCACCCCGCAGAATATCAACCGGCTGCTGCCGGTCGATCTCTCCGCCGAGGATGTGGTGCGCGTGATGCTCGGCGGCGCCCCCTGGGACCGCTTCGAGCGTGGCAGCGGCGAGCCGGAGCTGAGCTGGAAT
The DNA here is from genome assembly GCA_046545675.1 of Persicimonas sp. Classification (GTDB taxonomy): domain Bacteria; phylum Myxococcota_A; class Bradymonadia; order Bradymonadales; family Bradymonadaceae; genus CAYLTX01. The sequence continues at coordinate 18,158 of JBKGZI010000004.1, forward strand.
CGCGAGACTGGCCGCTACCAGTACAGCCGCGCCACACCCGGCGGCGGAGAGCTGTCCATGGAGGTCCGACACACCGACTTTGCGGTCATCGAGGTCACCGAGGTCGACGCCTCCGGAGAGCTGGCCTACCACTTCACCACCGAGGACTGGGAGCGCGCCCAAAACGTGGCGTTGCCCGCGTTTCGCCGCTTTGTGTGGCCGGCCCGAGATCTTGACTTCTCGTTGGATGTCGGTGAAACTCAACTCGACGCAAATCTTGAAGATGACTGGTTTCAACTCTCCCCTCCCGCGGGCAGCAAAATCATCCGTGTCGGAGAGGACGGAGCCGAATAGTGATCCCGCCAATCGAGCGGGCCGCCGCGAGCGCAACCGTCATGCGTGCGACGGCTCATTTTCGCCATCGAGTCTTCGATGATCGACGATTCTCAACTGGTTGAAAAACTGGCGAAGAGCGACGCGATCTCCAACCGAGATCTGCGAAGCGGCCTCGATTTCGCCAAAGACGACGGCACATCTCTATACGAAGCGCTCATCGCCCACGAGTTGATCGACGAGCGCCTGCTGGTCAAGCTCGTCGCGCGCCTGCTCAACGTCCCTCCGGTCTGGTTGGGCGACCGCACCCCTAGTGCCGACGTCACCGAGAGCATCCCGCGCTCGCTGGCGGTTCGAAACCGCGTCCTGCCGCTCAAGCGTGAAAAGTCCAAAGAGGGAGAACGTCTGGTCCTGGCGATGCTCGACCCGCTCGACGTGTTGGCCATGGACGAGGTCGCCAGCCACACCGGCGTCGATGTCCGCCCGGTCTTCGCCGGCCCCCTCGATTTGCGCGGCGGCTTAGAGCGCGCCTATGGCCCCGCCCCCATCGAGGACGCCGACGAGGCGGCCAGCTTGGAGGCGCTCGAACAGGCCGCCTCCGGGAAGGTCGAGGTCGACGAGGATCTCGTCGACGACGAGCTCGACGATGGCCTGACCGACGATAGCTGGGCGAGCTTCTTCGACGAGGCCGAGGTCGTCGACAACACCGAGGACAGCGCGGTGATCTCGCGCGACATGAAAGATCGGGCCATCTCCAGCGTGCTCGACGCCGTCGATCCGGACAGCGAATCCGACGACGATGACGACGATGGAGACGGCGAGGACGGCGACGGGCTCAATTCACTCGACGAGCCGCTCAGCAGAAGCCAGATGACCGGCGGCGTCGAGCCCGATCTGGACGGCTGGGAGGTCGACTCGGCGCTCGACGGCGAGGGCGACGAGCAGAGCCAAGAAAATCGCGACTACGCCAAGATCGGCCAGCTCTTCGTCTACTCCCCCGAGAAGGCCGCGGCCCAGTCGGAGGTCGAAGAAGTCGAGCCCGGTTCAGCCAAGAAAAAGCCGGCCGAGAGCAAGCCCGACAAAGAAGAGAAAGCCAAGCGAGAAAGCAGCGAAGCCTCCGAGCCGGCCGAAGTCTCCGAACCGGACGAAAACTCCGAGCCGTCGGAAGTCTCCGAGCCGTCGGAAGTCTCCGAGCCCGATGAAGACTCCGAAGCCGACGACGACACCGCCGCCAACACCGAATTCGGCCCGGGTCCGGCCGCCCTGCGCGACCAGATCGCCGACGACGACGAGGCCGACGCAGACGAGGCCAGCGAGCCTCGGCCCTCCTCCGAAAAAGACGCCAAAATCGTTCGATCACCAAAATCGACCAATAAGAATCCGGCGATCGTCAGGGATAAGCTGCGCGAGATGAGCGCCGGGGCGGAGCTCAACGCCCGCTTCGTCGACAAGCTCGACGCCCTCTGCGAGCTCGACGACACCAGCCGCAAGGCGCTGGCCGACGCCTCCCCCAACGAGCTCATCTACGCGGCCGTGCTATCGCTGGTCGACGCCGACGTGCTCGACCCCGCCGTCTTACTCGAGTACCTGCCCCAATCTTGAGGCAACGCGTCCTGAGACCTCAAGAATCCGAAATCTCGGGTGGCACGTAGGTGCGGATCGTATCCGAATGCTGACCGGAGGCCAGCCGCTCGTTCATCGCGCGCATCTGCCGGGCTGCGTGGCGCACCAGGCTGGTCAGCAGCTTATTGCCGATCTCGAGCTCCTGGGAGATCAGCCGCTGGAATTTGTCGGCCGGGATCACCAGCAACACGGCATCACCGACGCTGGTCGCCGTCGCCGATCGGGTGGGGTCGTCGTCGAAGAGCGCCATTTCGCCGAAGTGCTGGCCGGCGTCGAGCCTGGTGATCTCGGCGTCGTCGACCGACAAGGCGACCTGACCCTCGACGATCAGATACAGCGCGTCGCTGTCGTCGCCGCGGCGCAAGATGACCTCGCCATCCTCGAAGATGCGCTCGTAGACGATGCGCAGGACCTTGATGAGCTCCAGGCCGGTCAGGTCGTTGAATAACTCGATCTGCTCGAGGAAGTCGACCTGCCGGATGGTGTCGATGCTGCGCGTGCCGCGCTGGTGTGGGGTGACTGATTCATCGAAGGCTTCGACGATCACGACCGTGACGTTGTCGCGGCCGCCGCGGTCCTTGGCATCGTCGACCAACGCGTCGAGCAGCTCTTCGCCGGCCTTGGCGTGGGCGTGTTCGAGGATCTCCTGGCCGCTCAAATAATCGGTCAACCCGTCGGTACACAGCACGAAGCGATCGCCGGGTTGGACGTCGAGGTACAGCGTGTCGATCTCGACGTGGGGCTTGCCGCCCATGCTGCGGGTGAGCATATGCTCGAATTTCTCATTTTGCTCGGCCAGCCGGCGCACGTCGCTTCGCTGGTCGCGGCGAAGCTGCTCGGCGTAGGTATGATCTTCGGTGATGCGAAAGATCTCGTCATCCCTGATCAGGTAGACCCGGCTGTCGCCGACGTGGCCCACGTAGGCGGAGGCGTCGGAGACGACCAGCATGTCGGTGGTCGTGGCCATGCCGGTCGCACGGCCGCGCTCGTTCTCGGTGCCGAAGATGCTGGCGTTGACCTCCTGGAGGTGCTCGCTGACCAGATCGAGGACGCGCTCGCGGTGGTCGGGATCTTCATGCGAATCGGCCGCTTCAGCCGCCTCGCGCAGGCGCCCGGCCGCCCCGCGGGTCGCCTCGGCGACCATCTTGCTGGCGACCTCGCCACGGTCTCGTCCTCCGACACCATCGGCGACCACAAAGACGCCCTGTTCGACGTCGATGAAGTAATTGTCCTCGTTATTCGAGCGGACATTGCCCATGTCGCTCTTTCCCCAGGCTCGCAACTTCATGATAGGCCTCGTGTCTTGCCTTGTGTGGAATCCCGAGCCTAACGCACTTGTTGGACAAATGCATGTTGGACGAGCCCATCAGCTACCGATCAGGCAGTGGTGTCGTTCGCTCCGAGCACACACGATAGACGTGCAAATAATTCGCTGTTCCTTGACGCGTCCCCGGGGCGCATCTAGGGTTCTCTTTTGTGGGTTTCGGCGATACGCCAACGCAATGAAACAGGAGGTATGAGTCGTGATTTCTCTGACCGAAAAGGCCGCTGAACAGGCCGTCAAGATGATGCGCGAGCATGACATCAATCCCGACAGCGACTATGGGCTTCGCCTCGGCGTCAAAGCCGGCGGATGCTCGGGCATGAATTACGTGCTCGACATCGTCGACAGCCCCGAGGACAACGATCGCTCTTTCAAGTTGCACGGCGTCAACGTCTATTGCGACCCGAAGAGCTATCTATACCTCAACGGCACCGAGGTCGATTGGCAGGACGGCATGGTCGATAACGGGTTCAAATTCAGCAACCCGAACGCCAAGCGATCCTGTGGCTGCGGCACCAGCTTTACCGTCTGATTCGAGAATATAGACGACGCAAAAAAGCCGGCCACCATGGCCGGCTTTTTTGCTCTGGGCCAACTTTTGTTCTCAGGCGCCGGCAATGCCCATCGCTGCGATAAATGCAGCAAACCCGCCGTAAATGAACACGATCAAGGCGATCGATGCGCAGGTGCCGAGCACGGCCGTCACCAGGCTGGCGACGCTCAACCAGAAGCCGACTTTGGCGTAGGTCTCTCCCTTTTGAGGGCTCTCGCCGCGCTCGATCTTCTTCATTTCGATCCAGCCCAGGATGGCGCCGAGGATGCCGCCGATGCCAGGCAGAAACGTCCACGCGCCGATGCCGCAGATCAGCGCGCCGATGGCCATGCCCGAGGGTGACTGCTGGCCTTGGCCGCCCGTTGGCGGCTGGGAGGGCGGCCCGTAATTTTGGTTCTGATTGACATGGCCGGTGATCATTCGCAGCGCGGCCAATACGAAGAATGATCTAATAGACTGGAACATGGCAGCTTCCCGCTGATGAGAGCATGGTCAGTATCGGCGATCTTAAATCATCTGCACGCCAGTTGCGAGCACCCAGCGAACTCATGACAATCCCTCCGGCCTCATGCTATGACCGGAGGAGTTGGATTCAACCCTAGACATCAGACAAAACCATGGCACGAAAACGCAGCCTCTCAGGCATCAAACCCACCGGATTCCCCCACTTGGGCAATTATCTGGGCATGATTCGTCCGGCCATCGAGCTGCAGGACGAGTACGACTCCTTTTATTTCGCCGCCGATTACCACGCGCTGACCTCGGTCAACGACCCGGAGGCGATGCGTGACTCGGTCCACCAGTTGACCGCCTATTTTCTGGCCTTCGGCCTCGACCCGGACAAGGCGGCGTTCTTCCGCCAGTCGGACATCCCCGAGGTCTGCGAGCTGACCTGGATCTTGAGCTGCGTGACCCATATGGGGCTTTTGGAGCGCGCCCACGCCTATAAGGCGGCCAAGGACCAGGGCATCGCCAACGAGATCAACCACGGCATCTTCACCTACCCGGTGCTGATGGCCTCGGATATCCTCATCTACGACTCCGACGTCGTGCCGGTCGGCCAGGACCAGATCCAACACCTGGAGATGACCCGCGACATCGCCCAGAAGTTCAATCAGGCCTTCGGCGGCGAGTATCTGAAGCTGCCCGAGGCGAAGGTCCGAAAGGACGTCGCCGTGGTCCCGGGCACCGACGGCCAGAAGATGTCGAAGTCCTACGACAACGTCATCGAGCCGCTTTTGCCTCCCAAGAAGTTGCGCAAACAGTGCATGACCATCCAGACCGACTCCACGCCGCTCGAGGACCCCAAAGATCCGGATAGCTGCAACGTCTTCGCGCTGTACAAGCTCTTCGCCAACGCCGACGAGCTCATGGAGATGCGCGGCAACTACGAAGCCGGCGGTTACGGCTACGGCCACGCCAAGCAGGCGCTCTTCGAGAAGCTCGACGCCTACTTCGAGCCGTATCGGGAAAAATACGAGAGCATCCGACACGACGAAGCCTACCTCGAAGAGGTGCTCGCCGCCGGCGCCGAGCGGGTGCGCCCGGTGGTCGACCAGGTCATGAGCCGGGTCCGCGCGGCGACTGGATTGGGCCGGGCTTGAACGAATGACGATCGAGCTGTCGAGCCCCATTTTACGCCGGCGGATCTCCGGCCTCCTGGCGGCTATCGTCGTGGCGCTGTGTGCTGCGCCGGCCGCCGCCCAATCCAGCCTTCAACAGCGCCTCGAGGCCCACGTCACTTATCTGGCCTCGTCCGATCTCGAGGGCCGAGGCAACGGCAGCCAGGGGCTGCGCGAAGCGCGCAATTACGTCGCCGGCCAGATGGAGCAGATCGGCCTCGAGCCGGGCGGCACCGACGGGTACTTCTCGGCGCTCGAGGCGGTCACACGCGCCGAGTTGTCGCGCGACCTCGCCCTGGAGATGGGCAAACAAGTGCTCGCCGAGGGCGTCGAATTCAGCCCGGCGGCGTTTAGCGACGGCGGCGACTTCGCGGCCGAGGCGGTCTTCGTGGGCTACGGCCTGAGCGCGCCGCTGGCGGGCTACGACGACTACGCCGGCGTCGACGTTGACGACAAGGTCGTCGTCGCGCTGACCGGCGCTCCTGACGATATCGAACGCGCGCTCGATCAACGCGAGGCGGGCTATTTGCTGTCGAGCGGCTCGAAGGCCGCCGTGGCGTCGTCCTTCGGCGCGCGGGCAATCATCTTGGTCAACGACCCGCGAGGCCACGGCGAGCACAGCGATCAACGCCCCGACAAACTCTCGACGCTGCGACCTGCGCCGGCTCTCGAGGGGATCAGCGCCGCCCACCTGACCGCGCGCGCGGCGGCCCGCGCCTTCAGCCAGGTGGGCGTCGACCTCGGCGAGCTCCAACGCCAAATCGACCGGGCCGGCGAACCGGCTAGCCTCCCGCTCCAGCTCGAGGTGCGCGGCAATCTCTCCATCGAGCGGCAGACGAGCACGATCTATAATGTGGTGGGGCTGTTGCCCGGCGCGGCCGACGCCTCCGGCGAGGCGCTGGTGGCGACCGCCCACTACGACGGCCTGGGCTTCGGCCACGCCGGGAGCCTCGTCGACGAGCGCGCAAGCTCCGGACATGACAAGCTGCATCCTGGCGCCGACGATAACGCCTCGGGCGTGGCCGTCCTGCTCGAGACGGCCCGCGCGCTGGTCGACGACCCGCCGACGGACCCTCGCCCGGTGGTCTTCGCCACCCCGGTCGGCGAGGAGCTCATGCTGCGCGGCTCGAGGCGGCTGGCGCGCCAGCTCGTCGAGCGCTTCGGCGGCGGCACCGTGGTCAACCTCGATATGGTCGGCCGGCTGCGCGACGACACGTTGCACGTGGCCCACGACGAGCCGCTGGCCACCATCACCGCCGACGCGTCGAGGCAGGCCAACTTGACCGTCGACACCGGTCGCCTCGAGGAGCGATTCACCGACCACATCGCCTTCGTCGACCTCGGCTTTCGCGCCCTGAACCTGACCACCGGCCGCCACGGCGACTACCACGTGCCCGGCGACACCATCGACAAGATCAACTGGTCCGGCATGGTGCGAGTGACGCGGTTTTTGGAGCAAGTGCTGCGCGACCTGTCCTGAGCGACGGCAGGGACGCCGTCGCCCCCATGAGACGCGCGCTGCCCGCGGGCTTTGCTTGTGCGCATTCGCTCGAAATGGCACAATCGCGCCCGCGAAGCGGTTTTCCAAATCTATCGATAGATATTTAGCGACACGAGGCGGCTTGCATGGCCGACTGGCCCGAAAGATGGATGGACCTGCCCCTGGCGGTCATCGATGTCGAGACGACCGGCCTGGACAGCGAAACCGATCGCATCATCGAGATCGGCATCATTCGCTTCGAGGGTGGCGAGGTCGTCGACAGCTACGGCCAACTCATCGACCCGAAGTGCGAGGTCCCCGAAGAGGTCGTCGAATTGACGGGCATCAAACCCGAAGATCTCGAGGGCAAGCCTCATTTCGAGGACGTCGCCGACGAGGTGTTGAGTCAGCTCCAAGGCGTGGGCATCGTCGCCTACAACTTGAGCTTCGACAAAGGATTCGTCGCCGCCGAGTTGGCCCGCTGCGGCCTTCAATGGCCGGCCGAGGCGCCCACGCTCGACCCGCTGATCTTCGCTCGCCAATTCTATAAAAACCTGCGCCGCAAGAATCTGGGCACCATCGCCGACAAGCTCGACATTCCGCTCGAGGAGGCCCACCGGGCCACCCACGACGCGGAGGTCGCCGGCCATGTGCTCTTCAAATTCGCCGACCGGCTCCCGGAAAACCTCGACGACCTGCTGGTGCTCCAGGCCCAGTGGGAGAACGCCCAGGCCCAGGAGATGTCCGGCTGGCGCGGCCGACGCGACTCGTCGACCGACTCGCTGGCCGACGCGCTGGGCGAGAAGCCCATCGGCCTGGGCCCGGGGTATATCTACGGCGACGAGGCCGACCCGCTGCGCGCGCTGTATACCACCGTGCCCGAGGCACGCGACCGCGATTGATCGATGCTCATAGACTTCTCACTCACCTTTGACCCGCGCGAGTGCTCGTTGCCGGACGCCTTATCTTTGCGATGATTCAGATGGATATCTTCAAAAGCAGTTTCCAGCGCCTTCGCGAATTCTCCGCTTTCTTGCTTTTGGGCACCGTCGCCGCCTTGGTGTGGGCCAATCTGGATCCGGAGACCTATAAGGCGATCATGAACGACCGGCTCATCGCCCCGGAGGCGTTGGCTGCGATGCTCGACGCGGGTGGCTTCAGCGGGTTGGTCGGCCAGATCTACGAATTTCTCGCCCACATCTTGGTCCATGATCCGGCCACGCCCGGGGCCATCGCGGACTATCAAGCCCAACACCCGGACAGCTCTCCGGGGGTGTTCAGCTTTCACTTCTTCGTCAACGATCTCTTCATGGTCCTCTTCTTCGGCATCGCCGGCAAAGAGGTCTCGGAGAGCTTCTTGCCCGGCGGCGCGCTGTCGAGCTTCAAGAAGGCGGCCATGCCCGCGATCGCCACCGCCGGAGGCGTGCTCGGTCCGATCGCCGTATTCTTCGCGCTGCACGCTGCGATGGGGCTGCACCCCGACGTCGCCAGCGCCGCCTGGGCCGTCCCCACCGCCACCGATATCGCCTATTGCTGGCTATTCGCCGGCCTGATCTTCGGCCGCGCTCACCCGGCGGTGACCTTCCTTTTGGTGCTCGCCGTGCTCGACGACCTCATCGGCATGATGATCATCGCGGTGTATTATACACCCGAAGTTCACGTCGAATGGCTCGGCCTATTGGTGCTCGGCGTCGTGCTCTGTGAAGTGATGCGCCGCTTGGGCGTCAGAAACTTCTGGCCGTACGTGATCATCGGCGGCACGCTGTCTTGGTTCGGCCTGCACAATACCGGCGTCCACGCCGCGTTGGCGTTGGTGCCGATCGTGCCGTTCATGCCCCACGCCGAGCGCGACGCCGGCCTCTTCGAGGCGGCCACCGACAGCGACCACCACGATGACACGATGAACCGATTCGAGCACTTCTTCGCTCCGATCGTCGACGTCGGCCTGCTGACCTTCGGTCTGGCCAACGCCGGCGTCGTCTTGAGCGGCGAGTCGTTCGCCGGCGGGGCGACCTGGGCGATCTTCGGCGCGCTGCTGTTGGGCAAGACCTTCGGCATCGCCGGCTTCTCCTGGATGGGCAGCAAGATGGGCCTGAATCTGCCCAAACCGATGACGCTACCTCAAACGCTGGTGCTCGGCGCTGTGGCCGGTATCGGCTTTACGGTGGCGCTGTTCGTGTCCACCGTCGCGCTCGGGTTGGCCGACGCACAGGGTTGGACCTATCTGATCGAAAACCCCGAAGTCAGCGACATGCTCAAGCTCGGCGCGCTGCTCAGCTTCGCCGCCGGCCCGATCGCCTGGGTCATGGCGATCTTGATGAAGGTCGAGAAGATCCACGATGATACGAGTGTCGAGCGGGGGCATTGATAGGCCACCATGACCGACCACTCCACAGACCCCATCGAGCTCGACGCCACCCTGGTGGGCACCGAGACCTACCAGCCCGCCTGGGGTGGCCTGGTCAAGCCCATCGAGGGGCTGGCCGGCTTTTTGCCGTCGCATCGCGACACCAAAAAGGGGCGATCGACCGCCAAGCAGATCCGCATCGTCATCATGGTGCTGGGCCTGGCCGTGCTGATCTCTGGCGGCACTCTGCCGCTTATCTTCATCGGCGCGGCGATCATGGCCTCGGCGATTATCCTGCCCATGTCCGAGGTCAATAAGCGCGCGCTGATCAGCCGGATTCGCCGATTGCGCTCGCGACGAACGCGCCAGACGCAGGCCCCCGGCAAGCTCGTCCACGACGGCAAGCGGCTGATTTTGCGCGAGGACGGCAAGAAGCTGCGCCGCGTGCTCGTCGACCGCGGCGAGCACCGCCTGGAGCTGCGCCGGCTGGGCGATACGCCCTGTCTGGGCGTGATTCCGCCCTCCGGTCGCAAAGCCGACTCCATCTGGATCTGCTCCCCCCAACACGGCTCGGTGCCCGAAGAGTCCACCGAAATCGCCGCATCCGACGTTGACATCTGGGTACATCTCCCCCCAAATGAGTGGGAGACGATCTACCGAGCACTGAACGAATAGCCAGTGACGCACACTATCGACGACATTTTCGGCCCGGACGGACTGTTCAGCCGCGCGCATGCGAAATACGAGCACCGCGAGCAGCAGGTCGCCATGGCCAGCGCGGTCGACGACGCGCTGGCCAAACGCCGGCCGCTGATCGTCGAGGCGGCCACCGGCACCGGCAAGACGCTGGCCTACCTGGTGCCCGCGCTGCTGTCGCGCAAACGCGTGGTCGTCAGCACCGGCACCAAGGCGCTTCAGGGCCAGCTCTTCGAAAAAGATCTGCCGTTTTTGCAGGAGCATTGGCACCGACCTTTCCAGACCGTCCAGCTCAAGGGCCGGCGCAATTATCTATGCCTGCAGCGCTTCGACGAGATGCGCCACAACCCGCGTTTTCGCAACCGCGAGGACGCCAAATATTGGCCGCGGATCATGAGCTGGGCGACCCAGACCTCCACCGGCGACCGCGCCGAGATCGAGGGGCTCCCCGACGACTACGCCGCCTGGAGCGATCTATCGGTCGGCTCGGAGGGGTGCCTGGGCAGCAAATGCCCGCACTTCGACGATTGCTTCATCTTCGACGCCCGCGAGCGCGCCCAGGAGGCCGACATCGTGGTGGTCAACCACCACCTCTTCTTCGCCGACCTGTCGCTTCGCGACATCGGCTTCGGCGAGATCTTGCCCGAATACGACGCGGTCATCTTCGACGAGGCCCATCACCTCGAGGACGTGGCCACATCCTACTTCGGGCTGCAGGTCTCCAATTATCGCTTCAAGGAGCTCATCGGCGATATCCGCCGCACCCTCGACGGCGAAGAGATCGACGACGTCGACGTCGACGCGGCGATTGGCGAGCTCTCGACGGTCTATACGGACTTCTTCAACCTCGTCTCTTTCGGGCTCTACGACGGGCGCTACGCGCTCGAGAAGGTCCTCGACGGCTCGCAATCCGAAAAGATCGCCGAGGCGCAGATCCAGGTCAAAGACGCCCTGAGTGAGCTGCACAAGGCCGTTGCCACGCTCTCGGAGCTCGGCGAGGCGGGCGGGCGACTCGCCGATCGCTGCACTGAGATCAAGCTGAACCTGGCGACGATCATGGCTCGCCAGAAGAGCGAATTCGCCTACCTCATCGAAAAGCGCGACCGCGGCGTCTTCTTGCAGGCCGCCCCGATCAACCTCTCCGACCTGCTGCGCACCAAGCTGCTGGACACCCACGACACACTTGTGTTCACCTCGGCGACGCTGGCGACCGGCGGCGACGTCGAATTCTTCAAAAAGCGCATGGGCATGAAGGACCCCGACCGCGCCGACTTCGAGGTCGACGAGCTCATCCTCGAGCCTGTCTTCGACTACGAAGATCAATGCGCGCTGTATATCCCGACAAAGCTGCCCGCGCCCAACTCGGACGATTTTTGCGACAACGTCGCGCTCATCGTCGAGTATCTGACCGACGTCACCCAGGGCCGCGCGTTCATCTTATTTACCAGCTACGCCAATATGAACGCGGTCTATGATCTCTTGGCCCCCACGCTCGAATTTCCGGTCTTGAAACAGGGAGAGGCGCCCAAATCCGAGCTGCTCGACCGCTTCCGCGCCGAGACCAACTCGGTGCTCTTCGCGACGAGCTCGTTCTGGGAGGGCGTCGACGTCGAGGGCGAGGCGTTGAGCCTGGTGGTCATCGACAAGCTGCCATTTGCCAACCCCAGCGACCCGCTCACCCGCGCCCGCCTCGACGACATCGAGGCCCGCGGCGGCAACTCCTTCCGCGACCTGTCGATGCCGTCGGCCGCGCTGACCCTCAAGCAGGGTTTCGGCCGGCTGATCCGCTCGCGCAGCGACATCGGCATCGTCGCCATCCTCGACTCGCGCATCGCCCACAAGCGCTACGGCAGCTATTTTCTGGAGACATTACCACCGGCCCCGGTGGCCTGGACGGCCCCGAGCGTGAAGCGGTGGTGGTACGGTAAGACTGCAGAGAGTTAGATAGTGAGAAAGTGAGAGAGTAAGAAAAGGCCTCGCCCCATTGAGCGTCGACGCTCGATCGAGAGCAGTTGCAGTATCTAACTCTCTCACTCTCTTACTTTCTCACTCTCTTATTTTCTCACTCTCTGCCTTTCTTACTCTCTGCTTTTTCGAGCCTCTGTCCGAGCCGCACGTCCAGATAAGCCCGCAAAAACTTCGGCTCCTCGATCAGCGAGCAGGCCACTAATTCGATCCACAGGGCGTCGCCCTTGTCGTGGGGCATGCGCTTGGGAAAGGCCTGGCGGGGCCAGACGATATTCTTGCTGCCGGGCACATAGACCTGCTGGTCGGCCTCGAGGGTCTCGAGGATCTCGAGGTCGTCGCCGCCGCGGCCGTACACGGCGCTCAGATCGGAGACCGCCAGACAGGCGTCGGCGGTCAGCTTGACCAGCGCGTCGGAGTCGTCGACGAAGATGGTCTCCTCGTAGACCACCTCGCCGGCCGCATTCCGGGCCACCAGGTGGGATTCGCCGCCGACGATCTCGACGCTGCGCGCCCCCTCGGAGTCGACCTCGACCGGCTCGCGGCCCTCGATCTCGACCTCGAGACTCTCCCCGCCCATATTGAGCAGATAGACCTCGCCGGAGCCGTACATGATCTGGCGGTAGCCAAACCAGCCGGCCCCCGAGATCTGGCCGACCACGCCGATGATCAGGATGCCAACGAGCACCACCGCACCGACGACGATCAGGCCGAGGTTGTCGCCATCATTTGGTTCTTCGAGTTCGGACATCGGATGAGCCGCAAGACTGCAGTTACTGACGTAGGACGGCGAGCGTATGTCACCTTTCTACGTGTAACAGCGCGAGCTGTCGAGAAATTGCGTGGGACAGCAGAGAGTTAGATAGTGAGAAAGTGAGAGAGTTAGATACTGCAACGGCTCTCCACCGACCGGTGGTGTCCAGTAGAAGAGTCTTACTTTCTCACTCTCTTACTATCTCACTCTCTCGCGCAACGCGCCGTTTCGTTGCGCGTAGTCAAAACCATCAAGCCCGCCGTGAGGATGAACGCGGGTTTGGAGATGAGGAAGATCACCGCCATATCGGTCGGTGATAGCTCGATGAGCTTGTTGATGACGCCGAGATAGCTGGCGCTGAAGATAAACGTCTCGATGAATTCCATCTCCGATCGCCTGGCCTCGAAGGAAATGGTGATTGCCCGGATGTGGCGCACATCTTGTCGTGCGGCCTACCGGTATAAGATTGGCAGAAACTAGCCCGGTTTCAAATAGAGATATTTTGCGATAGACAACGACGGGCACAAATCAGGCCACTGAGCTGCGTATTGCCCCATGAAAAAACACACCGACATCATCACCCGATTGCTGGCGCTATTCGCCTTCGGGTTGATCGTCTTTGGACAGACCAGCTGCCAGGAGCCGGTCGACGAAGACGAGGCCCTCAAGCGCCAGCTCGAACGGCAGAAGGCCGCTCAGGCGCCGCGTGCGGGGCTGAGCTTCGGCTACTACCACGAGCTCGAAGACATCGACGAGGGCGGCCCGGTGCGCGTGCAGACCGACGACAGCGCCCAGATCGAGATCACCGAGGCCCACCTGGTCGTCTCGGCGCTCGAGGCGCATCTTTGCGAGCCGGAGCTGGCCGGCCGGCTCTACGACGTGTTGGTACCCTCGGCCCACGCCCACGTGCCCAGCTCGGCGACGCGCCTGGGGATCCCGTTTGTCGAAGATCTCTTCGAGCGCTCTCGCGCCCGCGTCGTCGGCGAGATCGCCCCGCCGCTGGGCGAGTATTGCCGGCTGTATGCGGTGCTCTCGCCGGCCGACGACGACGTGCTCAACCTGGGCGCGCTCGACGTCGAGGAGATCGAGGGCAAAACGCTGCTGGTGCGCGGGCGCTGGCGGCCCCCCTCGAATGAAGAATCTGACGGCGAATGGCAGCCCTTCGAGGCCTCCTCGACCACCCGGCGCGTCGTCGAGCTCGACGCCATCGACCCCAATACCGGCCAGGCGCCCCTCGAGCTCGACGACCCCTCGCAGACCAAAATGCTCCTGCTCGACAAGACGGTCTCCCCGGCCCTCTTCGAAGGCATCGACCCGGAGTCACTTGGCGAAAGTCAGGCTGCCGACCACATCCTCGACCAAATCAGCGACGGGCTGCACATCCGCAGCTTCAAAAACAACTGACTCACCGTCTTTTTCGGACATATCATGACATACCAAGCCACACCCGATTCGTTTGTCGGCGTCGCCCCGGTCAGTTGGGGCCTGGAGAACGCCGATATGCTCACCGATCTGCACGAGCGTCACTGGCAGGAGGAGGCGACCTACGCCGTCGAGCCGGTCGACGAGGCCGACGTGCAGGCCCGCGGCACGGTCACCTTCGCCGACGGCGCCGAGGCGATGCTGCTGGTCGAGGAGCCGCTCGAGGAGCTGCACACGCTGGCCGGCACCAGCAAAGAGCCGTATACGCCCACCGAGGTCATCCAGCTCAAGCAGCATACGGCCAGTTGGCGTTTTGTGGTCAAAGGCGGCAAGCGCAAGGGGATCGTGCCGGCGCGCTACTTCGCGCGCATCGCCAGCACCATCGTGGAGGCCGGCGCCGCCGGCATCTTCATGCCGGGGTTGGTCACGCTGCACTCGCCGCGGTTCATCAAATTGGTCACCATGGACATCGACCAGACCCACAACCTGACCAATCTGTGCGTGCACGCCTGGCACCAGGACGAGTGGATGACCACCCGCGGGCTGACCGCCTTCGGCCTGCCCGAGCTGCAGACCCGCATCGACGCGGGCATGAACGCCGCCTACTTTCGCCTCATGGACGTGGCCACCTCGATGCTCTCCAAGGGCGGCGCCTTCCCGGCCGACGCCAAGCTGACCATCGGCGCGGGCTCATATCGGCTCACCGACGCACGCCAAGGCCCCGAAGATCAGCAAGTCCCCTTCTCGGGCACCTTCGGCGTGCAGACCATCGAGCCGGTCTAATGAGAAGACCCGTCTGAATCACGCTTGGCAAAAGCGCTCCGATCGCCGACCCTGTTCGCACTGCTCTTAGCGAGGCGTGGAGCCACCGAGACGTGAATCAGGATTCCAACGACAACCCGATCCTGTCGGCCCCCACGCCGGCCTCCTCTGCGCGCCTCGATCCGATACCCGTCGGTCCCTTCGATCTGCTCGAGTTCATCGGTAAGGGAGCCATGGGCCAGGTCTGGTTGGCGCGCCACCGCGAGCAAGACGTGCCGGCCGCGGTCAAGGTCATCACCCACCGCGGCGCCGACACGGACCACTATCGGCGCCACTTCCAGCAGGAGTTGCGCGCGGTCGCGCGCTTGCACCATCCCGGCGTGGTCATGATCTTCGACTACCTCGAGATCAGCCGCGAAGCCGAAGAGGCCTCGTTCGGCGCGTTGAACTACGGAAGCCCCGCCCTGGCCATGGAGTTTTGTGCAGGCGGCTCGTTGGTCGGCCGCCTCGCCGATCTGTCGTGGACCGAGGCGCGCGCGATCTTATTGTCGCTGCTCGACTCGCTGGCCCACGCCCACGCCAGAGGCGTCATCCACCGCGATCTCAAGCCGGACAATATCCTGCTCACCGACCGCAACGACGGCGGCGTCAGACTCACCGACTTCGGACTGGCGTTGTTGACCGAGCGGCTCGACGGTGAAAATTCGGCCAACCGCGGCGTCTGCGGCACCCCGGCGTTTATGTCGCCCGAGCAGCTCCACGCCGGCTGGCGAAATATCGGCCCGTGGAGCGATCTGTACTCCCTGGGATGCCTGGCCTACCAACTCGTCTGCGGCCGGCCGCCCTTCGACGGCCATTCAATCGTCGAGATCGCCCGCAAGCATATCCACAAGCCGGTGCCTCGACTCGAACCGCGCATCCCCGTGCCCGATCGCTTCGAGGCCTGGATCCACCGCCTGCTCCAGAAGAGTCCGCTCGACCGCTATCGACGCGCCGGCGACGCCGCCTGGGGGCTGATGCTCATGGAGCAGCCCCCAGGCGACGAGGGCCCCGCCGACAGCCCGATCGTCTCCAACGCGCGGGCCAGCTCGCTGGTGCTCAAGCCGCTTCTCGACCTGGCCGGTGAGCATCGGCCCAGCCACCAACCCATCTCTCGCGCAGACCGCGGCGAGGCCGAGGACGACCTCGAAGATGGCCCCCGAGAGGCTTCGGGCGATACGCCCGAGGTCGTTCCGCACGACATTATCTGCCCTCCGCTGACGCGCGACTGGCGCCATATGGTCCACCGGCGCCCCTCGGTCAAACTAATCGGCGCCGGCCGGGGTCTCTACGGGCTTCGCTACATCCCGCTCATCGGCCGCGAGACCGAGCGCGAATTCCTCTGGGAGCGCATCCGGCAGGTCGAGCTGACCTCCAACCCGTGCGCGGCGTTGCTGCAGGGTGGCGCCGGATGCGGCAAGAGCTACCTCGCCGAATGGTTTTGCGATCGCGCCAACGAAAATGGCGCGGTGATCACCTTCAAGGCCACCCACAACTCCAGCCCCGGCGGCGCCGAGGGCCTGTCCCGCATGCTCGCCCGCCGCATCCGCACCGTCGGCTTGGAGCGCGCCCAAGTCCTCGAGCGGGTCCGCGCCTGGTTCGAGGCCGAGGGTATCGATGATCCGTATATGTGGGACGCTCTGGCCGAGATCCTCTCGCCTGCGACCCCCGAGGATGTCGAGGCCGGTCAGCGAAAGATCCAATTTTCGCGCCCCGAGCAACGCTACGCGATCATCTTGCGCACCTTGAGGCATATCGCCCAGGGCCGAATGATGGCGCTTTGGCTCGACGACGTGCAGTGGTCGACTGAGGCGGTTGGCTTTATGCGCTATTGCATGGAGCAAAACGAGGCCGAGTCCGCGCCGATCCTCATCATCGCCACGATACGCTCCGAGGCGCTCGCCGAACGCCCGGCCGAGTCGAAGCAACTCGTGGAGCTGTTGGAGCTCGATAACGTCGGCCGCTGTTGGGTCGAGCCGCTCTCGGCTGACGAGCACCTGGAGCTGGTCGGCGAATTGCTCCACCTCGAGCCCGCGCTGGCCCGCAAGGTCGCCGATCACACCGACGGGAACCCGCTCTTCGCCGTCCAGCTCATCGGCGATTGGGTCGACCGCGGCGTGCTCGAGGTCGGCTCGAAGGGCTTTGTGCTCCAAGACGGCGAGCGACCCCGCATCCCCGACGACCTGTATTCGGTCTGGTCGACCCGCCTCGACGACGTGCTCGATGGGGCCGACGACGACGAGTTATTTGCCTTCGAACTCGCCGCCGCGCTCGGCCAGGAGGTCGACCTCGAGGACTGGCGGCTTTGCTGCGAGCTCGCCGGCGTCGACTTCCCCGACGAGCAGCTCCACGACCTGCTGATGCAGCGACTCTTCGTCGACACCGACGGCGGCGTGCGTTTTGTCCACGGACTGCTGCGCGAATGCCTCGCGCGCCGCTCACGCGAGGCCGCACGCTGGACGCGCGCGAACTTCGTGGCCGCCCAGATGCTGCTCGACCACCGCGACCAGACCGACGAGAGCGCCGAGCGCCTGGGCCGCTACCTCTTCGCCGCCGGCCGCTTCGAGGAGGCTCTCGATCCGCTGCTCTGCGCCGCGCGCTACCGCGGCAATCGCCACGAGCAGGCCTCCGCGATGACTCTTGTAGATCTGCGCTATGAAGCATTGGACCGGCTCGGGTATCCCGAGGATAGTCCAGCGCGCATCGAGAGCCATTTGATAAAAATCACCGGACTCGGCCGCCAAACCAGGCTGGACGAAGCCGCCAGGCTCGCCGATTCGACCATCGAGAAGGCCAGATCATGTGGAGAGACCCAAATTTTGGCCGAGGCCCTCTTCCGTCGCGCCGAAATCGAAGAGATTCGAGGACGCTACGATCGAGCGTGGGCTCGCCTGGAGGCGCTCCGGGCCCATGAAGAACATGTGGATGCGGAATTACAGGCGCGCATCCGACACAAGCGAGGTTTCGTGTTGATGCGTCGCGCCCAGTTCGACGAGGCGAGCGCCGAGTTCGAACAGAGCATTGCATTATTCGAGGAGGCGGAAGCCCCGGAGGGGGTCGCATGGGCGCTCGCAGATCTGGGAGAGTGCGAATTTCGCCGCGGCAACACCGCCGTCGGCAAGCGCCATCTCGAAGAGGCGGCGAGGCGCTTCGAGGAGCATGGACGGCCGCTCAACGCAGCCGAGACCATGATCACGCTGGGCGACGTCATCCGACACGAGGGAGAACTGCGAGAGGCCATAACACTCTACGAGCGCGCTTATGAGGTTTCGCTCAACTCGGCACCGCGAATCTCGCTGTTGGCCCGCCTGAACCTGGCGCTGGTGCGTATCCAACTCAGAGATTTCGCGCGGGTCTTCGCCGAATTGGAGGCATGCGAGCGGGCCTACCAGGCGCGGGGCAACGTGGTGATGCTCGCCTTCGCCCGCTGCTTATTGCTGCCGTGCCTGGCCTATCGACGCGAGTGGCAACGACTGGGGGAGATGCTCGACTTCGTCGAAGAGACCACCGAGGAGATGAGCGTCCACGACCTCGATCTGGCGGCCTGCGCCGATCTGGCCGGCGAGTTCGCCGCACAGGGTGACAACGCCGAGATCGCTCGGCGCGCCTACGAATTTGCGAGGCGCCAATGGCGCGGCCTCGGAACGGACGAAAAAGCGCGCGCCGTGGAACGGAAGCTCGACGGTCTCGAGCTCTGACCACGGCGGCGCTGATCCGGTCACGATACGTCAATCAAACCGTTCGTTCACGGCATACGCTTGTCGTCGTCGCTATGACTGACCAGCGTGCCGGAGCTCGACCCCGAAGTATCCGTGTGAATCGTCTCATTATGAGTCAGGTCGTTGTTATCCTCTAGCGACGAGACCCTGCCGTCCACCGCGGCGTCGTCACCCTCCAGAATATAGGTAATTGTACCACCGCGCCCGATGATCACCCCGTCGACGCCGTAAGCACCGCATTCCTTATAAAAATCATCGATACAATCGAGCTTGTCCTGCTCGCTCATGCTGCTATCGAAATTTGCTCGATGATATACACGTTTGAAAGCCATATTGCTTACCTCCTGGCCGGGCGCAGCGCGCCCCAACAGAGTAGAATGACGGGCCCGCTCTTCTGAGCGAACCCTCGACTCGGCTTCCCCCCACACCAAATGAATTGGACATCTATGGCAGGGAAGCACTCTAAAAAGCCCCGGAAAACTTATTGAGATCGCTCCCTCCGAAGCCTTTAATATGATAGAGCACCCGCGCCCACAAAGCAAACTCGTACCTTATCGAGGGTATGCTCATCCTCCGTCGGTTGGCCGGCGGCCTCCCCTCCCCACTTGGAGCGTAGCGGAGAGAAGGGGAGGATCAAGGTGGGGCCTCTCCTTGATCCTCTCCCTCCCTTCGCTGTCGCTACGGGTGGAGAGGGGTCTACTGCCAACCTGCGGACGATGAACCCGCCCCTCATCGAGTATCGACGAGCGTCCCCACGGGCAGCTCGATCGTATCACCGACTTCCTCGCCGACCCGATAGGCGGCCAATAGGATATCGCTGGTCTTCGCCCAGCCGATCGTGCCGGCCCGGTCGATGGCGATCGCGCCCAGCGAATGCTCGAGCACGTCGGACTCGGCGAAGGACTTTTGCAGCGCGTCGCCCAGCGCCATGCCGTCGCTGACCCGCACGACCACCCGCGCGGCCAGGCAAGCGTCGACGATATGCTCGCCGATGCCCGTGCAACTGACCGCGGCGTGGCTGTCGGCGTAATTGCCCGCCGGCATCGCCGAATCGCTGACCCGACCGATGCGCTCGAAGCCGCGCCCGCCGGTCGACGTGCCCGCGCACAGCCGGCCGTCGGCGTCCATGGCGACCACGCCGATGGTGCCCCGGCCGCGATCGTCGGGTTCATCTGGCTGGTCGTCGGCTGGCTGGCCGTCGTCGGGCTGGTCATCTTCGGCGACCACCTGCGCCGCCTCCTTCGCGAAGCCGCGCTCGCGCTGCTTGATCCACTGGCGAAACCTGCGCTCGACCAGCGGATCATGCGGCTCGAGGCCCAGCTCGCGCGCCAGCTCCGCCGCCCCCACGCCGGCCACGATCCGGTCGCGCTCGGCCTGCAAGAACTCGGCGACGTCGATGGGATGGGCGATCCGCATGGCGTTGATCACCCCGCTGAAGCTCTGGCTATCGCCGTCCATCAACGACGCGCTCATCCGGATCTGGCCGTCCGACTGAATCGCCGAGCCGGTGCCCGCGTTGAAGTTCGGATCGTCCTCCAACAACCGACACCCCTCGACCACCGCCTCCCGCGCCGACGCGCCGGCCTCGAGCATCTCGTAGACCGGGTCGACCACCGCGTACAGGGCCTCTCGAATGCGCTGCGCACGCGACAGATCTCTCATCGAGCTTCCGGCGCCGCCGTGGATGATCAGACGAGGTGTTTTGGGTGTTTGGGGCATGGGGTCTCCGTTGGGTTGGGTTTCGAGGTCATCAGCATTTGCCATTCCGCGCGGCGGCGCCCACATTACCCAGAGCAGCCCCCCGAACCCAAGAAGCCACCATGGAAGTCCTCGACACAACCACCACCGACGCCCCGGTCGACGCCGAAAGTCCGGTCGACCAGGCCGAGCACGAAGAACGCTCCGAGGAGGAAGAGGAGCTCAATTGCTCGGCGTGCGGCCAGGCGGTCACCCGACCGAAGCTGCGCACCCGCGTGGGCGGCCGCCACGAGCACACCTGCGTCAACCCGGCGGGCGTACTCTTCGAGATCGGCTGCTTCTCGGAGGCCGACGGCTGCCGCCAGGTCGGCCCCGAGAGCGACGACTTCACCTGGTTCGAAGGCTATACCTGGCAGGTCGCCGTCTGCGTCGGCTGCCACGCCCACCTCGGCTGGCGCTTTTGGTCGGCCGATGGTGGGTTTTATGGACTTATTTTGAATAGATTGGCGTAATATCGACCGATGTGCAGACGTGATGCCGTTAATCTTAAATCCGTTAATAGGCCGGCTCCCACGCCGGTGGACCATGTCCGATTCCTGAACCATGGTCGATGAAACGAACGTCGCGATTCGACCATATGTGCAGGACATCCGCATGGCCCACGGGGGCGTCACCCCGCCTATTAAGGCATCTAAGATTGACGTCCACCGATCGGCTGCATGGCCGATTCCGCGAACAAACGTCCTCACCGCACCGGCACCACCCGGCTCGCATTGCGAAAATACACCGAGAACCCCCGAAACCGCGGCAAATGCCCCGCTTTGGGGTCCTTTCCCCGCTTTGCTTTCTTATTGGCCGGCTCCAAGATCACCTTCTTGGTCGCCGGCTGCACGCCACATTCGTACACGCGCCCCATATGCTCCCACAACCGCGGGAAGTCGTCGACGTAGCGCTCGAGGTCGTAGTCGGCGATGCCGAGCTCGTCGACCAGGTCGGGCCTGAGGTCCTCGGGCTCGATGAGGGCGAGCTCCTGGTAATTCTGCAGCCCGAGGGTCTCGAGGCGGGCGGTCAGGTACTCGAGGGCCTCGGCCGGGCCGTGCGAGCCCCAGTAGCGCTCTTCTTCGGGCCAGTCGGCCAATAAGCCCCACAGGTGCAGGTCATCGAGGACGCGCTCGCCGGCGCCCTTGAAGAGCCGGTTTTCGAGGGTCAGCTCCGCGACTGCTTTGCACAGCGCGCGCCCGCGCAGCGGCTCGCGGCGCGACGAGATCGTCACGCCGGCCAGGACGCGCTCGACCTGGGCGACGATCTTGGGCGGGCGGCGGCCGTGGACCTTTATGTGACCGACCGTCTCCTCTCCGAGCTCCGCATCGGCGAGTTGGTCGTAGGTGCACGGCAGGACCATGCGGCCGTGGCCGCGAATGCCGGTGCCGCCGTCGCCGATCCAGAAGTGGTCGAGCACCAGGCCTGCTTTCGGCGCGTCGGGCTGGTCCTCGTGCTCTCGCCTGGGCGCCCGGTATGGCCACACGCCCAGCTCGACCTGCCCATTCGCCCATGGCTCGGAGCGCCCCTGGCGCGCCTTGCCTGCCTGGCGACGCTTCAGCGCGCGCTCGCGCACCACGAACGCCGCCTCCGGGATCCGGGCGAGCAAATAGTCCGCGAAGTCCTCGGGCGGCGGCAGCTCCAAAGTGTCCTTGGTGGGATCGGTGATCGGAGCATTGGCGAGCTGGCGCAGGCTCTTGGCGACCTTGCGGGTCTCGCGCAGCGCCGAGCCGTGCAGCTTGTGGCGGTGGGCGCTGCCGGCGCGGAGCATGGCGATCTCGACGTAGACCTCGTTATCCAGGCCCTGGCAGAGCTCGGCGCGGGCGCGGTGGATGTCGTGGTCGTTGGCGGAGAGCATCAACGTGCGGTTTTGCTGCAAAAGCGCGACCAGGTCGCAGACGGTGCCGGCCATCCGGTCGTCGACCCCGATGAGCATGCGCGCGTCGTGGCCGTCGACGGGCAGCTCGGCCAGCGTCGCGCCCTTGTCGGTGATCCGGCCGGCGCGGTCGAGCGCGCCGACTTTGACCAGCCGCTCGCGGGCCTGGTCGAGGGCGAATTCGGGCGGCTCGGTCACCCACGGCGCCTCGTCCAGGGCTTCGCCGTCGAGTCCGCACACCCCGGCGTGCAAGAGCACGTCGTCGAGCTCGATGCGCTCGATCTCCGGGGCGGTGACCGCGCTGGGCCGAAACCGCCGGCTCCACAGCCGGATGCACCGGCCCGGGCGCACGCGGCCGGCGCGGCCGGCGCGCTGGTCCATCGAGTCCTCGGCGATCGGCACCATCGCCAGCGCCGAGCGCCCGCTGCGATGGATGCGCATGCGCGCCAGCCCGCTGTCGATGACGGTGGTCACCCCCGGCAGCGTCACCGAGGTCTCGGCCACGTTGGTCGACAGGTAGATCCGGCGGGTATCCTCGCCGGAGGCCAGCGCCCGCTTCATGCGCTCGGGCGGCAGCCCGCCGTGGACGGCGACGGCCTCGGCGTTGCGGCCTTTGACCACGCCTGTGAGCGCCTGCTGGCAGCCGGAGATCTCGCCCTTGCCGGGCAAAAAGACCAGGATATCGCCGTCGTCTTCCTCGTCGAGCACGCGCCGCACGGCGTCGGCCACCCGGCTGTCCAGGTTATTCGACGTCGGCGCCTTGGGATCGCCCTCATATTCGATGTCGACGGGATAGGTTCGCCCGGAGGCCTCGATGACCTCGGCGTCGAGCCGCCGGGCCAGCCGCTCGATGTCGAGGGTCGCCGAGGTGATCGCCAGCGGCAGGCGCTCGCTCGGTCGGTCGCTGCGCTCGCGACGCGCGCACAGCGCCGCCATGATCAGATCGACCTGCCAGCTTCGCTCGTGAAATTCGTCGACGAGCACGCCCGCGAACCGAAAGCGCTCGGCGGCGAGCATCCGAAGCGCCACGCCGGTCGTCGCGAAGACCACGCGCGTCGAATCGCTGGTGCGATCGTCGAAGCGCACCGTATATCCGATCGTCTCCCCGACCCGCTCGCCGCGCTGCTCGCTGAGCCAGCCGGCCAGCGACCGACACGCCACCCGACGCGGCTCGACGACCAGGATCGGCCCGTCGAGCTGCTCGGCCATCCACAGAGGCAGCCTCGTCGACTTGCCCGAGCCGGTCGGCGCGCTGAGCACGATCGGACGATCGGCGCCCAGCGCGGCGTCGAACTCAGCTCGAACTTCATCAACTGGAAGGTACATCGGGGTTGCCTTACGTCACATCATTGGCTTTCGGGAAGTCTACGCGGTCGTTGAGGGGAGCTCGCAACGCGTTCACGTTCTTGGTTCTTGGTTCTTGATCTTTGCCAGCCGTGGTTTGTCGTTCAATTCACCAGCAATGGTTCTCGTGAGCCAGCAGAGTCTAAGTCGGCCCATATACCGCCAAGAACCCAAGAACCAAGAACCAAGAACCAAGATCGCTGCGTGGCGGCAGTAGGTCTACGAAAAACAAACTCGCCGCGAGACTGCACTCACCTGCGAATTTGAAACGTATGCGAATCACCCTGCGGCTCCAACCATTGCACGTCGATGTCTTCGACCTCGGCGGCCTCCGGCCCCTGGCGGGCCCACTCGACGACGTCTTCGACGTCCTCCGCCGTCCCCTCGAGCGTCGCCTCGACGGTACCATCGGGCATATTCTGCACCCAGCCGCCCAGACCGTTGGCGCGGGCCTGCTCGCGGATCGACGAGCGAAAGAATACCCCCTGGACCTTGCCGGAGATCTTGAGCTCTGCGCGCCTCTTTTCGATCGCCATATCGACCTCGTCGTAAGTTGCCATTGCAGTCGTCGTGTTAACCCTCGAAATACTTATCCACCACCTCCGAACAATCAAACCACAACCAGGAGAACACCATGGCAACATTCGAAGGCGCCGTCGAATTCAAAGGCAAGCCGGTCACGCTCGAGGGCGGACACGTCGAGAAGGGAAAGCGGGCGCCCAATTTTCGGGTCAAGCCCAACGTGAGCACCTCCGTGGAATTCGAGCAGGCGCGCGGCAATAAGGTGATCATCCTGACCTCCGCAATGTCGGTGGACACCTCCGTCTGCGCCGACCAGCTCTCCGAATTCGACCGGCGCGCCACCGAGATCAACGACGCCGACATCGACATCTGGTTCATCACCCGCGACCTGCCGTTTGCCCTCGACCGCGCCGTCGAGGAGCGCGATATCCAGAAGGTCAACGTCTACTCCGACTACCAATTCCGCGAGTTCGGCGACAACTACGGGCTGACCATCCGCGACTTCGACCTGCTCGCCCGCTCGGCGATGGTCGTCGATAAGAAGGGCAACGTGGTCTACAAGGAGGTCGTCAGCGAGGCGACCGACGAGCCCGATTATAACGCCGTGATCAACGCGGCGCGTACGGCGTCGCAGACGCAATAAGTTTCTCGCGGAGTCTTCATCTGCTATCATCCGGCCACCATCTAAAACCGGCCCAGGATGAGAACCCCAGATGAAGACTCCCCACCGCGCTTTGCGCCTCTTCGTGATCGCCCTTTCCACCCTCGCCTTCGCCGCCTGCGGCTCCGACGGCGAGCACAGCGGCAATAATATCAGCTCGACGAATAACACCAGCCCGGACGCTGATAAGGCCTCCGACGCCGAGGATGACGCCGACGCCGAAGATGACTCCGACGCTGAGGGTGCGTCCGACGCCGGCGACTCCGGCGGCGAGTTACCCGACGAGGTCACCTATTACCAGCACGTCAAGCCGATCATGGATGGGCGCTGTGTCAGTTGCCACTATGACGGTGGCATCGCCCCATTTGCGCTGAGCTCCTACGAGGAGACCAAGCAGGCGCGCGCAGGGGTTCGGGCGCAGGTCAGCTCGCGGCAGATGCCGCCGTGGCTGGCCGCCGACGGCTGCAACGAGTACAAGCACGACGTCTCGCTGACCGACCGCCAGATCGCGCTGCTCGAGCGTTGGGTCGACCAGGAAGCCCCGGAGGGTGACGCCGACAACCCCGGCGATCCGCTCCCGGATGTCGGCGGCGGGCTGAGTCGGGTCGACCTGACCCTCGAGATGCCCGAGGCATACACGCCCCGACAATCGCCCGACGATTATCGTTGCTTTCCGATCGAGTGGCCCGAAGACGCCACCCAATTCGTGACCGGCTTCGGCGTCGAGCCCGGCCAGCAGAGCATCGTCCACCACGTCATCGCCTACGTCGCCGACCCCAGCCTGAGCGATGAAATCGCCGACAAGGCCGCCGCCGAGGAGGGCCCCGGCTACACCTGCTTCGGCGGGCCGGGCGTGGGCACCCAGGACCCCACCGGCGACCAGTCGGCCTCCTGGCTGGGCTCCTGGGCGCCCGGCGGCCAGGGCCAGGACTTCGTCGACGGCACCGGCATCGAGATCGAGCCCGGCTCGACGGTCATCTTGCAGGTCCACTACAACACGCTGACCGCCGACGCCGTCGCCGACCAGAGCGCCGTCGAGCTCAAGCTCGCCGACGAAGTCGACACCCAGGCGATGTACCTGCCCTGGACCAATCCCCAGTGGCTCGACGGCGACAATATGCTCATCCCCGCCGGCTCACCCGACACCACACACTCGTGGGGCTTCGACCTGGTCTCATTCGCCGGCAGCGACATCACCATCTACGACGCCAGCATGCATATGCACAACCTGGGCGACTCCGCCCGGCTGTGGATCGACCGCGCCAGCGGCGACGACGACTGCCTGCTCGACGTCCCCCGCTGGGACTTCGACTGGCAGCTCGGCTACCGCCTCGAGCAACCGCTGACGGTCAGCTCCGGCGACAGACTCTCTATCGAATGTCAGTGGGATAACACGGCCGAGAACCAGCCGGTCGTCGACGGCGAGAGGCTCGATCCGCGTGATGTGACGTGGGGAGACGGGACGACCGATGAGATGTGCCTGGGGATCTTTTATGTGTCGTTTGCGGAGTGAATTTCTTGCTTTAACGCGAAAGCCCCTCCGCCTTCGCGTTGCTCAGGCACCTCCCCAGCGCGAAAGCGCTGGGGAGGAGTAGCCCTGCCAGATCGCTACCGAATTGCTTTCCGTCGGACGGCAACCACTGCGCGTTACGCAGGAATACTCCTCCCCGCGGCGTTCAGCCGGGGGGAGGTGGTTGAGCGAAGCGAAACCGGAGGGGCTTTCGCGTGATGCCAAGAAACTACGCCCCCTGCCCCTCCAAACACGTCGCAATATAACTCGCAAATAACGGATGCGCCTCGGTCGGCCGGCTCTTGAACTCCGGGTGGAATTGGCAGCCGACAAACCAGGGATGGTCGGGCAGCTCGATCATCTCGACGAGGACGTCGTCCGGCGAGGTCCCGGCGATGACCATGCCGTCGGCCTCGAGCTGCTCGCGGAAGGCGTTGTTGACCTCGAAGCGGTGGCGGTGGCGCTCGCTGATCTCCTCGGCGCCGTAGATCTCGGCCACGCGCGAGCCGGCGGTGATCTTGCACGGGTAGGCGCCCAGGCGCATCGTGCCGCCCTTGTCGACGATCTCTTCCTGCTCGGCCATCAGCCCGATCACCGGGTGCTCGGAGGACTCGTCGAATTCGATGGAGTTGGCGTCGTCGAAGCCACAGACATCGCGGGCGTATTCGACCACGGCCAACTGCATCCCCAGGCAGATGCCGAAGAACGGCACCTCATTTTCGCGCGCATAGCGAATCGCGGCGATCTTGCCCTCGGTGCCGCGCTCGCCAAATCCGCCGGGGACCAGCACGCCGTCGCAGCCAGCGAGCAGCTTGTCAGGGCCCTTGTTTTCGACCTCTTCGGAGTCGACGAAGCGCAGCTTGACCTTGGTATCGTTCTCGATGCCGGCGTGGAAGAGCGCCTCATTGAGCGACTTGTAGGCGTCGGTCAGATCGACGTATTTGCCCACGATGCCGATCTCGACCTCGTGGGACGGATTCTTGATGCGGTGGACGATGCGCCGCCAATCGCTCAGGTCGGCGGCGCGCGACCAGATATTGAGCGCCTCGCTCAGCTCGTGGTCGATGCCCTGCTCGGCCAGCAGCAGCGGCACCTCGTAGATGGAATCGGCGTCCAGGCAACTGATGACCCGCTTGGGGGCGACGTTGCAGAACAGCGCGATCTTCTCCTTGAGCTCGTCGGACAGGGGGTGCTCGCTTCGGCATACCAGCATCTCGGGCTGGATGCCGATCTCGCGAAGCGCCTTGACCGAGTGCTGGG
>JBKGZI010000005.1:0-44676 GCA_046545675.1 Persicimonas sp.
GGTGGCGCCTCGATTGGGCTTACCCCCGGCTACGGTTTGGTCCCAGCTCGGATGACCAATCGGACAAATCGAACGACCCACATACGAGATTCTCAGGAGATCAAACCATACCCGCGGGTAAGCCAAGCCGGGCGCGCGTTAGCGCGACCGGCGAGGCGCACCCGTGGATAGGGTCGCCGCCCGATGATGCCCCTAGAAACGACGCCCGTCACGGCTGAGCCAAGGGCACCGCCGGCGGCAGCGTCGCCGGGGGCATGTCCTGGTCGGCCTGGGCCGACGGTGTGTGACATTGCTGGCAATTTTTGCGCCAGGGGTGTGTGGTCTGCATGCCAGGGCGGCCAAAGGAGCCGTGGCAGCTCGAGCATTCGCTTCGCATATACTCCTTGTGAGGCATCTGGGGCGGCGCGCCAAACCAGGCACGCTCGCCGGGGCCGGCCTCGGGGGCGCCCACGAAGCTTTGGCCGTCGATGGGCGGGCCCTGGGCGAGCGTGTCGTCGCGGGGCACGGGCGACTCGCCGGGGACGTGGCATTGGGTGCAGTTGGTCAGGTATTCGTGGCTCATCGGCGGCGCGATGCGCCCGCGCACCTCGAGGCCGTCGGTGTGGCAGGCCGAGCAGGCCAGATCGCCGATCTGCTTGACCGGGTGCGGCACGGTGGGCGGAGCGCCTGCATAGGCGCGAAGCTCGGCGCGGTCGGCCAGCGAGCGTCGGCGCGCCTCGGGGGTATTCTCGACCTCGTCGAAGAGGTCGGGCCGCTGTTGGGCCAGCTCGGCGATGCTCTCATCCCAATGCTCGTTGGAGATACGCGGCTCATCGAGGATCTCGGTATAGCTGCGCGCCGGCGGCGCCTCGCCGTCGGGCTGGCTGACGTGCTGGCGCTGGTGGTCCTCCTCGTAGGCGCCCGAGCGGGTGCCCACGAAGAAGCCGATGAAGGCGACCGCGATTAGGATCACCAAGAAGAGCTGCAGCGGCTTGTGCTCGGCCCAACCCGATCGGTTGTTGTCATCGGTGGTCATCGAACTCTCCTGGACGTCAGCCTACTTACGCCTTCGTAATTTTGACGGCGCATTTCTTGTAGTCAGGCTGCTTCGAAATCGGACAATGCTCGTCGAGCGTGACTTGGTTGATGAGCAGTCGCTCGTCGAACCAGGGAACGAAGATGCTGCCCTCGGGGGGCCGGCCTCGCCCGTCGATCCAGGCCGGCAGCGTCAGAGAGCCGCGGCGCGACTCGATGCGCACCATGTCGCCGTTGCCGATCTCGAGGCGGCGGGCGTCCTCGCGGTTGATCTCGACATAGGCTTGAGGCATCGCCCGGCGAAGCTGGGGCACGCGCATGGTCATCGAGCCGGAGTGCCAGTGCTCGAGGACCCGGCCGGTGCATAACCAGAACGGATACTCCTCGTCGGGCTCCTCGGGCGCCGGCGTATAGGGCGCGAACCAGATCTGAGCGCGTCCGTCGTTGGTGGTCGAGTGATAGAACTCGAGCTCTTTGCCCTCTTTGACGAACGGGTCGTCGAAGGCGGCGAAGCGAAACTCGGTCTCGTGCCAGGTGCCGTCGTCTTGCTCGACGACCGGCCAGCGCATCCCGCGGGTTTTGACGTATTCGTCGTAGGGGGCCAGGTTTTTGTGCTTCATCGTGGAGAATTGGCGGTACTCCTCGAAGAGGCGCTTGTCGACGTTGACGTCGTAGTAGCTGTCCCACTTCCAGGCGGGCACTTCATTGCCGTCGTCATCGGTCATGTGGAAGATGAATTTGCCGTCTTTGTCCTTCATGCCCTCGAAGCCCATTTCGTAGAGCTTTCGGGCCACCGCCACGGTCTGCCAGCAGTCGTCGCGGGCGTCGCCGGGCGGGTCGACCATCTTGAACCACTGCTGGGTGCGCCGCTCGGAGTTTCCGAACATGCCGTTCTTCTCGACCCACATCGCCGACGGCAAGATCAGGTCGGCATGCTTGGTGGTCTCGGTCGGGTAGACGTCCGAGACGATCAAGAATTTATCGTCGAGTTTGCGGCTCGGGTGGAAGAGCTTTTCGGTGTTGGGCAGCGACTGGCCGGGGTTGGTCACCTGCACCCAGATGGTGTGGACGTCGCCGCCTTTGTCGGTGGGCGTGGAGAATTTCTCCCACATCGCCACGGTGTGGTAACCCGGCTTCGGGTTGATGCGGTCGGCGGGGAGGTTCCAGAATTTCTCGGCCATCTCGCGGTGCTTGTCGTTGGCCACGACCATGCCGCCGGGCAGCGCGTGGGCGAGCGTGCCGACCTCGCGGGCGGTGCCGCAGGCCGACGGCTGGCCGGTCAGGCTGGTCGGGGCGTTTCCGGGCACGCCGAATTTGCCCGACAAGAGGTGAATCCCGTGGACCAGCCGGTTGATGTCGGTGCCGCGGGTGTGCTGATTCATGCCCATGCACCACAGGCTGGTGATCTTGACTTTCTTGTCGCCGAAGAGTTTGCCGAGCATGCGGATTTTGTCGGCGGGCACGCCCGAGATCTCCTCGACTTTTTCGGGGGTATAGGGGGCCAGAAGCTTTTTATACTCCTCGAAATCCGACGCGACGCCCTTGAGGGTGGGCTTGGAGGGGTCCTCGTCCTTGCGGAAGTTGCAATAATTCTCGACGAACTTCTCGTCGTAGGTGCCGTTTTCAATCAGCAGGTGGGCGATGCCGTTGGCGATCGCCAGGTCGCTCTGCGGGTTGAACTCCAGGTAGTGGTCGGCGTGGTCGGTGGTGCGGGTCTTACGCGTGCCGATGTCGATGAGCATGACCTCCTCGCCCTTGGAGCGCCGGTCGACAATGCGCGAGAATAACACCGGATGCATCTCGGCGGGGTTATTGCCCCAACAGATGATCACGTCGGCTTTGTCGAGATCGGTATAGGTGCCCGCCGGCTCATCGACGCCGTAGGTGCTGATAAAGCCGGTGACCGCGCTGGCCATGCACAGGCGCGCGTTCGGGTCGATGTGGTTGCAGCCAAGCCCGCCCTTCATGAATTTCTGGGCGGCGTAGCCCTCCGGGATCGTCCATTGGCCGCTGCCATAATAGGCGAAGCCCTTGGGGTCTTTGAGCACGCGCTTGGCAACGATCTCGAGGGCCTCGTCCCAACTGATTGGGACGTGTTTGTCGCCCTTTTTGAGCAACGGCTGCGTGAGCCGATCCGGGCCGTAGAGGATGAGCCCGACGTGGTAGCCCTTGACGCAGGCAAGTCCCTTATTGACCTCGGCCTTGCGGTCGCCCGCGATGGCGACGACCTTGCCCTTTTTCTTGTCGACGGCCACCTGCAGGTGGCAACCCGTGCCACAAAAACGGCACGGCGCCTTATCCCACACAACCGAGTCGGGAGCCTGGGCGGCGATCTCCGGATCGACCGCACTCTGGCCGTAGGCCATCCGGCTGGCGGCGGCGGTCGCCGAGGCCAGCGCGGTCATCTTCAGGAAGTTGCGGCGATTCATGGATTTACCTCGGTTGTTGGTTCTTGGTTGTTGGTTGTTGGTTCTTGGTCAGGCGTGCCGCTCTCGCTGGATTGTGACGTTCCGCTTCGAGAGACGACGACGGTTGTAGCCAGCACGCGAGAGCGGACGGCAACAGCGAGAACCAAGAACTAAAAACCAAGAACATCATCATGTGGCCCGTGAACGACGTTTGGGCGGCATTTTCTCGGTGAAATCGTCGACGTCCGAGAAGTCGACCGACACCACGTGCACGAACTCGACACCGTCGAGCTTCGGTAGGCCCTCGCGCACCAATTCGATCCCCTCAGACATCGTGTCCGTGTCGACCACCACCGGCAGCAGCCTCTTTTGCTGCTCGCCCAGGGTGACACGCGGGTGCGCCTGGAGAGCACGAATCGCTCGCTCTTGGAGTTCGGGCTCGGCGCTGAGGCTTATGACGACGGCACTGACAGGCATTTTTCTGGCTCCGTATCCTGAGTCTTGGCATCCGGCAGGCTTTCGCCGGGCGCGACGTGGGTTGAGATATACAAGAGCCGTTCCAACTCGCCCGAAGCGGTGAAATACGCTGGTATCGGGGGATGAGCGGGGCGATAGAGGAGCAGGTTGCGAAAATTGTGCGTTATCGAGCTTAGGTGCGTGAATGTTGCGCGGCTCGAAAGTCCTCGATGGGCTGGGTGTGGGTTTTGGCGAGGGTTGGGCGTGTTGGCACGAGGGTTGCTCGGTGAGTGGGGTGGGCTGCTTTATGAGGCCCCCTCCGAGCGGCGCTAAACGACGCGCCGCCCACCTCCCCGCATCGGGGAGGAGTGGCAAGATGCAGCATTGGAGGTTGATTGTGCCATGGGCCTCGGCCGGCAGCGCGACTCAATCACGAGACAAACCATGAACTTACGACCCATCATAATGAGCGCACTCGTCGTGGCGCTCGCGTTGCTTGCTACCGCCTGCAATAGCGATACGCCCGCTGAACCGACAGGCCAGCCCAGCACCGAGACCGACAAGCGCTACGAGACCACCATCAAGTCCTCGCGCGAGCTTGGCACGCTCAAAACTCGCGTCGGCGAGGAGGAGTTCGCCGGCGTGCAGTGCTCGACGTGCCACAGCATTCCGGCCGACGGCGACACGCCGGCGGAGCATCCCGACGAACTCGAGGACTTTCATACCGGTATGGAGTTCGCCCACAGCGACCTGACGTGTAACTCCTGCCACAACCCCGACGACCGCAATACCTTGCGCCTGGCCGACGGCAAGTCGCTGGCCTTCGAGGATACGCGCCAATTATGCGCACAGTGCCACGGGCCGCAGCACCGCGACTACATCAATGGCTCGCACGGCGGCATGAACGGCTACTGGGATTTGAACCAGGGCCCGCGCACTCGCAACGACTGCGTGAACTGCCACGACCCGCACGATCCTAGTTTTAAGCCGATGATGCCCGCCCCCGGACCCCGGGACGGCAACTTCGGGAAGGAGAAGCATTGATGAGCCAACCGAGCCAGGACGACACAAAACAGGAGCCCAATAAGGGCATCAATCGACGCACGCTGCTCAAGGGAGCGGGCGCGACGCTAGGCGCGGCGGCCTTCGCCAAGGCGATGGCGCCGATGACCTCCTTTACCGCCGAGACCAACGTCGATGAGTTCCTGCAGAAGCATTATAAGGAGCTCTCCAAGCCCCAGATGGACAAGGTGCTGCGCCGTCTCGAGGACGAGACTGAAGAGCAATATGGCGCGCGCGTCGAGATCGAGGACATCAAGCCCCAGGACGGGGTCAAATTCGGTTACGCGCTGAACCTGAGCATCTGCATCGGTTGCAGAAAATGCGCCGAGGCCTGTCACGAGGAGAATAACCACGACCGGGCCACCAATAACTCGTATATCCGGGTCTTCGAGATGGACCAAGGCTCCATCGACTTCGAGAAGGGCACCGCCGACTACGATCACCCGGTGCCCGCCGAGGGCAAATACTATCTGCCGGTGCAGTGCCAGCAATGCGACAACCCGCCGTGTGTGAAGGTCTGCCCGGTCGAGGCGACCTGGAAGGAGAAGGACGGCGTGGTCGTGGTCGACTACAATTGGTGCATCGGCTGCCGCTATTGCGAGGCCGCCTGCCCCTATCACGCGCGCCGCTTCAACTGGAAAAAGCCGGAGATTCCGGCCGACCAGGTCAACCCCGTCCAGGCCTACCTGTCCAACCGCATCCGGCCGCAAGGCACCATGGAAAAGTGCACGTTCTGCCTGCACCGCACCCGCAAGGGAAAGATGCCCGCGTGTCTGGAGGCCTGCCCGACCGGCGCGCGCGTGTTCGGCAACCTGCTCGATCCGGAAAGCGAGATTCGCTGGGTGCTCGAGAATAAGCGCGTCTTCGTGCTCAAAGAGGATCTGGGGACCGTGCCGAGCTTCTTCTACTTCTTCGACGAGTAGGGGAGGCCAGGGGTCCAGGGGTCCAGGGGTCCAGGGGTCCAGGGGTCCAGGAACTGCTTAACGGCAACTGCTTAACGGCAACGGCAGGGATTGAGGCGTGAGGGTCCGGGGGTTCAGGAAAGGCATCATAAGGCGAGAGGAAGAGATATTATGAGCGCGAAATCGAGACATTGGCTGAGCTATCCGAAGTTTTTGTGGCGTTCGGTCGTGCTGGCCACCGACGGCAGCCTGGCGTTTTACGCCTGGATGACGCTGTTGACGGCGGTGTTCTTGGTGGGCGCGAACGCCTGGGCCTATCAGGTCGCCGAGGGCATGGCGGTGACCAATATGAGCGACCACGTCTCCTGGGGGCTGTATATCGCCAACTTCACCTTCATGGTGGGCTTGGCGGCCGGCGCGGTGATGATGGTCATCCCGGCCTATCTTTATGACGACCACGAGATGCACGACGTGGTCATCATCGGCGAGCTTCTGGCGATTGCGGCGATCGTGATGTGCCTGGCGTTTGTGGTCGCCGACCTGGGTCGGCCCGACCGCTTCTGGCATATGCTCCCCGGGATCGGTCGGTTCAACTGGCCGATCTCGATGCTCACCTGGGATGTCATCGTCCTCAACGGCTACTTATTGCTGAACCTGCATATCTGCGGGTATATGCTCTACAAAAAATTCCTGGGCGAGAAGCCCGACAAGCGCTGGTATATCCCGTTTGTGTTCATCTCGATCGGGTGGGCGATCTCGATTCACACGGTCACCGCCTTTTTGTACCAGGGCCTGGGCGGCCGCCCGTTCTGGAATAGCGCGATCTTGGCGCCGCGCTTTATCGTCTCGGCGTTTGTGACCGGGCCGGCGTTCATCATCATGACGCTGCTCTTGATTCGAAAGCTCACCAACTTCCAGATCAGCGAGGGTCCCATACGCACGCTGACCTCGGTGATGCGGGTGACCATCCTGATCAACCTCTTCTTATTCGGCGCCGAGATCTTCACCATCTTCTACACCGGCGGCTCGCACGGGGTGGTCGGCGAGTATCTTTTCTTTGGGCTGCACGGCCACGACGCGCTGGTGCCCTGGACGTGGACGGCGCTGGGGCTGAATATCCTGGCCGCCTTTATGTTGCTGCATCCGGCCTCGCGCAAAAAGCACTCCGTATTGGTGCTCGCGTGCGTATTCAGCTTTGTGGGCATCTGGATCGAGAAGGGCATGGGCCTCATCGTGCCCGGCTTCATCCCCAGCACGCTCCACGAGATGGTCGAGTATCTGCCCAGCACCGTCGAGTGGAAGGTCAGCGCGGGTATCTGGGCGCTGGGCTTGATGGTTTTCACCGTAGCCCTCAAGATTGCTCTTCCCGTCTTTACCGGCGAGGTGAGCATCGAGAATAGTGACTTGGACTCCGAGGAATGAGCATGCCCACGTCTGATAAGCCGCGCCACCGCCGGGGTGCCCGCGCCCAGGCGCTGGTGCGCTTTGGCCACCACGCCCAGGCCGACTCCCAGATGCCCTCCGTCCTAGAGTCTGCCCGCGTCGCCGGTGTGATGGCCGCCCGGCGTGCTCCCAAACTCCTGCCGTACACGCAAAGCGCCGAATTAAGCTCAGTCGAGGTCGAATTCGAGTGGGACGGCATCGATCTGCATATCTCGGCCGAAGCGGCCGGTTTTTCGCGCGCCGGACTCGGCAGCCGCGCGCTGTTGGCCGCCCAGATCTGCGCGACGACCATCGTCGACATGCTCGACGGGCAGGCCGAGGCGATCACCGTCGAGCAGGCGCGGGTGGTCGAGCAGACGGGCGGGCTCGACGACTCGAGCTATCGCTTCGACCCGTCGCTGCAGGCCGCGGTCATCAGCGTCTCCGACGCGGTCGCCGGCGGCCACAAACAAGACCGCGCCGGGGCCATCGTCGAGCACGAGGTCGTCCGACTCGCCGACTTCGGCGTCGAGCTGGCCGAGCACCTGGTCATCGGCGACGACGCCGAGGCCATCGAGGACGCCGTGCGCCGACTCATCGCAGCCGGCGTCGACCTGGTGCTCACCGTCGGCGGCACCGGACTGGCCCATACCGACGTCACCGTCGAGACCATCGAGCCGATGCTCGACCGGCCCATCCCCGGGATCATGGAGGCTGCCCGCGCCCACGGCCAGGAGATGACACCCGTGGCCTTTATGTCGCGCGGCGTCGCCGGCCTGGTCGACGAGACGCTCGTGGTCACCTTGCCCGGCAGCCGCGGCGGGGCGAAGGAGAGTTGTGCGGTGCTGTTTCCTGCGGTGTTGCATGTGTTTAAGACGATTCGAAAGTCTCGGGAGATGCTCGAATAAGAACGGCGTCGATTTATTGGCCGTGGTCCAGGAATCGAGGCATGGCCCACCGGCGTGGGAGCCGGCCTATTAACGCAAATAAGATTAAGGGCCTCACATCTGGCGATGATCGTCTGTTCGTGGCCTCGAAAGGCGAGGATGCAGCCGATCGGTGGACCTCAATCTTAATTGCCTTAATAGGCGGGGTGACGCCCCCGTGGGCCATGTGGATATCCTGGACCCCTGACAATTCCGTTCCCGGACCCCTGGACCCCTGGACCCCCGGACCCCTGACAATGATTACCGTTGATGAAGCACTCAACTTACTGACCGAGCACATCAGCCCGCTCGAGGCAGAACGCATCGGCATTCAAGATGCGCTGTACCGTGTGGCAGCCGAGCAGATGGCCGCCGGCATCGAGCTGCCGCCGTTTGCGCAGAGCGCGATGGATGGATATGCGGTGCGCGCCGGTGATCTGGCCGATGCGTCGCAGGATCGGCCGGTGACGCTGGAGGTGGTCGGTGAGGTGGCGGCGGGCGAGTCCGGGGCGTTGCCGACGGTCGAGCTGAACCAAACGGTGCGTGTCTTTACCGGCGGGCGGATTCCACCCGGGGCGGATGCCGTGGTGCGCCAGGAGTGTGTGGGACGCGACGAGGGCCGGGCGATCTTCGTCGACCCGGTCGACGCCGGCCGCGATATTCGGCGGGTCGGCGAGGAGTTGCACACCGACCGTGTACTGGTCGAGGAGGGCGAGCGCGTCGACGAGCGGCATATCGCGGCGTTGTCGATGACCGGCCACGCCGAGCTTTTGGTGCGTTGCCGGCCGCGGATCACGCTGCTGGTCAGCGGCGACGAGGTCGTCGCGCCGGGCAATGAGCTGCAGGCCGGGCAGGTCTACGATGCGAATCTGCCGTTTCTGGCCGGTTGGTTGCAGGCGCGCGGCTACGAAAGCTTCGAGATTTTACGCCTGCCCGACGACCGAGAGGTCGTCCAGCGTGGGCTGGACGAGGCCCTCGGCGCCAGCGACCTGGTGGTCAGCACCGGCGGCGTGTCGGTGGGCGATTATGATTTCTTCGGCGAGGCGACGGACGATCTGGGCCTCGAGAAGGTCTTCTGGAAGGTGCGCCAGAAGCCCGGAAAACCGCTGCTCTTTGCCCGTCGCGCCGAGACGCCCTTTTTGGGGCTGCCCGGGAATCCGGGCGCGGTCTTCGTGGCCGCGTATATCTACCTTCGCCGCGCGCTCGATCTGCTCGAGGGCGCACGACCCGCCGGCCCGGCGATGCAAACCGGTGTCTTGGCCGCTCCTATCGGGCTGAGCAAGCGCCGGCTCAACTTCGCCGGCTGCGCGCTGGACTTCGACGCCCAGGGCCGCGCGATGCTCTCCGCGCTGGGCAGCCACCGCCTGGGCACGCTGTACCGCGCCGACGCCATCGCCCGCATCCCCGAGGGCGACGGCGAATTGCCCGCCGGCACGGCCGTGCAGTGGTTGCCCCTTTGAGACGTCTTGCAGGAGCCGAGCATCCTCTATTTAGGGCGACGTCAAACAACGACGTCATTTATGCGGGTTGACCGTGCAAACGACGATTTAGGGTAGGTCATAGCGGCGTTTTCGGTTGTTGAGGCGCCCTAAATAGAGGATCTTCCAATAACCGTGAAATCCTCTATTTAGGGTTGGTCACACATGCCGAGCTCAGGGCGCCTGCAGCCACTCCAGCTCGATGTCATCGCCGAGCCGCTCGATTAAAAAGCCACGGAAATCCTCGCGCATGCCCACCTCGATCTGGCGGATACGCTCTTTGGAGACGCCCCAATCGTCGCCCAATTCGGCCAGAGTTTTGGAGTCGTCGGCGATCATGCGCTCGGCCCAGATGGCCGATTTGCGCGTGTCGGTGATGCGAGCGCCGAAGTCCTCGATGACCGTGCGGATCTGGCTGGCGAGGTCGTATTCGGCGGCGGCCGACTCGGGGCTGATCGAGTCGGACTCCATCAACTCCCCGACGGTGGTCTCCTCGTGGCCGGGAGCCTCGGCGTCCAAATACACCGGCGGGGCGTCGAGCTGGGCGGCGACGCGCACCACCTCCTCCTCGCGCACGTCGAGGTACTCGGCGACCCGTCCGGCGGTGGGCTTGTGGCCGTTTTGCATCAACGCGCGGCGGGCCTTCTTGAGGTTGTAGAACAACTTTCTGCCCGCTCGCGACCCGCCGATGCGCACCGGGTGGGTGTAGTTCATCAGGTAGTTGAGGATCATCGCGCGGATCCAGTATTGGGCGTAGCTGGTGAACTTGACGCCTCGGTACGGATCGTAGCGAGTCAGCGCCTCGGACAGCCCCAGATTACCCTGCTGGATGAGCTCGAGCAGGTCGGTCTTGCGGCGTTGGTACTCCTTGGCGAGTTTGACCACCAGCCGAAGGTTGGTCAGGATCAACAACTTGGCGGCCTCCTGGTCGTCGTGCTCCATATAGCGCACAGCCAGGTCCTGCTGGGCGTTGGAGGGCAGCGGCTCGAGGTGATTGAGCCGGTTTAGATAGGCCGAGAGTGGGTCGGTGTCGGCAGAGATGGTCGCCGAGGACCATAATTTTTTGGCCTCCAACAGCGCTCGAGTGCACCCCTCATCACTCCTGGAGGGTTTTCCATCGGGCAATGCTTGGAGATAAGTCGAGGCGGATTGATCGGTTTTTCTGGCTTCACTCATAATCGTTGACCTCCACGTGACGTGGCCTGCGGCTGAGTATCAGGTGCGCTCGAATGACCCGGGCTGCCACTGAGCGCGCCGAATACCGCCGCCTGACCACATGAAAAATGCAGCTAAGGCGCAACTACGCAGTTCATCAAATCTGAGTCGATCCCCCGGAGCGACGCCCCCACCGTGTTTTCTCAAAGGAGAGACGCCGGTGCGGGTGTACTCAGTTATGTTACGGCTACTGCGACCTACGGAGAGTGCACGCCCACCAGGCTGGTGTCGCCCGGCCCATTCAACAGTCTCCCCAAGGGCTGCGCGAAGCGCGAAAATTCGGCCTGTGGGGCGGCATCGGTCTGTTCCAATGGCTAGTCAACGGCAAGCGATGGTCAAGTTGGCAATATGCAACAGGGCGGGTGGAAATTTTCACCGCCGTTAGCGCATCACCGGAGAGGGGGTTCGGAGAGGGTTTTTATACAATCTTGATATCAGGCGAGGCCGCCTTAATAGCCCTAAATCGGTGTTTTTCAAGCGAAAAGCCGATCGGAGGGGGCCGGCCGGGTCCTGTGTGAGACAACATCTAGCTGCCTTCGGGGGAGGGCTGGACATTGATACGGATCACCTCGCTGGGCACGGCGGTGCATCCGAAATAGAACTCTCCGGCCTCGTCGAATTTCTGGGTGGCCTCCTCGCCGGGGGCCAGCGAGATGTCGCCGATGAAGTGGTACATATAGTCGTCGTTCTTCCAGCGGATCGCGTCGCCCACATGGACGCGAAGGTAGGCGGGCAGGGTGGGGTTGTCCTGGGCGGCACGGGTATAGGTTCCCGCCTCGATGGCGACTTCGCGCACCGAGCCGACCTCGGGGAGTTTCTCGCCAAGGGAGGGGTCGTCGAGCAGCGCTTGGACGTCTTCGATCATGGTGTCGACCGAGGTGCCGTACGGGTAGCTGACCGGGATGCGGTCGCCGCCTTGGACCAGGTAGATCTGGCCGCTGTGGTCGAATTTATAGTCTCGGCCGTTGATCGGCTCATCGAGTTCGACGCGCCGTCTGACGATGCCCCACTGGTCGTAGGCCTCGTCGAGGCTGTCGTCGTATTTGCCGGTGATGCCGACAATCTCGCCGTCATATTGCTCCAGATACTGCTTCATCGTGTCGGGACGCTCGTTTTTCGGGTCGATGGTCACGAAGACAAATTGCATCTGGTCGGCCTGGTCACCCAGAGCCTTTTGGATCTTCTCGAATTTCTTCAAGTTGGTCGGGCAGACGTCGGTGCAACTGACGTAGCCGAAGAAGACCATCGCCAACGGGTGAGGCTGGCGGGCCAGCGAGAAGCTCTTGGCGTTGTAGTCCAGCCCGGTCAGTTCGGGAGCCTGCCGGGGCGGAGAGTAGTGGATGCCCCGAAGTGCCTGGGGGGCCTCGGCGGAGTCGGTGGCAGATGGCTCGCTGTCTTGTGACAGCCACAACCAGCCGGCAGTGGCGACCACGCCGAGGCTAATGATTACGGCAAAGACGGCCAGGTATACCGGCCAGCGCTTTTGCGCTTTATTGGCTACGCGGTGAGCACTCATCTTTGCCTCCTAAATTACTAAAATTATGGTGTGTACGAAGGGAGCAGTGAGCGCCGGCCGGCAGTGGAGTGCCGGCCGGCGCGTCTACCACTCTTAGTGGTCGACAGGGTCGGTACCGTCGAGGCTCTTATAGATGCTCTCGTCGGCCTCACCTTCGACCTCGAGGATGCCAACGGCACCCTTATCGAGGCGCGTCAACGCGTGGTCGACGAGCAGGTAACTGCCGGGATAGTCGACTTGGAACTCGACGACGGTGGCCCCGCCAGGCGCCACGGCGGTCGTCTGGACGTTGCGCAGCGGCTCGTCGATGATCGCCGCTTCCGGGTACACCGAGTCGAAGATCTCGCCGATGACGTGGAAGGCGCTGTGCTTGTTGGGTCCGCCGACGCCGAAGAACAGGCGCACGGTCTCACCGACGTTGGCCTTCATGGCCCGCTCACCGGTCAGGGAGCCGACGCGGCCGTTCATGACCACGTAGGTGGGCATCTCCTCGAAGAGTCGGTCGGCATCTTCGATCTGGTGGCCGGCGGTGCCCGGGCGCGCTTTGGTATAGTACTCGCCCTGCATCACGTAGAACTCCTTGTCGACCGGCTCGAGACCCTCTTTGGGCTCGACCAAGATCATGCCGTACATGCCGCGCGCCAGGTGCGTGGGGATATGCGGGGTGGCGCAGTGGTAGACGTAGAGGCCGGCCTGCAGCGCCTTGAATTGCAGCGAGCGTCGCTCTCCGGGGGGCACCTGGAGGACGGCCGCGCCGCCGCCGGGGCCGGTGACCGAGTGGAAGTCGATGCTGTGAGACATCGAGCTGTCCTCGTCGTTGTCGACGTGGACGACCACGTCATCGCCCTCTTTGACGCGCAGCATCGGGCCGGGGACCTTGCCGTCGTAGGTCCACATCTCGTAGGTGGTGCCGTCCTCGAGCTCGGCGACGACTTCCTCGGTCTCGATGACGAACTCGACCTTCTTGTTGTGCTTGCGGTCCAGGGGGGCGGGCAGCTCGCTGGCATCCCAGCCGACCTCGTCGATGGAGACCTTCTTGGCCTCCTTGAGGCTGTTGCTGGCCGCGGGGATCAGCCCGTCTTGGCCGTCGTCTTTGGCCACCGGCTGACTGCCGCCGCTGACCACGATCTTACCTTCCATGCCCGCCTGGCGGTGGCCGGGGATCGAGCAGAAGTAGGTGTCGTTGGACTCGGCGGTAAACTCGAGCGTGGTGCGCTCGTTGACCTTCATCAGCGACTCGCTCTTGAGGTCGGGACCCTCGACGGCGAAGTCGTGGGCCATATTCTCTTTGTTGATCAGCGTCACCTTGACCGTGTCGCCCTTGTCGACCTTCAGGTCGGGGTTGATCTCGCCATCGATGTCGCCGCTGACCCCTTTATAGCCGCTCATATAGGCCTCCAGGGTGAACTCCTTGACCTCGCCGGTCTCGGAGGGCTCGTCGGTGGTGCTGGTTTCGCTCGAGTTCGACTTGCATGCTGTCACGGAGAGCATCGCTGCGCTCAGCAGCAGTACCGTGAGGAGACGCCACTTGGACGGTGTGTGGTTTGTTAAAATAGCAAACATGGAAGTCCTCCTTTCTTTGTCCCTAATGAATGGCGCGCCTCACATTGAGGCATCGACCGTCTAAGACTCTTCAGCAGTTGGGCCTCGGTACCTGGTACGTTAGCCGCTGTGTCGGCCTGGCCTATGATCCACGTCACCCGAATTTGCCGTTCCGGGAGAGGATGGGAGACCGGGCTAATCTGCCTTGGTCGGACACCTCAAATTGCCAGCTCTATGCCACCTGCGCCCGGCTTATGATCTGCATCATGTCGGCCCGGGGAGTGGCCTGTGTCGGGATCGGTGAAGTGCCAGGGTCGTGCCACCAGGGCGCTTGAGGGCCGTATTTTTCCCAAAAC
This sequence comes from Persicimonas sp., assembly GCA_046545675.1. Taxonomy (GTDB): domain Bacteria; phylum Myxococcota_A; class Bradymonadia; order Bradymonadales; family Bradymonadaceae; genus CAYLTX01. The sequence continues at coordinate 14,298 of JBKGZI010000005.1, forward strand.
GTGCCTGAAGGGCGTCGGCGAGCGTTTTAAAAAACGAAAAAAATGCGCACGGTGGCGTCGAGAGGGAGGGGCGGTGAGGCGCAAGAATTGCGGCGAGAGGATACGGGCAGCAATTCTTGCGCCGGGTAGCAGCGCGAGTCAGAACTCGTTGGCGATTGCCTCGAGCTTCTCGAAGTCGACGACCAGAAATCCGGTCTTCTCGGTGCTCACCGGTCCCTGTTTATTCCACCGGCTCATGATACGAATGGCCGTCTCCACGCGCGTATTGATCAACTCGGCGATGTCGCGCCGGGACAGCGGCAGGTCGATATAGATGCCCATCGAATCGTCGTCGAGCTTGGTTCGACGGCCCATCTTTTGGCTGAATTTGTGGAAGAGCATGGCCAGGCGCTGCTCGGCGCAGTCGGTGGCGAGCTCGTGGATGCGGCGCACCAGGTGGTGGTTGCGGCGCATCATCGAGTTGATGGTCTCCTCGAGCAGTTCCGGGTGGCGTTTGAGCGTGCCGTAGAAGTGATCTCGGTGGATCTGGAGCACCTCGGTGTCGTCGAGCGCCACAGCGCCGGCCGGGTAGGTCATGCGCTGGTACACCGCGATCTGACCGACGGGCTCGCCGTCGCTGAAGATGCCCAGGGTGGTCTCCTTGCCGTCGTTGCGGTATTTGATGATCTTGACCTTGCCGCGGCTGATGAAGGTGAAACTACTCGCCGCAGTCCCCTCTTTCCACAACATCTCGCCGCGCTCGTAGGACTTCGGCACGAAATATTTGGCCAGCGGTTCGAGGACCGACGGCGAGATATTTTCGAACATCGGGATTTCGCGTAGGTTCTCTATCTTATCCATATCACGGTGCTCCGTAGGACTGCGTTGCCTGTGTGCCCGGGCGAATGCTGATATTAGGAAATAGCAAAGTGCGTGCCAGCCGAGCGCCCATACCGGAACTCAGCCCCCTGAGGTCCGAAACCGCGCCTCCCTGATCCACGTCATGCTCTCTCATATCCCCTGATCCACGTCATATTCGTTCTTTGCCGCGCCCATACAATCTGTGGTGTCCCGAGTCGTATTCTTCGGGCACCCGCCACATAGGAGATTGCGATGACCCAACAAGCAAGCGTTCACGAGCAGATGTCCCACGGGCACACTCGACTTATCTGGCTCCTCGACGATATTCAGGCCCATCTAGAGGGTCTTTGCGAGGGCACCGACGAGCCCGAGCTGATCCTCGAGGAGCTCGTCTCATACGTGCGGGCGTTCAGCGAGGAGCTCGACGGCCATATCGAGGAGGAAGAGACGGATGTCTTTCCACGTGCCGAGGCCGTCGGCGGCGGTGACGGCCGCCAGGAGCTCGCCGAGCTCGAGGCCGAACACCGGAGCCTACAGGCACAAATGAAGGCCTTCTGGACGATATTATCTGATGCTTGTGAGATATCGGGCGAAGGGAACGGAACTTGCTTTGATGATCTCCTCGACCGAGTGGGTGCCATCCGCAAGGAGCTTGCGGCTCACAGCTCTCACGAGCGTGCGTTCCTGACCCAGGCCGAGCACCAACTCAGAGAATCATCTCCGGGCTAAGCTTTTCGAGGTTCCCCTGATGCGCTCCACTCCCGCTGTCTTGGCCAAGGGGTTTCGCCCCTTCTTTTTGCTGGCGGCGGCGTTTGCCGTGGCCTTCTTGCCGCTGTGGCTGGCCACCTATACCGGTCATCTGGACCTGGCGGGCTATTGGACGGCGCCGACCTGGCACGGCCACGAGATGATCTTCGGCTTTACCATGGCCGTGGTCGCCGGCTTCTTGCTCACCGCGGTCGGCAATTGGACGGGCATGGAGACCGCCACCGGTGGGGCGTTGGGAGGCCTGTGTGCGTTGTGGGTGGTCGGGCGCTTGGCGGTCATCGGCGCCGGCTGGCTGCCACCGCTGGTCGTCGCCGTGGCCGACCTTCTCTTTATCGCTGCGCTGGCGTTCGCCGTGGGCCGGCCGTTGGTGTTGACCCAAAATAAACGAAACTTCGTCTTCCTCGCCGTGATGGGCTTTTTGTGGACGGCCAACCTCGCCATGCACCTGTCGGCGTTGGGAGTGGTCAGCGGCTGGGAGCGCCCGGCGCTGCTGTTCTCGCTCGATCTCATCGTTTTGATCGTCCTGATCGTCGGGGGGCGAGTCATTCCGATGTTCACCCGCAACGCCACCGCTGCGAAGGTCGAGTCGCATGCGTGGGTGGAACGGATCGTCTTCGGTGGGGTGATCGCGAGTATGGTCCTGCAACTGCTGGCTCCCGCCAATATGCTCGCCGGGGCCGCGGCCACCATCGCCGGCGTGGCCGTCGGCGCGCGAATGATTCACTGGGGCGCCCAGCATACCGGGGGCAAGCCGATCTTGTGGGTGCTCCACCTCGGCCACGCCTGGATCGCGGTGGGCTTTTTGATGCGCGCAGCCTCGGTGTTGTGGCCTCAGATCTCCGCATCGATGGCCGTTCACGCGCTGACGGTGGGCGCCATCGGCATGCTCACCCTGGGCATGATGGCGCGCGTGGCGCTGGGCCACACCGGCCGCGGCCTGAAGGTCGCCCGACCGATCGCCTGGGCGTTCGCCGCGGTCGCACTCGCCGCGCTCGCCCGTACGATCTTCCCGGCCATATTCACCGGCTCTTATGTCGACCTGATGGTCGTCTCCGGTGTGCTGTGGTCGCTGGCGTTCGTCGTGTATCTTGTGATCTACACGCCGATTCTGGTGCAACCTCGCGCCGACGGCAGGCCCGGATGAGGAAAGCAGTGCAGTTACGCCGTTCCCGGACCCCTGGACCCCTGGACCCCTGACCCCGGACCCCTGGACCCCCGGACCCCTGGACCCCTGACCCCGGACCCCTGACCCATGACGCCCCTTTATAAGATAGCCGTCGCCATCCACGTCCTCTCGGCGATCATCTGGATCGGCGGAGTGCTGTTCATGGGCATGGTGGCCGTGCCGGCCGCGCGTCGGCTCAAGCCGGATCTGCGTCGCTCGGTGACCATGCGGCTGGGGCTGGCGTTTCGGCCGGTGGGTTGGGTCTGTCTGACGCTGCTCGTCGTCACCGGCACCTATATGGCGCATGGCTGGGGGGCGACCTGGCAGAACGTCTTCGATCTGTCGTTCTTCGAGGCGCCGCATACCCGATTGCTGGGCTATAAGCTCGTGGCGGTCATCGTCATGCTGGGCATCAGCTTCGCCCACGATTGGTTTATCGGCCCGCAGGCCACCCGAGCCGAGGTCGGCAGCGAGGAGGCCGAGCGCTACCGCAAGCTGGCCGGCTGGATGGGGCGCATCACCGGCATCTTGGTGATCGCGATCGCCATCCTGGCCATCTTTGTGGCACGACCGTGGATTTGATCGGAGAAGTATAAATGACAGTGCAACCCACAACGACGATCTCCCGCTCGCGCGATTGGGTCAACATGACCAAGCCGGGCATTGTGGTGAGCAATGTCATGACCGCGGCGGCCGGCCTGTGGCTGGCGCCGGGAGCGGCCGGGTCGGCGCTGGCGGTGGCAGCGCTGGTGGGCACCGGGTTGCTGGTCGCCGGAAGCGGCGCCTTCAACCAGGTGCTCGAGCGCGACACCGATCAATTTATGCCGCGCACTCGTGCCCGCCCGATGGCCTCGGGGCGCCGCTCGGCCTCCGAGGGCGTCGCGCTGGGCCTTCTCACCATCATCGGCGGCACCGCCTTGCTCGCCGTGTCCGTCAACCTGCTCAGCGCGATCCTCGGGTTGGTCGCCACGTTCATCTACGTATTCATCTACACGCCACTCAAGAGGCGCACGCTGTGGGCGGTGCCCGTCGGGGCGGTCTCCGGCGCGCTGCCTCCGGTGATGGGGTGGGCGGCGGCCACAGGTAGTATCGACGCGGGGGCGATCGCGCTCTTTGGGCTGATCTTCTGGTGGCAGATGCCGCATTTTTTGGGCATCGCCCTGTATCGGGCCGACGACTATCGCGCCGCCGGCCTGCAGATCGCGCCGACTCCGAAGCGCTACCCGCTCACCGTCGCCGCGGTGCGCCTGGGCGCGCTGCTCACGCTCGCCTCGGCCGCCGCCATTCCCTTCTTCGCCGACACCGGCGTCGCCTTCGTGGCGCTCGTCGTCCTCGGTGCGCTCCTGCCGACCGTCTACGCCTTTCGACCTGTCCACGCCGGTGAGGTGGCCGGTTGGGGCCGGCGCGTCTTCCTGTCGAGCTTGGTGACCCTACCCTTATTGGCGTTGGCCGCTTTGGTGCAGTGGATGGTGGGTTGAGTGGTCCCGCGGTGACATAGAAGAAAACTCGTGACAGGACGCATCAACTTCAGGTGAACTCCCGACGAGCGTGAACTCCCGTGAGTCCAGGAGCTCATTCGCTGGACAATCCTTCCCCGCGCTCGTCTCCGAGCCAACGACCGGCCGGCAAGTGAGTAACGCCGGATAACCTCAAAACCTCAGTGGATACAGGTCTTTAGCTGGTGGCGTCCGGGCAGCCTCTTTCATTATATATTGAATTGCTCATTTCTCTGTGCAATTCTATTGATTGAGAAAAGATAATTTTGGTTCTGCTCAGTTTTTACTGGGCTAGGGCGAATCAATCGTCCGAGAACCTGCGATCTCACAGCTTTTTGGGGGATCGCTGAAGTACCGGGCCGAAGCGGAGGGGGGGATCGGCCACGCCCATCTCCTGCCGCGCGGCGCCGACGAGGCATCAAGAGGTTTTGTTGTACTCATGATCATTCATCCCAAGCTACAGCAGTTACTCGACACGCTCGATCTCGACGACCCCCACCGCGCTCCCAGTGATGATGAGTGGACCGATCTTTTGGTCCAACTCAACCAGAGCTTTTCGGATTCGGAGCGCAAGCAGTTTTTGCTCGATCGTACCCTCGACACCCTCGACGAGTCGTCACGCGAGTTCAAGAATAAGGTCGAGGCCGAGCGCGAGAAACTCGAGTCGGTCCTGGGGGCCATCCAAGACGGGGTGTGCGCGTTGGATCGGCGGGGTCGACTGTTGTTCATCAACCGCGCCGGCAAGCGATTGCTGGGCGCAACTCAACAGCAGATCAGCCTCGATTCGGTGCTCGACCGATTTCATCTCACCGGGGAGGCCGAAGCGGCGGGCCCCAAGGCGCTCATCGAGCAGCTCAATGAGGGCAAGACCCTGCGCGACGACGACGCGATCCTCGAGGTCCATGATGGGAGGCAGATGCCCATCTCGTGCATCTTCAGCCCCATCCTCGAGCAACAAAAAGTCGCCGGCATGGTGGTCGTCTTCCGTGATGTCACCGACCAGAAGCAAGCCGCCGACCGAATGCAAGAGCTCAACGAGGAGTTGACCGTCGCCCGCGATCAAGCCGTGGCGGCAAACCGCGCCAAGAGCGCGTTTTTGGCCAATATGAGCCACGAGCTTCGCACCCCGCTCAACGCGGTCATCGGCTATACCGAGCTGATCCGCGAGGACTCTCGGGACTTCGGTTACGGTGAGATCGAGCCCGACCTCAACAAGATCCACGTGGCCGCCAACCACTTGCTCAGCCTGATCAACGACATCCTCGATCTCTCCAAGATCGAGGCGGGCCGCCACGAAATCGTCTGGGAGACCTTCGCGCTGTCTCCGCTCATCGACGACGTCGAGTCGACGGTGAGCCCGCACGCGAATAAAAATGACAATGCGTTGATCGTGAAGTGCGCCGATGACCTGGGCGAGATTCGCGCGGACCGGATCAAGTTGCGTCAGATCTTGATCAACCTGCTGAGCAACGCCGCCAAGTTCACCAGCAACGGCACGGTCGGCTTGGAGGTGCGTCGGGAGGCGACCGAACTCGGCGATCAATTCGTCTTCGACATCTACGACGACGGCATCGGCATCTCGCAAGACGAACTCGCCAAACTCTTCGATCCGTTCACCCAGGCGGATAGTTCGACGACCCGTGAATACGGGGGCACCGGCCTGGGGCTGACGATCACGCGCCACTTCTGTCAGATGATGGGCGGTGACATCAGCGCCGAGAGCGTCGCGGGGGAGGGGTCGACGTTTACGGTGCGTCTGCCCGCCCCGTTGACCCCGGGCGCCACCCAGCTCACCGAAGCCTCCGGGCAGCGCTCCGAGCCCAGTTTGCCGCGCGACAATCATACCGTGCTGGTCATCGACGACGACCCCACCGTCCACGATCTGCTTCGTCGCCAAATAGGCCGAGCCGGCTACCGCGTCGTCACGGCAGACAGCGGTGTCGAGGGGCTTCGACTCGCCCGGAGCGTGTCTCCGAGCGTGATTACGCTCGACGTGATGATGCCGGGGCGCAGCGGCTGGGAGGTGCTCTCTCAGCTCAAGAGCGACGAGGTGGTCGCCTCCATCCCGGTGGTCATGCTGACCATGGTCGTCGACCGCAAAAAGGGCATCGCGCTGGGCGCCGACGACTATTTGGTCAAGCCGGTCGCCACCGATACCCTCCTCGAGGTGCTCAGCCGCTTCGACGCGGCCGGGAGCACTCGCCACGCGCTGGTCGTCGAGGACGATCCCGCCACCCAGGAAGTCATCGAGCGGGCGATGAGCAGGGCGGGCTGGCAGACCACTACCGCTTCCAATGGGCGTCTGGCGCTCGAGCGCCTTGAAGGAGCCGAGCGCATCCCAAAGGTCATCTTACTCGACCTGATGATGCCCGAGATGGACGGATTTGAATTCTTGCGCGAGGTGCGCAAGACGCCGGCCTGGGCCGAGATCCCGGTCATCGTGGTCACCGCCCGTCAACTTTCGCGAGCCGAACTCGAGCAGTTGGAGTTGGTCACCGAGCGGATCATGCAAAAGGGCAACTTCACGGGTCGCGAGTTGGTCGATGAGATCGACCGCATCGTCTCACAGGCGATGATCTTGCCCGCCGAGGCATAACCGATTGGACAGGTTGCGACGATGGTGTCAGCGCGTCCTGTGGTGCGCAGAACTCACCCTCTTTTTAGCGGAGTTTATCATGGCCGAACTCGAGGCGAAGTGGCTCGATGGATACGACTTTCTCTTTGTCGCCGACACCCCTGTCTGCGCGCATTGTCATCACTATAATCTATTCATCGACAAAACCATCGATGACGCCCTGGGAGTGGTCGAAGGGACGCGTCTGCGCACCGAGACGGCGCGAGAATTCTTCTACCAACTGCTCGAAGGGGTCTTCGACACCGGCGAGGTGGACTCGGCCGAGGAGCGCCTGAAGCTGGCCGCCGAGCTGTTCGCGGCTTATGGCCACGGTCGACTCGACCTGTCCACGCTCGGCGAAAACGGCGGCCAGGTCTACGGCGATCACCTCCACTATTCCTATAGCTGGAATGAGAAATACGCCGGGGTCGAGACTCGGTATCATCCCGCCGACGCGACCGCCGCCGGATTTGCTGCGGCTGCGCTCGCCCTGGCGTACGGCCATGCCCCCGAGACCGTGCTCGCCCGCGAGACACGCTGTTTGGTCTTGGGCCACGATCGCTGCAAATTCGAGTTGACCATCGGCGACGGCGAAGCCAAGGAGCGCCCGCCGCGGGTCGACCGCGAGTCGGTCGTCGCGGTCACCCCGGAGCCGTTCGGCGGGATCCAAGAGGAGCAGGTCGAGGAGCTCTCCAAGCGCCTCAAGCAGTTTTTGGGCGGGGTCGCCGGTGACGAGCGCGGGCTCATCCAGGCCTTCGGGGTCTTTGTCACCTTCAACCCCTCCAGTCTCTACAACCGGCTGTCCTACGATCTGCTCGACATACTCCGCCGTGAGCATCCCAGCTATTTGGAGGTCGCTGCCGGCCTGCTGCGTGAGGCCGGCCGCATGTGCGGCTTCAACACCTTCGGCGGGATCCTCCGATCACCTGAGTGGGAGGCTCTGACCGGCACCGACGAGCGCGACATGCTCACCGTGGCGCTGCATTCGACGGTCATCGCCCGCGGGCTGGGATTCGGGCGTTGGTCGGTGGCCGACTTCGAGCCGGGTCGGGCGCTGATCCTGCAGGCGCCGTCGACCTATGAGGGACCCTATCACCGGATTCGCCATGGCACGGAGGGTTCGGCGTCGTGCTTTCTCTTCGAGGGAGCCAGCGAAGCGATCGCTCAACTGGGTGACGCAGTCGATTGGGGCGCCGAGCCGCAGTTCAGCCCGGCCACGTACGAGGAGGTCTTCAAGGCCGGCAATAATCCGTGGCACGCCGAGCAAACCCGGTGCGTGTGCAAAGGCGATGACTTCTGCGAAGTCACCGTCACCCACCAGGGATAGGAGCGAGGATGAGCAGGCCAGGCGAATGCCAGCAGCGACGGCCCCTCAACCTGCGCCACGAGCGCTCGTGCATCGACCACCTTCTGTGGCGCTGCGATCTGCCCGACGGCGTCGACCTCGCCCGGTTGGGCGAGGCGTTGGTCGAGCGCGGCTGTGAACAGAAGGGAGCAGACGCAGGTCTGCCCCTTTTGCTCGCCTTCACCCCCGCGGAGCATCGCATCTTGATTGTGCTGACCACTCGGCGCACTCAGCTTCGTCTGCACTACCAAACCCCCAAGGATATCCGCGTCGCGGCCGCCCACGACCTGGCCACCCTCTTGGCTGAGGCCTGTGAAGACGCGCGATGAGTCTGTTTTTCGCCCGATATGATCGACATCATATCGCCGGCTCAAAAAGTACGTATAACTGATCTCAGTGCACGCGTCGTCGACCGGACTTTAAGTCCTGGCCCGGTACTCACCCCGGTCGACTTCGCGTGTACTTGTTTTTGCCCCCCTGGCCCCCGCCTCCCCCAGCCCCTGTAGTTGAGTCTTTCCTGGACCCCCGGACCCCCGGACCCCCGAACCCCTGCCGTACCCAAACCTGATCCAGATCATCTCTTCCCACCCCCGCATGACTTGGATCATCTGAACGAGGCTCCCGTGCTTCTAGAGTTGCTATTGGAATCACGAAGCGCGAGGAGCCAATGAATTCTCTGACTACCACATCCCCCGACGAGCAGGCCGACCGAAAGGTCGTGCGCCGTTGGCTCATGTTGTCGGTGGGCGCGTTGATCACCGCGGGATTATTCTCGCTGGGTTTGGTCATCGGCCGGATGCCTCCGTTCTCGGATTGGGTGACCGACCCGGGCTTCTTCAAGCGCGCCTTGGTCGTCCACGTGGACCTGGCGTTGATCGTCTGGTTTTACGCGTTCATCGTCGGGCTCTTTCATCTGATCCCGATGAGCCTTCGAGCGCGCAAGATCGCCGGGCATGCCGCGGCCGTCTCGGCGGTGGGCGTGGTGATGATGGTGCTCTCGGCCGGCGTCAAGCATGCCGAGCCGGTCCTGGCCAATTATGTGCCCGTGGTCGACCATCCGGTGTTCTTGCTCGGCCTGGGGCTCTTCGCGGTGGGCGTACTCGTCGCGGTGTCCAGCGGCGGGCTGTGGTCGGATAGTGAGGCCCGCGAAGGCATCGTCGAGCTGCCCGGTGCTGCGGTCGTCGGCCTGCGCGCCACGGCCGTCTTGATGATCGTGGCGGCGATGACCTTCTTCACCGCCTGGCTGGCCACACCGACCACCCTGGGCCCCGACGCCTATTACGAGCTGCTCTTTTGGGGGGGCGGCCACGTGCTGCAAGTCGCCTGCGAGGCGGCCATGGTGGCGGTGTGGATCGTGCTGCTGAGTTCGCTGCTCGACCGCCCACTGCTGGCCAAGAAGACCGCCGTCATTCTCTTTGGGCTGCTGGTCGCCCCACACCTCGCTGCGCCTTTTCTCGCCATCGGCGGCACGCAAACCGCGCTGTATCACGCCGGCTCCACGTTCCTGATGCGATGGGGCATCTTCCCGGCCGTACTGGTCTTCATGGGCATCTCGATACGTGCCCTGTACCGCGCCTTCAAGGCCGGCCAATTCGGGCGCAAAGTGCTCGCCGATCCGCGCTTTGTCGGTTTCGCGACCAGCGCGGGCCTGGCGTTGTGCGGCTTTATCATCGGCGCGATGATCCGCGGCTCGAACACCATGATTCCGGCTCATTACCACGCCGCCATCGGCGCGGTGACCGTCGCCTTTATGACCGTCGCGCTGCTGCTTCTCGAGCCCATTGGACTCGAGCTGCCGTCGGGACGATGGAAGCGGGCGGCGCGCTGGCAGCCGGTGCTCTTCGGCACCGGCCAATTGGTCTTCGCCGTCGGCTTTGCCTTCGCCGGTGCCCACGGCATGGCCCGAAAGGCCTACGGCGCCGAGCAGCAAATCCGCGGGATCGCAGACTGGCTGGGTCTGGCGACCATGGGCGTGGGCGGACTCATCGCCATCGCCGGCGGCTTGCTGTTTCTGGGGCTGATCGCCGCCGCCGCTCGCCCACGAATGACTGCAATGATCACTTCATTCAAATCACCCAAGCCACGTCTCGCGGATTGACGCGACCACCTGTTGGCTCACCTACGAGGAGGCACAAATGTCTTCACCTGATGCTGCACAAAAAGCCGCACCCGAGACCGAGCCGGCCCAGCCGGAGAAGCTGCACCCGCTCCAACGGCTGCTCGACAACCCCTGGTGGTTGCTATTCCTCGGGCTGCTCATCCCGTTTCTGTCCTATACCGCCTGGGGCTGGATCGAGCTGACGTTCATCGGCCCGGCGCAACTGCCCTGAATCGCTCGGGACCCTGCAGTTAGGCCGTTCCTGGACCCCCGGACCCCCGGACCCTTGAAGCCCTGGCAGTTACGCCGTTCCTGGACCCCTGGACCCCCGAACCCCTGAACCCCCGGACAAACCATGACTGTTAAGAGCCCACCCAAAAACTGGTTCCACTGGCCACAAGGCCACGAACTCCTCTGGATCGGTCTTGCGCTGGTCTGGTGTCTCATCATGTTCGCGATGATGCCCTACTGGCACTTCAACGGAAAACAAAACAGCACCGGCGAGTCCTATGAGGTCGAGCCCGAAGCGTTCGTCGAGCGCACCATGCGCTTCGCCGAGGACAATAAGGTCGGCGAGAAGGACGGCGTGCCGATCGTCGAGCCGGCGCCCGGCGGTGATGCCTATCTGCTGGGCCGGATGTGGAATTGGTATCCCATCCTCAAGCTCAGGGAGGGCGAGACCTATCGGATTCATATCTCCTCGTCCGACCTGCAGCACGGCTTCTCGCTGCAGCCGATGAATATGAACTTCCAGGTGATCCCCGGCTACGACCACGTGTTGACGATGACCCCGACGACCAGCGGCGAGTTCACCATCGTCTGCAATGAGTTCTGCGGCGTCGGTCACCACGCCATGATCGGAAAGATCATCGTCGAGTGAATCCGGACTACTTCTAAAGGAGAGATCAAATGAGTTCCGAAATCGCGATGTCCGGGCCCCGCACTCGAGAGTGTGACACCACCGGCCTGCCGGTATGTCTGGACGCCCAATTCTTTATTCGGATCAACGCCGTCATGGCGGTGGTCTTCTTATTGCTCGGAGGAATCGGCGCATTGTTGCTGGCGCTGACGCGCTGGCCGGCAGTTCACCTGCTCGATTCCTCCTGGTTTTACCGCATGTTGACCTTCCACGGCATCAACATGCTCATCTTCTGGATCCTCTTTATGGAGGTGGCGATCCTGTACTTCGCCTCCACCACGCTGCTCAAGACGAAACTTTTCTCGCGCAAATTAGCCTGGGTCGGCTTCGGCCTGATGTTAGTGGGCGCGGTGATGACCGACTATATCATCTTGATGGGCCAAGCCGACGTCATGATGACGTCTTATCTACCGCTTTTGGCCCACCCGCTCTTTTATCTGGGGATCATCCTCTTTGCGGTCGGAGCCTTGGTGGCGGTGTTCAACTTCTTCGCCACCGTCTGGGTCGCCTGGAAAAATAAGACCTACGACGGCACCATGCCGCTGGTGGCCTTCGGCGCAGTGGTCGCCGCCATCATCGCGGTGGTCGCCCTGCTGCACGGCGCCATCGCGCTGGTGCCCACATTTACCTTCGCGATGGGATGGACCGCCGAGCCCGACGCCATGTGGTATCGGCTCATCTGGTGGGGCCTGGGTCACCAATCCCAGCAGGTCAACGTCGTGGCCATGGTCTCGGTCTGGTATTTGATGAGTTACCTGACCGCCGGCGGCGTGGTCATCAACGAGACGGTCTCGCGCGGCGCGTTCCTGCTGTACATCCTATTCATCAACATCGCCTCGGCTCACCACTTGTTGGTCGACCCGGGCGTGGGCGCCACCTGGAAGATCTGGAACACCTCCTACGCGATGTATCTGGCAGTGCTCGCCAGCCTCATCCACGGCTTCACGGTGCCGGCCGGCCTCGAAGCAGGCATGCGCCTGAAGGGTTATACCAAAGGACTGTTTAGCTGGCTGTGGAACGCACCCTGGAAGAACCCCGGATTCTCCGGCTTCTTCCTGTCGCTGGTCATCTTCGGATTCATCGGCGGCATCACCGGCGTGACGCTGGGCACCCAGCAGATCAACATCACCGCCCACAACACCCTGCGCATCCCCGGCCACTTCCACTCTACGGTCGTCGGAGGCACCTCGTTGGCCTTCATGGGCCTGACCTATTACGTGGTGCCGCTGCTCTTCCAGCGCGAGTATAGCTTCAAGTGGCTCGCCAGATTGCAGCCGTATGTCTTCGCCATCGGCATCGTGCTGCTGTCATTGGGCATGTCCTTTGCCGGCTCGGCGGGCGTCGCTCGACGCACCTGGGATATCGATGCGGCCGGCATCTACGGCGCGACCTCTCACCTGATGCTGGGTGTGGTCGGCATCGGCGGTGTGCTCGCCTTCACGGGCTTGCTCATCTACGTGCTGCTCACCGTGCACGCGGTGCTCTTCGGCCGCAGAAACGCCGGTGAGCCGATGGATGATTGGGGAACCCCCAAGGAGATCGCCTCCTCCGGCGAGGACAAGGCAGAGCGCGAGATCTACAAAAAGGGCAACGCACCCGGCACCTTGGTGCTCGTGCTCGTCCTGCTCGCTTGCTTCGTCGTCTACTACTTCGCCAACTGGAAGGCCTTGGCCGACCTCTGGCATGTGAGGTGATGGGTTCCCTCTCCACCTGAAGCGAAGCGGAGGGAAGGAGAGGATCAAGGAGAGGATCAAAAAGAGGCACCCCTCCCCGCGCTGAAAAACGCGCGGGGAGGGGTGCCTCAACCAGCAGCCATCACCACAAAACGGAGTCACCATGTTCAACAAGTTCGCAAATTTCATCACAAGCTGGCGTTTCGCCGCTTTCATCATTTCACTGTGCGTGTCGATGACGCTGATCTTTTTGGGCATTCTGCTCATCCCGAACGCCACCACCGGCATCGGCGCCTTCGCGGTGGACTTCAAGACGTGGTGCTTCGGCTATGATCCGGCCACCGGCGGCTTCGAGTGGGGCTACGTCATCATCATGCTCATCAATCCGCTGATCCTGGCCGGCTTCGTCTATATGTTGTGGTCGCGGCCGCTGCACCAGGCGATGAAGGCTAGCTTGATGGCCGTGCTGGGTACGGTCGGCGTCGGGCTTTTGGCCGCTGTGCTGCTCGGCGGCGGCATGTTCGCGCTCGGCCCCGACGAGGTCTCCGCCGAGCAACTTCCCTTTCCCGCCGAGCGCATCCGCACCGAGCTCGACCCGCCCAGCTTCGAGCTGACCGATCAAAATGGCGAGAAGGTCGCCCTCGAAGATCTGCGCGGCCGGGTGGTGCTGCTCACCGCCATTTACGCGAGCTGCCACACCGCCTGCCCGATGATCATGGTCCAGGCGCGCAAGGCCACCAACGCGCTGCCCGACGATATGCGCGATGACGTGACCATCGTGGCCATCACTCTCGACCCGGAAAACGACACCCCCGAGCGGCTCAAAGAGGCCGCCGCTGCCCACCAGGTCGAGGCGCCGCTGTGGCGACTGGTCACCGGTGAGCCCGACACGGTCAACGAGATCCTCGACGATCTGAGCGTCTCACGACGAAAGAACCCGGAAACCGGTGAGATCGACCACTCCAACCTCTTCGCCCTGATCGACCGCGACGGAAAGATCGCCTACCGACTGACGCTGGGCGACCGCCACGACACGTGGCTGCCGACGGCGTTGAAGGTGTTGGTGGAGGAGGGCAGGGAGAAGTCGTGAGGGACGTCGTGAAGCCCCTCCCCGCCCGGAGCGATAGCGAAGGGAAGGGGAGGATCAAGGAGGGGCCTTTCGCTGAGTTCTCATCCACTCCGCGCTCGTTGCGCAAAAACGATGCCCCACCTTGATCCTCCCTTTATGCGGCTTGACCGTGCACGCAAAAAACGCGCGGGGAGGAAACGCAAATATCAGACCAACCATCCATACCCGGCCAGGACCATGGAAACACCGATCAAGATCCAAGACGCTCAGCCCGAGCCGCCGGTACGCGGCGAGGGATTTTGGCGTGCGCTCGAAAACCTCTTTTTATACGCCGACCGAGCCGTCGAAAAGCTCGTCCCCGCCCGGCTCAACCCGCTGGCGCAGACCGGCGCGCTGGCCAACGTCAGCTTCCTGATCGCGCTGGTCTCCGGGGTGCTCTTGCTGTTCTGGTATGTGCCCAGCGTCCAGCAGGCCTGGGAGTCGCTCGAACAGATGGGCTGGCTGGGCCGATTTATGCGCAGCCTGCATCGGTATAGCTCGGATGCCACGATGTTCTTCGTGATCGTCCACGCGCTGCGCATGCTGGTCTCGCGGCGCTTCAACGGCGCGCGTTGGGTGCCCTGGGTCACCGGCATCGTGCTGGTCGGGATGCTCTGGTTCGTCGGCTGGCTGGGCTATTGGCTGGTGTGGGATGTGCGCGCGCAGACCCTGGCGGTCGGCAGCGCCAAGGTGCTCGAGGTCCTGCCGATCTTCACCGAGCCGATGTCGCGCTCGTTTTTGACCGACGGAGGGGTGAGCACCGGCTTATTCTTCATGGTCTTCTTCTTCCACATGCTCCTGCCGCTGGCGATGGGCATCGCCCTTTGGATGCATATCAGCCGGGTCAGCCGCGCCAAATTCCTGACCTCGCGTCCCATGACGCTGTGGCTGGTGGCTGTGACCATGGTCGTCTCCATCTTGTTCCCGGCGCTCAGCGCCGACAAGGCCGAGATGGCCGTGCATCCGCAGGCCTTCACCGCCGACTGGTGGTATCTGCTGCCCATGGCGATCACCGAGCGGCTCTCGGGCGGGGCGCTGATCTGGCTGACCTTGGTCGGCTCCATCGTGGCAGTCGCTGTGCCCTGGTGGATGACTCGAAAGACGCCCAAGAAAGCAGTCGTCGACACCAACCGCTGCAACGGCTGCGCGCGCTGCGTCGAGGATTGTCCCTACGACGCGATCATCATGGTCCCGCGCGAAGACGGTCACCCGCGCTACGAGATTCAGGCCGAGGTCGACCCGGGCAAATGCGTCGGGTGCGGCATCTGCGCCGGCGCGTGCAACCCGGGCGGCATCGGGCTGCCGCAGATGCCCGTCCAGGACAAGCGCAAGCAGGTCGACGGCTGGATCGACGAGATGCTCGAGCGCGACGGGCGCGCGTTTCTCGCCTTTCTATGCTCGAATTCGGCGGCTGCCGACTTCAGCGTCGACGAGGACGGCCGCTGCCCGGAGCTTGCCGGCTACCGGGTCGTCCCGGTGCCCTGTGCCGGCTGGGTGCAGGCGCTGAGCCTGGAGCGCGCGCTGCGCCGCGGCGCCGAGGCCATCCTCATCGTCGGCTGCGCCGGCGGCGATCCGCCCTACCGCGAGGGCGTCAAATGGACAGGCATGCGCCTCGAGGGCGAGCGCGAGCCGAAGCTTCGACGCGAAAAGCTGCGCCAGAAGGAGATCGATCCCTCCACGGTGCGCTTTGTCACCTACAACCGCACCGAAAAGGACGAGCTCATCGAGGCCGCTCGCCGGCTTCGAGAGGGCGTGCTCGACGAGCAGGCCAGCGCCTACTCCGCCGCCAAAAAATACGTGGGAGGCTTGGTCTTGGCCGCCGCGTTGGCCGTGCCCGTCGTCGCCCTGAGCGACGCGCCGTCGTTGGTGCCCACCGAGACCGCCCCCGAGCTGGTCGTCTCGGTCAAGCACCGCCCCAACGAGGTCGGCGACTGCCGCGACCTCACCGACGCCGAAAAATCCGGCACCATGGCCCATATGCAGGCCCGAGACGGCAAGATCTGCGAGCGCCGCCGACCCGATGTGCGCGTGAGCGTCTGGCTCGACGACGAGCAGGTCGTCGACACCGTCTACGAAGCCCACGGATTGTCTTCAGATGGCCCGGGTATTGGCACCGAGCGCTTCCAGGTCGAGCCGGGCAAACACGACGTCGCCGTGCGCGTGGGCAACACCGCCCAGCCCGACCAGTGGAGCGACGAGTGGACCGGATCCTTCGAGTTCGAAGAGGGCCGAAAGCGCGTGGTGCTCTTCGAGAACAAGGAGGGCTTTGTGGTGGAGTGAGCCCGACCTGGCGACGTCAGTGGGGGATTCCCTCCTCGATACTCAATTCCAGGGTGGGGTCGTCGAGCCCTGCAGTATAGGGCTCGGTGACGACCCTCAGCTTATAGGTGTCCGCCTGAAACGGCGCACCGTCGACCGCGTCAGTCTCGAAGAAGGAGCCGGCAGACGGCTCGAAGCTCAGCGTTCCCCTGAATTCGGAGGTCTCGCCGGGTCGGAGCTGCTCCGGGTCGAGGCTCTCGACCACCTCGCCGCTTCCGTTGACGACGGCCACGCGAAATCCAAAGTCGGCCTCGAGCGTGACGTCGACCCGGAAGCCTGGCGGCACGAAGCCGGTATCGCGGCAGCTGGTCACCTTGCATACGTCGATGGGAACCTCCATGCCGGCAAAGATGTCCTCGTAATGCTCGTCTTCGGCTTCCAACTCGATGGCGCCGTAGACCCCGGGGGGGTTGGCCGCTAACTCATCGTGCACGTCGACCCGACGGTGCACCCAGGGCAAGAAGCCGGAGTCAGAGCAGGCGTCGCCCTCGCCGTCTTCGTCACTGTCGATCTGGCGGGCGTTCTTGGTGCGTGGGCAGTTGTCCAACGGGTTGGGTACGCCGTCGCCGTCGATATCCAGGTCGCAGGCGTCGCCCATCGCGTCGCCGTCGAGGTTCTCCTGGTCGGGGTTGGGCTCATCGGGGCAGTTGTCGCAGGCGTCGCCGACGCCGTCGTCGTCGCTGTCCTTTTGGTCCTCGTTGGCGGTGTACTGACAGTTGTCCTCTTCATCCGGGATGCCGTCGTTGTCGTCGTCGTCGTCCTCGCAGGCGTCGAGCTTTCCGTCATCGTCGCGGTCGGGGTCTGGAAAACTAAAGTCATCCGGGCACGGGTCGATGGAGTCCGGGATGCCGTCGAGATCGGGATCGTCGCAGGCGTCGCCGATTCCGTTGTCATTGCGATCCTCTTGGTCGGGATTGGGTGTGCCGGGGCAGTTGTCGTCCTCGTTGTCGACGCCGTCGTCGTCGATGTCCGGGTCGCAAGCGTCGCCGAGGCCGTCATCGTCGGTGTCAGTTTGAAAGGGGTTGGGGGTACCGGGGCAGTTGTCCAGGTGTCCGTCGATGAAGTCCTCGTCGACGTCGTCGCAGGCATCGCCGATGCCGTCACCGTCGCTGTCGGTCTGGCCAAAGTTGTCGACCGTCGGGCAGTTGTCCTGGGTGTCGGGTATCCCGTCGCCATCATTGTCCCTATCGCAGGCGTCGCCCTTGCCGTCGTCGTCGGTGTCGTTTTGGGAGGGATTGTAGATGTCGGGGCAGTTGTCGGCCGAGTCAGGGGTGCCGTCGCCGTCATTGTCGTTGGAAGTGTCGTTGAGCGTGCCGTCGCAGTCGGAGTCACCGGTGACGATGCCGACGGCGGCAAAGGCGTTGCGCACTTGGCAGGCGTCATCTGCGCCCATCGAGTCATCGGTGATGTCGATGGCGGCGTTGGCCCAGCCCGCCATATCCGTCGACGAGTGGGTCGTCGAGCTATTCAGCGTCTCCCAGACGATCTCGCGTACGTCGCTCGCGCCGAGCGCGTCGATGTCGAAGCCCTCATGTTGTCCTCCTTCGACCAACATCCACATCGCATGGCTGGGGATGGTGCTGTTGCGGTGCACGCCGCCGTGGTCATCCTCGCCCTGGTAGCGGTTGGAGTAATGAGACTCATTATTGTAATTGTACCGGCCCGGATTCTCGATGCTCCGGATGGGCCCGTTGGGCAGGTCCTCGCCGACTTGGGGATCGAAGCCGTCACCGTCGCTCTCTCCTTCGACGATCGCGGCGAATATATCGGCGACATGCTCGTGGAGGGCGCCCGATTCATTGACGTAGTTGAAATCAGTCCCCGCGGCGCGCACCAGTCGATGGCCGAACTCGTGATAGAAGACGTCGGGTACCATCCAGTCGTCGGAAAACTGCAGTTGATTATTGCAGAACCCGCCGAGGGCCTGGGCGTTCGGGTCCTTGAGTTTCACGTTGACGATGGGCTTGATGAGACCGCCCTCTCTATTGGTCGTCCAACTGAAGTGGTCCTCCAACCAATCGTGCATGTGGATCGCTTCGCGTCGGGCATCGGCAGCTTCGCCGTCGGAGTCGGCGTTATGATTGCAGCCGTCGTCGCGCAAGGGGATATTCTCGAAGCAGGCGGGTTTGGTGCGCGTGGCGAATTTGGACATGCAATCCGAAGCTCCGTCCGAGGCGCGCTTGCCGTTGGCGTTGAGGACCTTGACGCGCAGGTCTTTGGCGGTCTTGACCTCGTCGAGGACCCTGAGCACCCGGCCGCTTTGAGTGTCGACGAAGATCTTCCAATGCCCGGCGTGGCCGCCTTCGACGTCGAGACCCTGCAGGTGAATTCGCCAGGCGAGCGTGGGTTTCGAGGCGGCGCCGGGCTCGAAGAGCGCCGGATCGTAGACGACCTGGCGGGTGTGCCCGGTGACGAATAGGCGACGGCCCTCCTCGCCGACGCCGCGCTCGATGGCGATTTCCTCGGCCTCCTCTTGGTCGACGCGAGGCTCTCGGGGCTCGGGCAGATCGGTCACGTAGTTGCCCGAAATCGCGCGCACCCGCTCGCCGGACTCATCGAACGCCACGACCACGGCGGCGCTGTCGACCGGCATACCGTCGAGGTGCTGGTGGAAGAGCACCTCGGGGCGGCCGTTCTCGGCTTCGCTGAGGCGTCCTGGCGCCAGAGTCTGGCGCGGCTGGTCAATCAGGAAGAGATCGCTCCACTCCTCGAAGAAGTCGAACCCTCGCTCGACCGGATCGTCTCCGGGCGCCGGCAAATCGGCGTGAACGAAACTCGGGTGTCCAGAGCGATTCCACTCGATCACCGGTGCGCGCTCGGATTCCTCCTCGAGACGCTCGTGGGCACCTCGGCGAGTGTCGACCACCACGGCAACCGGCTCCGACGAGATGCGCTCGCCATCATGTCGACCCACTGCCTCGATGATGACCTGGTGTTCGGAGCCGTTCCACTCGGAGAGATCGACGTCTTCGAAGGTCAGGCTCGACCCCTGGCCTTCTTCGACGGGCCGAGTCGCGGCCTCTTTACCCATGATCTCGACGTTGACCTCCGAGATCTGGTCGGCCGGGTCGACGCTCACCTCGACGTCGGTCGTGCTCGAGTCCAAGTGCGCCTTCGATTCGGGCGAGGTCACCGCCAACTCGGCGCTCGACGGGTCTGATTCGCCGTCGTCGCCCTGTTTTGTATCGTCGGTGCCACAGCCGATGTTGCCGAGGAACGCCGCCAAGATCAGTACGATGAACCGCACTCTGGGATCCCAACTTCGTCGACAGTCCATCTTTTACCTCTCGTCCTCGCAGCGAGTATTGTCCGGCTTCTTCTTGTCGTCGCGCTTCCCCGTCAATCTAACACGTCTGCGACAATCTCAAGTTTTGGGGCGGTGAGCGCGAGCCAACGTCCAGCCGAAAATGCCCGCGCCTCGTCGAGTTGAGGCTTTGCAATGGAGGGCTCTTGATAGATGTTTTGCACCAGTGCTGTGTTCTACTCGGGTCATCGGCAGTAAATCTATGGGCAACGTCATCGATTGGTTTATCCCCGAGCACCTGACCGACGAAGGTGGCGTCACCTACCCGATAGGCGGGGCCGAAGCGGGCGCCGAGGGGGCCGACCAGCCGGTTTCGCAGCGCCAGACGGTCTTGGTCATCGACGACGACCCCTCGGTGCGCGACCTCTTGTGCCGCGTCCTGCAGCACGAGGGCTTCCACGTCGTCACCGCCGCCAGCGGCTCGGAGGGCTTGCTGCTCGCCGAGCAGCTCGTGCCCTGCGCGATCACCCTCGACGTGATGATGCCCTCGATGGACGGATGGACGCTCTTGTCCGAGCTCAAGGCACACCCCGATCTGGCCAAGATTCCGGTGGTCATCATTACCATCGTCTCGGAGTCCGCTCGTGGCTACGCACTGGGCGCCGACCACTATTTGGTCAAGACCGTCGACCGCGGCGAGCTCGTCGCGGTCATGAATAACTACCGGCGCCGCCAGGTCGGCCGAGCAGACCCAACACGTCAGTGACCTGATTCGTCAGGGCGCTGCCGGCAGGCCGAGCACCAGGATGACTCAGATCATACCGCTGCCATAGAACGCCTCTAAGATTGCGAATGGGTCGGGAGGAGCCCGATCGATTCCAATTCAAAAAGGAGGTTCAGGTGAGCGCATCACTACTGAAAAGACTCTTCATCTCAATTCTTTGTCTCGCCTTCATCGCCGGGCTGGGCGTGGCCTGTGACAAGTCGGGCGAGGCGTCCGCAGGGGACGGCGAAGCCAAGGCCGCGGCGGACGACGGTCCGGCCACCGACATCGACAACGGCGGTATCACCGAGGTGCCCTCCGACCCGGAGTTGGTCTCCGAGGGTAAGGAGCTATTCGCCGCCAAGACCTGCACGGCGTGCCACCAGATGGACAAAAAGATGGTCGGACCGCCGCTTCGCGGCGTGACTGAGCGTCGCGAGGCCGCCTGGCTCGCCCAGATGATCATGCACCCCGACGAAATGCTCGAAGAGGACCCCGAGGCCAAGAAGCTCCTCGAAGAGTACGGGTCCCCGATGACCGACGTCGGCGTCACCGCCGAGGAAGCCAAGGCGCTCATCGCGTATCTCGGAAGCGAGACCTGATAGGGTCGCCTCGGCGTGCTGCGAAAGCGGCACGCCGAGGCGATTTGACGCCGACCACCCACCCCTTGCTACATCCCCGCTTGTTCTTCTGCGGGTCGTGTTTAGGTTGCCCGCGCGCCTTGTGACATGCAGCACTCAGTCCAGCGAATCTAGGATGGGTGGGCACATTTTTCGACGTAATTTACTGAATGATTAGGGGAGATTTTTTATGCCAACACGCAAAGCCAACGCAGTATGGAACGGCACGATCAAAGAAGGTCACGGCCAATTGAGTGTCGAGAGCGGAACGCTCGAGGCGGCCGATTATTCGTTTAGCTCGCGCTTCGAAAACGGCGCGGGGACCAACCCTGACGAGCTGCTCGGCGCCGCCGAGGCCGGTTGCTTTTCGATGGCCTTCAGCATGGTGCTGACCGAGGCCGGCTACGCTCCCGACAAGATCGAGACATCGGCGAGCGTCGAATTGAAGGTCAACGGCGAAGATATCTCGATTCCCACCATCGAACTGGACTGCACGGCGTCGGTCGCGGAGATCGACGACGATGAATTCCAAGAACTCGCCGAGGCAGCGCGCGCCAATTGCCCGGTGTCCAAAGCACTCGGCGGCGTGGACATCCGCCTGAACGCTCGACTCCAGAGCTAATCTGTCATCGCCCCCGAGGCGCTTTTGAGATGCCGAAAGTCAGTAGGCTCTTCTTAAAATTCGGCCTGGTTTATTTCATCGCCGCGCTCATCTGCGGCGTGGCGATGGCCTGGTTCGAAGGCGCCTGGGGGGCGTTGTTGCTGCCCACCTACCTGCATCTGTTCGTCGTCGGTTGGCTCACCCAGATCATCATCGGGGTGGCGCTGTGGCTATTTCCCAAATGGACCAAGGAACAACCCAGGGGGCGTGAGTGGCTGTCGTGGACGGCGCTGGTCACGCTCAACGTCGGACTGCTGCTTCGCGCGATGGCCGAGCCGGGTCAGTTCATGCTCGACACCGACTCGCGCTGGCAGCCGGCCGTGGGCGTCCTGTTGATCGTCTCCGCGGCGCTGCAATGGGTCGGCGGAATGGCGTTTCTGGTCAATATCTGGGGGCGCATCAAGCCCAAAAAGAAGCGGCGGCGAAGGAGCAGCAAGAGCAAAAAGAGCAAGAAGAGTAGCAAAGAAGACAAGCAGGAGGCGTGATGCCCGGTATCTCCTTATGGGCGCTGCGGCTTGCCTGCCTGCACCTGGGCGTCGGGCTGACCTCCGGCGCGCTCTTGCTGGCCCACAAGGGCGTGGGCTTTTTGCCGATGGCCGACCGCTGGTTCTCGGTGCACTTCCACACGATGCTCTTCGGCTGGACCATCCAACTGGTCATCGGCGTGGCCTATTGGATCTTACCGACCTTCGGCGGCCGCTCGAATACCGGAAATGACGCGCTGGCCATCGCCGCGATCGTGTTGGTCAACCTCGGCACGCTCGTTGGCTGCTTCGCGGCGATATTTGGCACCACGGCCACGGTGGCGTTTTCGATGCAGGCGGTCGCCGCGGTGTGTTTTGCGTTGCATCTTTGGCCGCGGGTCAAGGCGTTCGGGGGGTAATTCAAACAAACCGCTGGGGCCCGAACACCTCGTACCCCTCGGGCATTTTGCCCTCCTCGACCGCCTGGGCCATCACGTCAGCGGTGATGGCGCTGAGCAGGATGCCGTGACGGCCGTGGCCGCAGGCCATCCAGAGGCCGTCGACGCTCGACGGGCCCATCAGCGGGGCGTCGTCGAGGCTCATCGGCCGAAAGCCGGTCCAGGTGTCACGAAACTCCAGGTCGTAGATGCCCGGCATCGCTCGCCAGGCGCCGCGCAGGAGCTCGAAGACGCCGCCGGCGGTCTGGCGGGCGTCGAAGCCGCGCTCCTCCATGGTCGCGCCAACCACGAGGCTGCCGTCCGCCTTGGGGCATAGATAGGCGTCGGGGGCGCGGATCACATGTGAGCACAGCGGGGTGTCCTCGCTCATCAGCGACAGCGCTTGGCCGCGCACCGGGCGCACCACCGGGCGCTGGAGTTCGGGTATGCCCTCGATGGCGCCGCTCCAGGCGCCGGCGGCCACGATCACCGTGGAGGCGTCGACTCGGCCGTCGTCGGAGAGTCTCAGTCCACACACGCGCCCCTGGTCTTGTTCGACGGCTTCGACGGCGCAGCCGTTCCAGACCTCGCCGCCGGCGGTCTCGAGCGCGATGACCAGCGCGTCGACGAGCTTCCAGGCGTCGACCTGGTGGTCGCCCGGGCAGAGCACGGCGCTGTGCACCGAGGGTGCCAGGTGGGGCTCGATCTCGCGGGCTTGCTCGCCGCTCAATCGCCGGGCGTCGAGGCCCAGCTCGCGCTGGTAGGCGAGCACTCGGTCGAGCGCGCGGGTGTCGTCGGGCTCGAGTGCGACGACCAGGGCGCCGTCGTCGCGGTAGTCGACGTCGACGCCGCTGGCCGCCTCGAGCTCGCCAACGAAATCGCCGAATCGCTCCAGGCTGCGCTGCTGGAGCCGCAGCAGCGCGCCCTCGCCGAATTTGACCTCGGTGGTCGGAGCGAGCATGCCGGCGGCGGCGCGACTCGAGCCGTAGCCGGGCTCACCGCGCTCGAAGACGCGCACGTCGTGGCCGGCCAGCGCCAGCTTCCAGGCGATGCTCAGGCCGACGGCGCCGGCGCCGATGATCGCGGTGGGGGAGGCAACTTCGGATGAATCTACCACGGGAGTCTCCGGGCTTGCTGTGCGGGTGGGTGAAAGCAGCGTTCGGCGTCGGCCGCCTCGCTCGAGAGCCCGTCGGGCCCAAAGAGCAGCCGCCTGCGCCAATTCGGCAGCCGCTGCGGGCAGTCCAGGCGAAAATGAGCGCCGCGCGACTCGCAGCGCTGCAGCGCCGCGAGGGCGATCAAACTGGCCAAGTCGGTCGCATCGCCCACAGGTGACGGCGCCGGGAAACGGGCGGCGAGTTCGTCGAGCACCGCCAGCGCGCGCTCGAGCCCCTCGGCGGAGCGCAACAGCCCGACCTCGCGCCACATCACCGCGCGTAGCTCGTCCATGGCGGCCATGGCTGCGTCGTCTTCGCTCGGTGAGCCGGCAATCTGCGGTGGTTTGATGGCGTCGATATCCGGCAGGTCCCGCGGCGATTTCGAGGCGTCGTCGACAAAGCGCGACACCGAGGCGCCGGCGCGCGCGCCGAAGACCAGCGCCTCGAGCAGGGAGTTGCTCGCCAGCCGATTGGCGCCGTGAAGCCCGGTCGACGCGACCTCTCCGCAGGCCCATAATCCCTCGACGGAGGTGCGCCCGTCGAGGTCCACGGCGATACCGCCCATGTGGTAGTGGGCGGCCGGGCTCACCGGCAGCAGATCGAGGGCCGGGTCGAAGCCGGCGCGCATGCAGTCGACCCAGGCCGACGGAAAGCGCTCGCGAAAATCTTCGCCGAGGGCGGTGGCGTCCAAGAACACCTCGTCGCCGCTGCTGCGCCGCTCCCAGATGGCGCGAGCGACCACATCGCGCGGGGCCAATTCGGCGTCGGGATGCACCTCTCGCATGAACCTGCGGCCGCTTCCGTCGGCCAGGGTGGCGCCCTCGCCGCGAATGGCCTCGGTGAGAAGCGGCAGGGGGCTCTCTTCCGCAACCAATGCAGTCGGGTGAAATTGGACGAATTCGAGATCGACCAGCGCCGCTCCGGCGCGATGTGCCAGCATCAATCCGGAGCCCATCGCCTCGGGCGGGTTCGAGGTGTGCTCGTAGAGCTGGCCGATGCCGCCGGTGGCGAGCACCGTGCACCGTGCCAGGACAGCCTCGAGATGGCCGTCGGGATGCTCGATCCAGGCCCCGACGACGCGACCGGATTTGGTGATCAACTCCAACGCCCGGCAGCCCTCGCGCAGCGTGATATGCGACGCGTCGCGCACGCAATTGGACACCGTCGAGCAGATCGCCGCGCCGGTGCTGTCGCCCCCAGCGCGCACGATGCGTCGGCGCGAATGGGCGGCCTCGTGGCCCAGCGACAGCTCGCCGTCGGTCGCGCGGTCGAAGGGCACGCCGAGCGCCAACAATTCTCGCAGCCTGCTCAACCCGTATTCGGTGGCCAATTGGACGGCGTTATGATCGCATAGGCCGGCGCCGGCGGACACGGTATCGGCGGCGTGCAGCCGCGGGTGATCGTGGGCGTCCGCCGTCACCGCCATGCCACCCTTGGCGCGCGGGCTGGCGCCGCTTTGGCCCGGCGTGCCCCCGTCGACCAACGTCACATGGTGATCGCAGGCGTTGAGCGCGGCCTGCATGCCGGCCAGGCCGCCGCCCACGATGAGCACGTCGGTGATATGGAGCGGTGCGTTCATCTGTGCCTCACTTGCTAGTAAAGGGTCCAACAGCCTTATGAGGTTCTAGGACCAACCCAAAATTGTAGTTCGCGACGTCGCCTTTTGACGTCGCCTCAAATAGAGGATGCTCGGTTCCTGTAAGATCCTCTATTTGAGGCGCCTATACTACGGCGCGAACTACGATTTGGGTTTGGCGATAGAAGCGCTTTGGGTTGGCGAGGCGCCGTTCACACCGCCAACATGCGTTCTAGAGAAGCGCGCGCGCCCTCGGCGACCTCGTCGTCGATCTCGACCTTCGGCTCGAGGGTCAGCAGCGAGCAGTAGACCTTCTCGAGGGTGATCTTTTTCATATACGGGCACAGCGAACACGGCTGGATGAATTCGGTGTCCGGAAACTCCGCGCTCAGGTTGCCGCTCATGGTGCATTCGGTGATCAGGGCGACTTTTTCGGGCCGCTGGGTCTCGATATAATCGCGAAGCTGGGAGGTCGAGCCGACGGTGTCGGCCTCGGCCTGGACCTCCTCATTGCACTCGGGGTGCACGGCGACCTGGATGCCGGGATGGGCCAGCCTGAGCGCGCGCATATCCGAGGCGCGAAACTCGTCGTGGACGATGCACACCCCGCGCCAGTCGACGATCTCGACGTCGGTTTTCTGGGCGACGTAGCGTGCGAGGTGGCCGTCGGGCAAAAAGATGACCCGCTCGGCGCCCGTCGACTCGGCCAGTGATTCGACGACCTCGACGGCGTTCGACGAGGTGCAGCAGATGTCGCACTCGGCTTTGACCGCCGCCGAGGTGTTCACATAGGTGACCACCGGCGCATCCGGCCACTGCTCGCGAAGCTCGCGGATGTCCTCGGGGGTGATCGAATCGGCCAGCGAGCAGCCCGCCTCGAGGTCCGGGATGAGCACGGTGCGCTCGGGATTCAGGAGCTTGGCCGTCTCGGCCATGAAGTGCACCCCGCACATCACGATGACGTCGGCCTCGGAGTTCTCGGCGCGCCGGGCCAGCCCCAGGGAGTCGCCGGTATAATCGCTGATGCCCCAGAACAGCTCCGGGGCCTGGTAATTATGCGCCAAGATGCAGGCGTTCTTCTCTTTCTTGAGCCGGTTGATCTCGGCGATCAACGGGGCGTAAAGCTGCCACTCGGCCTCGGTGACCAGGTGGCGCATCTTCGGGTAGAGGTGGTCGGTGGCGGCCGCCACGTCGGGGGTGTATTCGAGGGCGTCTCGAGTGATGGTTTCGGTCATTTTTGGGTTCTCCTGGCAGGTGCATAGGGACTCACGCCCATGAGTATCTCAGGAGCCAAAAACAACCATGATCTTGATCATGCCGGCGGGCGTTGCACGCCCCGCGACCCTGCAAAGCTCTTCAATTCAATCCTTGAATACGCTTCTTTTAGATGTCACTTGCATAGCACACTGCTGCGTGGTGCCATGAACGAAGAAAGCACCATTTCAATGAGCTGGCGCGGGCCCTGGTCTAGGAGCTTCGCTACGGATGAGGCGTCGGATGAATCGGATCGACAACGTCGCGGTTCTATCTTGGGAGCGGAGGTGCTGTCTGCTGGCTGTGTTGGTCGTGGCGCTGGGTTTTCCGGCCACGGCGGCGGCTGAGGTGCCGCTGAGCCAGCAGGAGGCATGGGACGGCTCGGTCGACTTCTTTATGACCGGGGTCGCCCTGGCCGAGGATACCGACGGCGACAATAAGGTCGACGCCTCGGCCCAGCCGGCCTCCTTCGAGGTGCAGAGTTCGGACATCGACCCGGACGCGGCGGTGGCCTCCAACGCTCAGCTCGAGGCTGCCTACCTATACTGGGGTGGCAAGATGGACCAGCCCGACGGCGAATGCTCGGCGGTGCCCGACACCGACGTCGATTTGACCGTGCCGTCCGGGACGACTTTGGGCGTGACCGCCGACGGCTGCGACTGCGCCGAGTCGGGCGCCTCGAGCTACGACACGCTGATTTGCCACACCGATATCACCGCCGATATGCAGGCCGACGGCGGCCAGATGATCGGCACCTATAGCGTCGACGGCTACGCGGGCGTGTGGAACGACGCGGCCACCGACAACGCGTCGGCCTCGTTGGTGCTGGTATTCTCGGAGGCGACCTTGGCTCCACGCCGGGTCGTGCTCTACGACGGCGTCTACACGCTGTATAACAACTCGCAGATCCTCAACCTGTCCGGGTTCGACGTCGACACCACGCCGGGCGGAGACCTGACCTATTATGTGCTCGAGGGCGACAGCGCCAGCTCGAGCAGTGAGCAGGTCGAGGTGACCGGCGGTGGCGGCTCGCTGGTGCTGAGCGACCCCGACAATCCGCTGGGCAATCCGTTTAACCGCACCATCACCACCACTTCACCGGTTCAAACCGGCGTGGTCGGCGTCGACATCGATCAATACGACATCACCTCGGCGCTGTCTGCCGGGGATACCTCGGTCGACGTCAATTATTCGAGCGGCAACGACAAGGTCTGGCTGGCGGTCAACGTAGTCGGCATCGACCAATACGACCCGATCCTGGCGCTCAACTCGGCCAAAGACTGGATCTTCTCCGACGATAACGGCGACGGCGAGGTCAACCCCGGCGAGACGGTGCGCTATACGATCAGCCTGGTCAACGACGGCAATGAGTCGGCCACCGTCGAGCTGACCGATTCCGTGCCGGCCGAGGCTGCCAGTTGGACGCTGATCGACGACGGCGGCGGCACCGACGTCTCGACCGCCGACGAGCTGCGCATCGCCGATCTCTTCGTGGCCGCCGGAGGCAGCACCGAGGTCGTCTTCGACGTGGAGGTCGGCTCGGTCAGCGACGAGACATTTATGTCCAATACGGCTTCGTGGACCAAGCCCGTCGAGGGGGGCGCGGCCGGCAGCGTCAGCGCCTCGGATATCCTCATCCGCGTCGACCAAGACGATGACAACGTCTACGACAACGACGACAACTGCCCGCTGACGGCCAATGCCTCGCAGACCGACAGCGACGGCGACGGCTTCGGCGACGCCTGTGACGCGTGCCCCAACGATCCGACCGACACCGACTCGGACGGCGACGGCGTCTGCGATCCCTCCGACAATTGCCCGCAGACCTCCAACCCCTCCCAAGACGACGCCGACGGCGATGGCGTGGGCGACGCCTGCGATAACTGCGCGTCGACCTCGAATAGCTCCCAGGACGACGCCGACGGCGACGGCGTGGGCGACGCGTGTGATAATTGTCCTTCGACGGCCAACGCCTCGCAGACCGACAGCGACGGCGACGGCGCCGGCGACGCCTGCGACGTGTGCCCCAACGACCCCGACGATGATATCGACGGCGACGGAGTCTGCGGCGACGTCGACAATTGCCCGTCGACGGCCAATAGCTCCCAGTCCGACAGCGACGGCGACGGCGCCGGCGACGCCTGCGACGTATGCCCCAACGATCCCACCGACACCGATTCGGACGGCGACGGCATCTGCGATCCCTCCGATAATTGCCCGCAGGACTCCAACCCCGGCCAGACCGACAGCGACGGCGACGGCCAGGGCGACGCCTGTGATCTTTGCCCCGATGATCCGGATAATGATACCGACGGCGACGGGGTCTGCGGCGACGTCGACAACTGCCCGCAGACGGCGAACCCCTCGCAGACCGACAGCGACGGCGACGGCACAGGCGACGCCTGCGACGTGTGCCCCAACGATCCCACCGACACCGATTCGGACGGCGACGGCATCTGCGATCCCTCCGATAATTGCCCGCAGGACTCCAACTCGGACCAGGACGACGCCGATGGCGACGACATCGGCGACGTATGCGACAACTGCGCCCAGACGGTCAATCCCTCACAAGAGGACTCCGACGATGACGGCGTGGGAGACGCATGCGACAACTGTCCCGAGGCGGCCAACCAAGAGCAAGAGGACGCCGACGGAGACGGCATCGGCGATGTGTGCGACAACTGCCCTCAGACTGCCAACCCGGACCAGACGGACGCCGACCAAGACGGCCTCGGTGACGCATGCGACCCATGCCCCGACGACCCCGACAATGACGCCGACGATGACGGCATCTGTGGCGACGCAGACAATTGCCCCGACACCGCCAACGAAGACCAGGCCGACCTCGACAACGACGGCGTCGGCGACGCGTGTGACCCGGATATCGACGGCGACGGCGACCCCAACGAGACCGACTGCGAGCCGCGCGACTCGAAGGTTTATAACGGAGCTCCCGAGTTTTGCGACAACATCGACTCGGATTGTGACGGCGATCTGGTCGACGAGTTCGAGGACGAAAACGGCGACGGGATCCCGGAGTGCGAGGGCGTCGACACAGACGGCGACGGCGTCGACGATGTCGATGACTGTCAGCCCGAGCACGCCGGCATCTATCCCGGCGCCGAGGAGCGATGCGACGACGTCGACTCGGACTGCGATGGTGACCTCGTCGACGAATTCGACGACACCGACGGCGACGGCCGCCCCGACTGCATCGACCCGGACGACGACGGTGACGGCATCGACGACGAGGACGACAACTGCCCGCTCGTCGCCAACCCCGACCAGCTAGACAGCGACGACGACGGCGTCGGCGACGCCTGCGACGATCTACCCGCCGATGACGCCGGAGGCGGCGACGCCGGGGCAGATGCAGACGCCGGTTCGGCGAGCAATGCCGGCACGCACAGCGGCTCTCCGGAGGGCTGCGCATGCCGCAGCGTCCAGCAGCCGACCGGCGGCTCTCCGTGGGCCGCGGGGGCGGCCATGCTTGCCGTAATCGGGCTGTTGTGGCGACAGCGGCGGGCTTCTTGATGTTGGATGATCTGATGTTGGATGAGCTGATGTTGGATGAGCTGATGTTGGATGATCTGATGTTGGATGAGCTGATGTTGGATGAGCTGATACTGGATGAGCTGATGCTAGATGGCTGATGATGTGTGGATGGGCCGCTGATTTAGCTGATGATAGCGGATAGCTGATATGGTCATCCGACATCCGCTATCATCAGCTCAATCAGTACAAATCCAGACATCATCAGCCATCCAAATCAGCGCATCCGAATCAGTATCCAGTATCCAAATCCCCATCCAAATCAGCGCATCCAAATCAGCGCATCTGCGTCATCCGCTGCGAATCGCA
>JBKGZI010000006.1:0-44133 GCA_046545675.1 Persicimonas sp.
TTATCCGGGTCATCTCCTACATAAGGGGAGGCAAATTTTTCGCTTTTGACGCTTTCGCGCAAATTTTTCAGTCGCGTGAGCAGGTTGCGAGGGCCTTCGATGGCCGAGCAGACACAAGAAATATCTTTTCGGCGCAGGTTGAGCCTGGCCGGTCAACTCATGGTGCTCATCGGTGTCCTGTCCCTGGGGCCGCTGGTGGTGACCAATTATTACGGCTACGAGCGCAGCCGCACGCTGATCGAGGAGATGTCTGCCGAGGCCGATATCCCCGAGTCCGAGGCGATCGTGGTCCTCGACGATCTTCGCCGGCAGGTGTTCTGGATGGGCTCGGGATTTGTGCTCGTGGTGATCTTTGGCATGCTCCTGATGGTGCGACATACGGTGGGCCCGCTGCGCGAGCTTCTCGCCGCTGCGAGCAATATGTCGCGCGGCCAACTGGCTCAAAAGGTCAACACTCGCGGACCACGCGAAGTCGCCGAATTAGCCGAGGTCTTCAACTCGATGAGCCGCCACGTCGCCGACCTCCACGACACCCTCGAGGAGCGCGTCGACCAACGCACCGAGGAGTTGCGCCAAAACCAGGCATTCTCCGAGCTGCTGTTCGACTCGATGGACGAGAGCCTGGCGGTGATCGACAGCAACTTCCGCGTGGTCAAAGCCAACCGGGCCGCCCACGGCACCTACGGCGAGGACATCGTCGGCAAGAGCTACGCCGAGGTCTTCGAGGGCCCATCTCAGCCGGGCGAGGATTGCCCGCTGTCCGAGGCGCTCAGTGGCACCAAACCGGTCGAGTGCGAGCGGGTCTACGAGTCGAACGGCACCTCCGAGATCATGCATATGCAGCTATTTCCGCTGCCTCCCACCCAGGGCCAAGACAGCGACCGGGTGCTGTTGGTCTCGCGCAAGATCACCGAGGAGAAACAAGAGCAGGCCAATCAGGTCCACGGCGGCAAGGTCTCGGCCTACGCGCTGATGGCCGCCAGCGTCGCCCACGAGATCGGCAACCCGCTGTCGTCGATCTCGGCCCACCTCCAACTGGCCGCCCGCAAACAGGACCCGGAATATACCGAGAAAGTGCTCGGAATCGTCAGCGAGCAGGTCGAACGCATCAACCGGTTGCTGCGCGAGATCACCGAGTTCTCCGTGCGTCAGAGCTCGCGCGAGACGATGGTGTCCTGGAATCAAGTCGCCGACGACGCCCTCAGGCTTCTGCGCCACGACCCACGCGGCCGCTTTGCAGAATTCGAGCTCGACCTCGCCGACGAGCTTCCCTCGGTCAAGGCGAACCCGGACCACTGCCTGCAAGTGCTGCTGAACCTGGGGCTCAACGGGCTCGACGCCATGGACGGCCGCGGCACGCTGCGCATCGCCACCGGCGTCGAAGACGGCAGCGTCGTGGTGCGGGTCAGCGACGAAGGCCCGGGCGTGCCCGAGGAGATGCGCCAGAAGATATTCGAGCCGTATTTTACGACCAAAGACTCCGACGACGGCACCGGCCTGGGCCTGTTCATCAGCCGTCGCATCCTCGAGCAATCCGGCGGCCGGCTCGAATACGAGGACGATCCCGACGACGGCGCGACCTTCGTGATCACCACCGAGATCGGCGGGAACGCCGCCAAGTCGTCCTCTGTCTCAGGTTGATTCGCCGGCTACCGCGATCTCGGGGCGTTGCATCGCTTGTTGAAGATTGCTCGGCTTCATAGCAATCTATTTGCTACGACGCCAAATAGCCGCTGAGTCCGCTCCGGGGGACACTCCTTGACACAAGAGACCGGAAAACTTTCGCGACCGACCACGCCTCCACAGAGACGCTCCCGGGTCGGTACAAGCTTGTTGACGAGTTGGGACTGGGAGCCCACCGCCCAGAAGATCGCCCAGTTGGAGAACAATCCACCGCGCATCCCGTTGAGCATGATCAACGCCCGGCCGGAGCGGCTCACCGTTAGGCCCGATGGTCACTCAGACATAGGGGCCGTCTCTTTCGGCTCGCGCTGCGGCTCGTTCGCCGATGCCCAGTGGCTCGGAGGGGGAAAATATGACCACGGATCGGCGACCATCCGGTTGATGGCGCGCATGAATTGGCCGCCCTGGTAGCCGTCGTAGCAGCGATGGTCGGCGGTGACCGAGACGGTCATGATCTTGCGCACGGCCGGCTCGCCGTCGACGGCCACCACGCCGTCGCGGATGGCGCCGGGGAGCACCACGAGCGGACACCTGCTGGCCGGCACGAGCGGCGCGAAGGCCTGCTCGACCTCGAATTGGCCCACGCTGGTCACCATCGCCGAGCCGAAGGGATCCGAGCGGATCCCGAGTCGGTCGAGGTCGAAGGGCACCTCGAAGGTCAGGGTCTCGACCAGGCGCATAATCGCCGGTTTGAGCCGGGAGGGTACCAGGTCCAGGGCCGAGCGCGAGGAGCCCAGATTCTCATCGTCGCCGCTGCGCACCGACGAGACGCTCCTGGAGAGCCGGTCGGCGATCTCGAGCAAATCGAAGCGATCGCATCGGGAGAGTTTGACCCCGCTGAGATCCGGCTGATTGCCGTTGTCACCGGGAATCGACACCTGACAGAAGATGTCGATATCCCGTCGCTGGCGCACCTCGTTGCCGATCATGATCACGTTGAGATCGGGGTTTTCCTCGAAGAATTTGGCGACCACGCCGACCAAGAATCCCGTTGGCGTGATCTTCTCGCCGGTCGTCTCGTATACCTGATCGAGATAGTCGATCATCTCCTCGCAGAGGACGGTCTGTGTGCCAAAGATGGTCGGCTCGCTCGGACGCGACCACATACCGACGGCGATCTTTCGCCACAGCGAAGCGCTCTCGAGAGGTCCCCAGCGGTCGTTACTGCTCATGGCTATGTCTCCTGTGTTGTCGAGGTCATCGGAGTGTGGGCGACAATAGCGAGCGAGCGTAGCGGTGTAATGACCTGGATCATGAGGTCCGACGGTTGGGCCGCTGAGAGCGCCGAGGCGAGAGACTCACGACGCTTCATGAACGAGGTTGGCCACAGGCGCCGCGGCGTACGCGAGCCCCAGAAGCTCGTCGCGCAGCGCGACCACGCGGCCAATGATGGCGGTCGTGGGCGGCTCGACCTGGGCGTCGCGCGCGTCCTCGACGCAGTGGGCGACATCGGTGGTCACCACCCGCTGCTCGTCCTGAGTCGCCTCGGTGACCAACGCCACGGGCAGCTCGGGTGGATACCCCTGGCGAAGCAATTGCTCGCGCCACACGGCCATGGTGCGCACACCCATCAACAAGATGAGCGTCCTGCGGGCGTGGTAATCGGGGATGGCAAAGTCGTGCTGGTCGCGTCGCCGGTGGGCAGTCACGATCGACACCCCGTCGGCGACACCGCGATAAGTCACGGGGATATGCGCCGAGGCCGGCGCCGCGATGCAGCTGGAGACGCCCGGGACGATCTCGTAGGGGACGGCGTGAGCGGCCAAATGCCGCGCCTCTTCTCCACCGCGGCCGAAGACGGTCGGGTCTCCGCCCTTGAGGCGCACGACCACCATTCCCCGGCGGGCCAGCGACACCATCATGTCGTTGGTCGCCTCCTGGGGGACCTGGTGCTTGCCGCAGCGCTTTCCCACGTACACCAGATCGGCGTCCAGGCCGCTCAAAAGGGCGTCTCCGACGAGGTTATCGTAGAGCACGACGTCGGCCTCTTGGAGCGCGCGTCGGCCGCGGACGGTGATCAACTCCGGGTCGCCGGGGCCGGCGCCTACAAGTAGAACTTTTCCCACCTTCATGCTGCACCTCGCTGTGCGTATGTGTCCCACCACTGGTCGAGCTCGGGCAAAAAGTACCGCAGCCGACACTTCTTATACTCGTGGGTGCTGAATAAGATCAGGTGATCGTCGACTCCGGTCTGCTCGCCGAGGCGCTCGACCACCCGGCGCACCGAGTCGGCGTCGGGGCCGTGGATCATCGTGTAGAGGGTCCACCGGAAGCCGGGGATCGGGTTTCGGGCGTAGCAGTGGCTGACCTCGGGGGCGTGGGCCATGGCCGCGCCCACCTCGGCGAGCCGATCTGCGGGCACGTCCCACACCGTCATGCCGTTTCCACCGACGCCGATGCGCCGATGTTGGAAGGTGCCCACGTAGCGGCGGATACTTTGCCCGAGCTGGCGGCCGGCGAAGTTGAGCAGCACCTCGACCGGCACCCCGGCCTGCTCGGCCAACGCGTCGAAGGGCTGTGCGGTGGGCGAAATCGGGGTCTGCAGGGCGCGATACATCCTCTTTTCGCGCTCGGTGGGCTCGCGCACCTTCGGCTCGTCGAGCCGCTTGACCGGTGTGGTGTTCTTGCGGCTTCGCAGATCGAAGTTCACCCCGATTTTGAAGGTCTGCGTGCGCCGAAGCGGCCAGAACTTCTCGACTCCGGTCTGCTCCGCCAGGATGTCGAGCGTGTGCTCGAGGTCCATTGGCGGCGGCGTCGAGATGGTAAACCACAGGTTGTAATCGTGCTCCCGGCGGTAGTTATGGGTCACCGTCGGATGGGCGTTGATGATGTGGGCGACCCGCTCGATGTCGTCCTCGGAGACTCGCCCGGCCACCAGGGCGCTGTCGTTTCCGAAGGCGGCCCCCTCCAAGATCGCCGAGATTTCGCGCAGCCGGCCGCCCTCTATCCAGGCGGTGACCTGATCGATGACCTCGTCCTCGTTGACTCCGAGTTGGTAGGCGAGCGTACGAAACGGCCTGCGCACCAGCGGAACGCGCCGCTGAACTGCCCTGGCGAGTCGGTTCTCGAATGTGTCAGTGTGGTTGCTCATGGTCGATATCCTCGTCTCAGAGTCCGATTTGATAGGCTCGCCACAACCCGAACACCCCGGAGGGGGAGTTGACGGGCTGCTCATCGATGATTTCGAAGCTGGTCGCGTCGACCAAGAAGAGCTTGTTGGCCCGGTTGGCAGAGACGAGCACCTGCGATCCGCGCGGTGTGAAGTCCATGTGGTAGATGCGCCCGCCGATCTCGAGGGTGCGCTCGACCTCGAGGGTCTCTGCGTCGACGACCTGGACCTTGGCGTCGTGTTCTTCACCGGAGAAGCTCACCCAGATATGCTGCTCATTGGGCGAGCGCACCGCGTAGACCGGCGGGCCGGCCAGCTCGACGGAGTCGACGAATTCGAAGCTGTGACGATCGAGCACGGCGAGTCGCGGCTCACCGACCAGCGGCACGAAGACGTGGTCACCGGCGACCGCCCACGAGGCCATGTGCGGAAGCTTGTCGGGCGCGTCCTTCTCATAATCTGCATCCGGGTCGCGCAGGCTCACCTTCGTGGCGCCGTCTTCGGGGCGGGTCAGGTCGACCTTGGAGATGGCCGAGGTGCCCAGGTGACCGACCACGTAGGTGCGCCCGTCGGGGGTGATCATCGCGTCGTAGGGGAGCCCGTCGTCGGCCGGCTCGATGCGGTGCTCGATGGGAAAACCGGGCTTGCTCGCGTCGATGACCCAGATCTCGCGGCCTTCCATCATCACGCATACGAAGCGGTTTCCAGGGGCATCGACGATGCCGGTGACCCGCGACGCTGCGCTCTTATCGCCGTCGGCGTAGGTCGCCTCGATGCGTTTGACGACCTCGAGGGTGCGCGCATCGAGGATGGTCACACCGCCGGGGTCGTACTCGGCGGTGGCGATAAACCGGCCATCCTGGCTGATGGCGATGTCGATCGAATTCTCGGAGGTGAATACATCGCCGTCACGCTCGAGGGTCTCCAGATTGATCCTGCTGAGCTTACCGTTGCGAGTGGCCACATAGCCCCACTTTAAGTCGGGCGAGAAGGCCATCGTGGCGTGGCGCATATTGCCCAGCCCGCCGATGCGCTCGTCGAGCAACTTCCGGTCGATGAAGTCGTAGACAGCGAGACTCTCCGAGGCGCGCTCGACGACGAAGACACGGCCGCCGATGCCCGAGGCCTCGGCGCCTCGTTGATCGACGGCATCTGTCTGAGCTTCAGCATTGCTCGCCGGCTCGACGCCGTCCGAGCTCCGGCCAGACTCGCCCCCGGGGGTGGTGCACCCCGCCGACGCACAGATGCAGGTGAAGATGAAGACTGTGATCACGACGATACGAAGGCTCATGCGTGTCCCTCCTCGAGACTGGTGAGCGGTGTGGGTGCATCGATGCCGAAGGCGACCTCGGCGTCTGTCATCACGCAGGCAGGGTCGGCCCCCCAGCGGTCACCGAAGTGGGCCAACGCCCGCTCGCGGTGGGAGCCACGGCACAGCTCGACCCAGCGACACGACTGACAGCGGCCGCGTAGCTTCGAGCGGCGCTCGCGGAGCTGTTTGCGCAGGGGATGGGCCAGGATCTCCGCGAAGCGGTGCGCCTTGATGCTACCGAGGGTCTCCTGGCGCCAAAATTGGTCGGGGTGGACCCGGCCCAGGTGGTCGACGTTGAGGATGCCCTCCCCGGCGGAGTTGCCCCCGCGAAGCTCCAGCAGGCGGCGCACCCTCTGGGCGGCCTCCTCGCCGTAGCGCTCGCGGAGCCATCGCACGAGCAACGCACCGTCGGAGTCGTTGCCTCCGGTGACGAAGCGCGGCGCGTCAGCCTCACCCAGGAGTGCATCGGCGGTGTCAAAGAGCCACAACAGGGTCTCGCGGGTCTGAGCGGGGCTCAAATCGGCGCGCTGCATCGCGGCGGCGCGCCCGGCGTATAAGAGGTGAGAGACGTAGAACCGATCGACCGGAATCCGGCGGGCCCGCTCGATGAGCGGCGCCAATTGGTCGAGATTCTTTTGGGTGAGCGTGATGCGCAGGCCGGTCTTCATGCCGGCGCTTCGAGCGTTGGCCAGTCCCTCGATGGCTCGCCGGTAGCCTCCGACCAGCCCTCGGTAGCTGTCGTTGAAGGCCTCGAGACCGTCGATGCTCACCCCGACATAGCCGATGCCGGCGGCCTCGAGGCGCCGGGCGACGTCGGTATTGATGAGCACCCCGTTGGTCGAAAGATGCGTCGACATGCCCAGGGCGTAGGCGCGCTCGATGAGCTCGAAGAGGTCCTCACGCATCAGCGGCTCTCCACCGCTGAAGATGAGCACCTGGATGCCGCAAGCGGCCATCTGCTCGATGAGGTCGAGCCCCTCCTGGGTCGACAGGGTCTGCGGTGAGGGCTTCTCGGTGGCCGCGGCATAGCAATGCGGGCAGCTCATGTTGCAGTTTCGGCACACATTCCAGACGATGACCGGTGCGCGCTGCTCGGAGCGATGGAAACGCCCGGCGGAGTTGTCGATGAGCGGCTCGGCGAGCTCGGGTTGTCGCGCCACTTCGATATAGTCGCTAACGGTGAGCATGGTCTCGCCTCGGAGGTTCAATTGGCAGTGCAGGGTCAAAGTCGGCGCCGCCCAGCGGCAACTTGGGCGGCGCCGACGACAGCGCGCGGAGGACGGTGCGCGCTATTTCGGGAACTTTAGTGCCCCTCGGTTTCGTGGATGCGTCCGGTCGAGAAAATGCCCGTAGGCGTCTT
Organism: Persicimonas sp.; assembly: GCA_046545675.1. Lineage (GTDB taxonomy): Bacteria > Myxococcota_A > Bradymonadia > Bradymonadales > Bradymonadaceae > CAYLTX01. Next base: position 7,465 of record JBKGZI010000006.1, read on the forward strand.
CAAATCCTCGATGGTCTTGACCAACTCGAGGGTTTCGTCGTCGTAGGCGCGCACCACCCCTTCCTTCCAATCGCTGACGAAGACATAGTCACCGTCGGCGTCGGGCTCCGGGTGTAGGGTGAGCGTGCCGTCCATGATGCGCTTGACGACTTTGAACGGAGGGGCCTTCTCGTGGACGGTGATCTCGTTGGTCTTGGGCTCGTAGGTGGAGTCGAACCAGACGTACTTCATATCCGGATTGGTGCGCACGAAGAGGCCGGGGGCTGACGCAGAGACCTCGCCGGCGATCTCGAAGGGGGGCTCTTCGGTCCAGATGACCTGTTTACTGTCGCCGATATGCGGGGTCGCCGCGTAGCGCTTGCCGTCGGCCTCCCAGGTCGCTCCCGGGCCAGGATGGGGTTGCTCGCCGGTCTCGAGCGTCTCGACGACCTCCATCTTCTCGACGTCGATGACGGCCATATAATCGGAGTTCTGGGCGGCCAAGAATAGGTATTTGTTGTCGTGGCTCATGAAGCCGTCGTGCAGGATCTTGCCGACGTCGAGGACCTTCTCGACCGGGAAGTCCGGCTTGCTGAAGTCGATCCGCCAGACCTGGCCGGCCTCTTTGAGCGCCATCAGGAAGTAGGGGCCGACCTTCTCGGGGGAGACATCGTTGACCGTGCAGATGCGCGAGTCGACCTTGCCGCCGTCGATACTCTGGACCCCTTTGGTTTCATAGATCTTGAGAGGCTCGAGGGTGTCGGCGTCGACGATGACCGCCTGAGTGGGGATGTACATGCCCAGGAGCAAATATTTGCCGTCGTCGCTGATCGCGATGCCGCGAGCGTCCATCCCCAGCCGGATTTTCCGGGTGGGCTCGAACTGATACAGGTCGTATTTATACAACCAGCCGTCCCGGCCGAGGTTATACGCAAAGCGGCCGTCGGGATGGAATGTATAGCCGTGAGCGCGCGCGCCGGCCTCCATATGAGCGACGACGTCGAGCGAGTCTCCGTCGATGACGCCCACCCGGAAGTGCTCGCGCTCGGTAACCAGGAGCAGATCGTCGACGCGCGCATCATGGGTCGGCTCATCGGGCAGCTCAGCCTCGGGGATGAGAACCTCGAGGCTCTCTTCCATCTGCTCTTTGGTCCAAGAGAAGTCCTCGGGCGCCTCGTTGTTGTACATATAGTGGGCGATAGATCTGATTTCATCGCTGTTCAGCGGCTTGCCCAGGGGGTTCTCCGAGGTGCCCCAGGCGGGCATCGAGGTGCCGCTTCGTCCGTACTTGATGGTGGCGACGAGTCCCTTTTCGTTCAGCGGCGGAAGGTCCTCGTCCTCGTGGCCTTCACGAAGCCGCTTCATGGTAAGATTGGGGCCGGTGGCGCCCAGGCGCTTGGGGTTGTGGCAGCCGCCGCACTCGGAGCTGACGAACTCCTCGATATCTCGCCCGTTGATCTCGTCGAGGATTTCCTCGACCTCCTGTTCGTCCTCGTCGGCGCTGGCGGTCTCAGTGGATTCGGACTCGGATTCGGACTCGGAGGAAGGCTCGGGCTGTTCTTTCTGCTTTTCACAACCGGCGCCAAATGACACGCATAGAGCCACGGCGGCGAGCAGTGAGATTGTGGCCCGTGAGAATGGGACCCGTGAGAATAAGAATGGGAGACGGTGGTTCGTCGCGGCGGATCGATTGACCCGCAGCGGCCGGCTCGGGGCTTTACTCCACTTCATGTGCATCCTCCAATACAAGCTGAGTGACGATGTGAGGCCGCATCATCGACAAAGCGACAGCCTCACGGGCTTTGGCGATTTAAACTCTAGCTTGTCGGGAGCCCCTCAAGAATGTGGCGAATTGTCGCACCCTTCGATTCGGTGGCCTACGATGGAGACATGCGTAAGAGCCCCGATGAGACGGTCGGACGAATGGTGGAGTTGTCGGTGGGACGTCCTACTCGGGAGCGGCTGCGGACCCGGCGGCGGCGATCTCGCCGAGCTCGGGCGCAGTGAGCTCGAAGCCGTGGTCTCGGCTGAGCCCATCGAGCCAGGCGGCGACGTCTCCGCCGGCGTCGAGCACGCCGATGATCTCCGCAGCCGCCTGACGTTGGAGCTGCTGGCGCTGCTCCGAGTCGGCACGTCCCTCCAGGGTCGCGCGCAGCTCGGCCAACATCGACGCTGCTCGGCTCCATGCGTCTGAAAGCCACGCCTCGAGCTCGGTGCGCAACTGCCGGCTCAAGGCCGGTGCACCACCGCCGGTGTCGACGGTGAGCTGGATGGGGCCTCGCTGAATGCGCGAAGGCACCGCAAAGTCCGACGGCGCCTCTGTCGCGCTATTTGTCAGGGCTCCGCAGCCGGCGGCGTCCCGTACGATTTGCTCATTGAGCGCCACGTCGTCGGTGGCCGCAAAGACCAAGTAGCTCGATTGACAGTCGCCCGGTCGATAGCGCCGTCGGTGCCAGACTAACTTTCCGGCCTCGGCCCAGCCTGCTACGGTTTTAGTCGCCGAAGGGCTGATCACGATCACCTCGGCGCCCTCCTCGAGCAGACGCTCGATCCGGCGAGTGGCCACCGCGCCTGCGCCGACGACGAGTACGCGACGATCGCTGAGTTCGAGGATGATCGGGTAGCCCATGTGCGTTGTCTCCGTGTGTTCAACTCCAACCAGCGTCCGACATCTTGATCGACCCGCACCACAAACCCACGCTCCTCATCATCGCACATGGCTCGGCCGAGCGCCCCGAGGATAATTTGGCGCTGGCCCAGCTCGCCGAAGGTGTCGACGATGAGGACTTCGCCACCGCTAAGCTGGGCTTTTTGAAGGCCGTCCCCGAGGCGAGGTCGCAGCTCGAATTGCTGGTCGGCGAGGTGATCATCGTTCCCATGTTGATGAGCGAGGGCTTCTTTTACCACAAGGTGCTCCCGCGGCGACTCGGTCACGCTTCGCTCGAGCCCCTGGAGGTCGCCGACGACGGCCCCAGACGCGTCGTATACTCACGCGCGATCGGCACCCATCCCGACCTGGTCGATCTGGCGATGGGTCGCGTCGAGCAGGCGCGTGAGCTCTTTCCAATCCCCCGACACCCCCATCTGCTGTTGGTCGGCCATGGCTCCAGGCGCCACACCGAATCGAGCCGCGCCACCATCGCCCGCTCCGAGGCGTTGGCCGCTTCGGGTGAATTCGCCAAGGTCTCGGTGGCGTTCCTGGACGAGCCGCCCTTCCTCGACGACCAACTCGCCGCCCACGCCGACGACGACCTGCTGGTCGTGCCGGATTTCGTCGGCGAAGGCGTCCACACCCGCCGCGACATCCCCGAGGCGATCGGGTTGGGCGAGGCCGACGGCGGCTTCGCGACGACCCTGACCCACGGCCGCCGCATCTGGTACACCCCGCCGGTCGGCCTCCATCCTGCGGTGGTCGACATCATCGTCGACCGCGCCCGCCAGGCGGCCGAGAGGCTGTGAGGCGGCACCTCCGCCCCACGATGCTCCCTTCTCTACGCCAGTTGTTCGCGTGCCTGAGGAAATAGGATGTTGTTCTCGCGGTGCACGTGCATGTGGGTGTCGCTGGCCAAACGCTCCAGGCGCGCGAACATATTGCGGTAGCTGGCGCATGCGCCCTCGGGCACGGTGTAGGCATCGCTCAGGTCGCGGATGCGCCTGAGCCGGCCGGCGGCGTGATCGTGCTCGTGGTCGATCTCATCGAGCAGCTCGGTGACCTCCTCGGCATCGCCGTCGGACGGCCCCTCCTCGTGGATGCGCCGGATGGCCGGGAATACCCACTCCTCCTCCTGGGCGATATGCGACAACAGCTCTCGGGCCAGCGCGCGGTAGGCGTCGGCGATCTCGTGCAGCTCGGGGTTGGAGTCGCCGTGGACCCGCTCGACCTTATCGACGAGCTGGCCCAGCGGCTCGAGCTCCTCGCGCAGATAGTCGTGGTGGTGCTCGACGATGAAGTCGATCAATTCGGCGGGGGAGTCGAATTCGCGAGTGTCGTCCGGCACGCCGCGCTCGTCGAGCTCTGCGAGTTCGACGAGGAGCTGTTCGACGTCGACGCCCTCCTCCTCGCAGGCTTCGGCGAGTGATGCGGCTCCACCGCAGCAATAGTCGATTCGATGTGCCTCGAAGAGGCGGGCACGCTCGGGATTTTCGAGCACGAGCTCGCCCAATGATGTAGTCGGATTGATGGTGGTCGATCCCATGATGAGACTCCTTTAGGTCGAACGCTTTGATTAGAGAAACCTGGCCCGGTCTCGGTTATGTCGAGTGCGATATTGGTTGTCTTTTGCTTTTCGTGTCGTTTGCGTCATAGCGACAATGGACGTCAATCGGCTCGAGGCTTGGGACTTGGGGCTCGAGGTTGCCTGTCCCCAAGGCCCAAGCCTCAAGCCCCCTTAGGTCTGGAACTTCGGCGCACGCTCGAGGCGAGCACCAGGATAAAGAGCGCGATGGCCACGGCGTTGCCGAGGCCTCCGGCGCGGCGAAGCCCGTCGAATGCGCCTAGATTGCCGGCCATGCCTAGATCACCGGCCACACGCAGCGCCGTCGCCAGGTGCAGCACGACAAGCGGCACGTAGAACCTCACCCCGTGGTTGACTCTCACGCCGCTGAGCGCCGGCAGGATGACCTGGGCGTGGGCGAAGACCATCGAGAAGACGAACCCCACGAAGATGGCGTGCCAGATGGCGTCGTAGATCAGCCCGGCGCGCACGCCGCCGTATACGACGGCCAGCAGACCGGCGACGGCCAGCCAGAAGTAGCCGGCGAAGAGCGCGATGGCCATGAACCGAGGCGCGCCGGCCATCCGAATCGTCGAGCGGCCCACGTCGTTTTTGGCCAGCCAGGCCGCCAGCACCAAGAATCCTGCGCCGACGATTCGAACGCCGATATCAAAGGCAAAGAGCGACCCGGCGAGGCCCGCGGCCGCGATGCCAAAACCGGCCCAAAACGGCCAGCGGGAGCGGGTGGCCGCGCGAAAGCGCGACAACTCCAGCCGCTCGCCGGCGATGGTGAGCACCAAAAAGCCCGCCCACCAGGGGACGACCTCGGAGATCGGAAATCCGAGCGCCCAGCATAGATTTCCCACCGCCCAGGCCACCGCCCCCAGCGCCATCGCCAGAGTGAAAGGCTCGTAGCGGCGCGACAGCAGATGGGCGAATACGCCCACCAACGCGAAGCCCGCCGCGGCAAAGAGAATCGACCCGACCCGCATATCGGAGAGCGCCACCAGCGAAAGGCCGCCGAGTACGGCAGCCACCGGCGGCAGGTAGCTCCACGCGCTGCGCACGGCCACCGCTCGCTCCATGGAGATGACCGCGCCGAAAAACGCGCTGACCATCAGCGGGCCGTGGTGGTGGATGAGCACCGACGGGGTCGCGCCCAAAGACACGCCCATGCGCGACAGCCCGCCGAAGACGGCTGCAGCCATCATGAAGGCGGCGCCGACCAGGGTCATGACCGCGACCACACGCAGAACTGGCGTGACCTTGCTCAGTGGCTTGTGGCTGGCGGGCTTGTGGGCTCTGTTGCTCATGGGCCACTCGTTACGTCTGGGCCAATCGAATTAGCCGCCCAATTGTGTGCGGGCGCGCTCGGAGATCATCTCCGGAGACCACGGCGGCTCGAAGATCACCGCCACACAAACTTGTTCGACTCCGGCGACGCGCTCCAATAAGGCGTCTCGCACATCCTCTTCGATCACCGCCGACAGCGGGCAGGCCGGCGTGGTCATCGTCAGCACCACGTCGACGCACTTGCCGCGGCGCTCGACGGCGTAGACCAGCCCCAGGTCGACGATATTGATGCCGATCTCGGGGTCAATGACCTCGCGCAGCGCCTCGAGAAGCGCGCGGTTCTCGTCGGTTTCGGTGACCGGGACGTCGTCGGGGCCAATGGCGTCGGTGTCGATGGCGACCCCGGCCGGTGCGCCGTCGGCGCCGGTGTCCTCGGCGGCGTCATCTCGCGATGCGCCGAGTAGCTTGAATAGGTCCATGGTCGAGGTTCTCCGAGCAGGTGGATGCGGCCCGCGCAACGTTACGCACGCACGAAAACTCGTCAAGTGACGATTTATATATCATTCGTCGGCAGTACCCGAGGCGTCGTCGTGCCCCTGGAGGTGAAATTCATAGACGCAAGCGGGGTGGCCGTCGGGCATATACTCCACGCGGGTCAAGTCGCGTTGCAGCGCTTGCTCGAGGAATTGCGCCTCCAAGCGGCAGGGAAGCCGGGTGGCCCGCACGGCCTCCGAAAAGGGGCAATTGCACTCCCGGATCGTCACCTGGTCGTCGTCGACGCCGATCTCGGGGACAAAGCCCTCGTCGGCCAAAAACGCCTCGACGACCGCCAGGCGCTCCTCGACGCTGGTCGCCTCGGCGGCCTCGAGACGGCCGACCAGCTCGTCTTTGCGTTCTCGCCACATCTGGCGGAAAAAGTCGTCGACCAGCCCCGGATAACCCTGCTGGACCAGAAATTCGAGCACTTTGCGGAATTGCCGGGCGTCCTGGGAGGGAAAGAGCTGCCTGCCGGCCGCGGTCAGCCGGTACCGCAGCGTCGGCCGGCCCGGGCCGTCGGGCACGCTGTGGCTCTCGAGCAGCCCCTTGTCCTGGAGGCGGTCGAAGTGCTGGCGAATGGTCGTCTCGGCCAGCTCCAGCCCCTCGATCGTTTCGTCGACGGTGACCGTCCCACGGCGCTTGATGAACTGCACAATGCGCATGCGGGAGGCGGAGAGCAGGTTCAATAGGTCATCGGTGGCCAAGGAAACTCCTATGCTCGATTCGGTGCGGTTCTTCGAATTTGATTTGACAGCGGCATCGCCCGTCTCTATACGTTAACTCGTCACTTAGAGAGTTTAATCCTTGGCGCCGGTTCAGGCGAGCCTTAGACCGGAGCTGTCAAGGTGCGAAGCCGCCGTGACGGGTAGATCATAACGAAGATCTGCCGTTTTAGACACCGCCGGTGCCGATGAGCGACGAAAACTCGCCGACCGGCTCACATACCTACTGGAGGTATCCTATGTCAGATGTACAAGAATTGGACGTCACTCAAATCGAGCCCCGCCAGAAGCACCCGACCATCTTCAGGACCTTTGACGCGCTCGACGAAGGGGAATCCTTCGTGCTCGTCAACGACCACGATCCCAAGCCGCTTCGCTACCAATTCCAGGCCGAGCGGCCTGACGCCTTCGACTGGGAGTACCTCGAGCAGGGACCCGGCACGTGGAAGGTGCGCCTGACCCGCAACGCGTGAGTCGCGAGCCCGGGAGGCGCAGCGGATGTCCAGGCCAGGCACACCGGCGCGCCTCCCACTCGACTCAACCCGAGCAGCTCCTTCGAAATGTTGATATTGGCGCAGAGGGACCATGCAATCCGACCCCACACCTACTGGAGATGTCGAACGCGCGCGGCGCCCGCTGACCGTGGGCAAGACGCGCGTCGACCGACTCGACGACGTCGACCCGCGTCTGACCAGGCTGGTCACGGCCTACCTGGCCTGCGCGACCTTCTGGCTGGTCCTGGGCACATTGGTCGGCCTGTTCTTGGGGTTCGCCCTGATGTGGCCGGACCTCTCCGAGGTCTCCTGGCTGTCGTTTGGCCGGCTTCGACCGGTGCATACCAACACCGTATTCTGGGGCTGGAGTTCGCTCGGCATGCTCGGGCTCGCCCACTACGTGGTAGCAAAGACCTCTCGGGCACGACTGCACAGCTATAAGCTGGGGTGGGTGGCGCTGGCGCTCATCAACCTGTGCGTGATCGCCGGCGACGCGCTGCTCATCGCCGGGGTCAACAACGCCGGCCAGGAGTACCGTGAGTATATCTGGCCGGTCATGGCGCTGTTCGGCGCCGCGCTGGTGCTCGTGGCGGTCAATTTTTACCGCACGATCCGCGCCCGCCAGACCCGCGAGATCTATATCTCGAATTGGTGGATTTTGGCAGCCGTGCTGTGGACGCTGACCCTGGCGGTCATCGCCTACCTGCCGGGCTACCAGGAGGGGCTGGGCCAGACCCTCATCCAGGGCTACTACATGCACCAGGGCGTGGGCATGTGGTTTACGCCGATGGTGCTCGGGCTGACCTACTACTTTTTGCCGCGCCTGCTCGACACCCCGATCTACTCGTATTCGCTGGGGGCGCTGGCGTTTGGCACCCAACTGTTGTTCTACACGATGATCGGCTCGCATCACTTTGTGTTCAGCCCCATTCCCTGGTGGCTGCAGACGGTGGCGATCATCTTCAGCATCGGGATGATCATTCCGGTGGTGGCGGGCACGGCCAACTTCGCGCTGACCGCGCGCGGCCACTGGGGCGCCATCCGAAAGAGCTACGCGCTGCCGTTTATCGCGGTGGGCGTCTTCTATTATATGGTCGGCTCGCTGCAGGGCTCGATCGAGGCGCTGCGCACCGCCAATCTGTACTGGCATTTCACCAACTTCACCGTCGGCCACTCGCATCTGACGATGTACGGCTTCGTGGCGTTCCTCATCTGGGGCGGCGTCTACGGGCTCTTGCCCCGGCTGACCGGCCGCGAGCCGGCTCAGTTGGCCGTGGGGATGCACTTCTGGCTGGCCTTCGTGGGGCTGGCCATCTACGGGGTGTCGATGTCGGTCGGCGGCACCGCTCAGGGCGTGAGCTGGCTGGCCGGCGACCCGTTTATGGAGTCGGTGCGCGCCATGGCGCCCTATTGGGTGTGGCGAGCGGTCGGGGGCACCCTGATGTTCACCTCGCATCTGATCTTTGCCTACAACCTGTGGACGATGACACCGCTTTCGGAAGCATCTGCCGCCGAGGAGGTCTCCGGTGATTGACCTGCACGAGAACGCTCGCATGCTCTTTGGCACCGCCTGGGCGGTCTTCGTCGCGCTGAGCTTCGCGGTGGCCATCGGCCCGGCGATGTGGAGCCAGGCCAATAACGAGCCGGTGCCCGAGTCTCGGGCGCTCGACGCCCAGGAGCAGCGCGGCCTGGACGTCTATGTCTCTGAGGGGTGCGTCGCCTGCCACACCCAGCAGGTGCGCCCCATCGCCGCCGATGAGCCCTTCGGGCGCCCGTCGGTGGCCGGCGATTATGCGCGCCTCGACCGCCAGGGCGTGTTCGCGGGGACTCCGGCGCTGCTCGGCTCCCAGCGCACCGGCCCCGACCTGGCCAACGTCGGCGAGCGGCAGCCGAGCAGCTCCTGGCATCTGATCCATCTATATAATCCGCGGGCGGTGGTCGAAGACTCGGTCATGCCCGCCCACCCGTGGCTGTTTCGCGAGGTCGACAACCCCGACGACGGCCAGACGCTCGTCGAGATGCCCGCGCCCTATGGCCCCGATGACAAGAAGCTCGTCGCCACCGAGCGCGCCGAGGCGCTCGTCGCCTACTTGAAGAGCCTGAAGCAGCCGCCGCTGCCGGAGGGCTCCGAGGCAGCATCCGAGGACTCATCAGCAGAGGAGTCGAAGAGCCCGGGGGCGTCGCTCTACGAGCAAAAATGCGCCAGTTGCCACGGCTCCGACGGCAGCGGCGTGCCGCAGACCTTTCCGCCGCTGGCAGGCGACCCGGTCGTCACCGCCGACAAGCCCGATGATCACGTCCGCATCATCCTCGAGGGCATGCAGGGAGTCAGCATCGACGGCGTCGACTACTCGGCGGCCATGCCCGGCTTTGCCGACAGCCTCAGCGACGCTGATATCGCCGCCATCGTCAACCACGAGCGCACAAGCTGGGGCAACGATGCCCCGACGATCACCGCCGAGGAGGTCGCCGAGCTGCGCGAGGCCGTCGAGGCCGGCACCGATGAAACTGGAGGCGACGATGAGTGACGAGACGAGCCACAATGAGACGACGCAACATGGGGCGAGCTCCAACGAGACAGCCGGCGACGCCGGCCAGACCCATTGGGCGCATACCCGCGCCGAGGGCCATCACTCCATGCCCCAAAGCGGCGGCCCGACGATCGCCGACTGGACGGTGGTCGTGGTGTCGGTGGTCATCGTCGCCGTCTCGATCGTGCTGAGTATCCGCTACCTCTTTCGCCCCGGCGAGCAGGACCCCGACCACATCAAACGCCGAATCTTGCGCGAGGAAGGAGGCCCCGATGAGTGACCAGAAAACAAGCGACCGTCGCGCCGACCTCGAAGGCGACGATGACTGTTGGGTGTCGGTGTATCTGGACGACGCAGACGAGCCGCTGGCCCATTACCGACCGCCGGGCAAGCTGCAGGTCGACACTCGCCACATCGCCGATGGCGAGCACGTGCTGCGCATCGAGGCCGCCGATGACGACGGCGCGCTGGGCGTGCGCGAGGTGCCCTTCCGGGTGCGCAATGGCCCGGCCATCACCGTCGACGGCATCCGCGACGGAGAACTCGTGCGCGGCGATCTCTCGGTGATGGTCCACGCCTTCAGCGGGGCCGAACGCGACGATTGGGAACCCGCGCGCGCCGAGAGCCCGACGCCCATTCCCACCTGGGTGTGGATCTTGGCGATCATCATCTTCGCCTGGGGGATGTTCTATACGCTGTCGTTTTGGTTCCCCTACGAGGATTTCGCCGAGGCGCCGACCTGGCGTGCGGCCGCCGTCGAGGCCGAGTAGATCGGCCAAATCACACCCGGGGCGACCTCAACGGCGCCCCGCCCTCTTCTTGCTTCAAGGAGCTCGCCATGACCTTCGTGATCACCGAACCCTGTCTGGGCACCTGCGACACCTCGTGTGTGGAGGTCTGCCCCGTCGACTGCATCCACGGGCCGATGTCAGTCGACGAAATCATGAGCATCAAGATGGACGGCGACGAGGCAAAGCTCGCCGACATCCAGCTCTTTATCGACCCGGATATCTGCATCGACTGCGGCGCCTGCGAGCCGGAGTGTCCGGTCGAGGCCATCTTCGAGGAGTGGGATGTGCCCGACCAGTGGGAGGAGTATATCGACCTCAATGCCGCGTTCTTCGAGGCCTAATTTGAACGAGGGACCACATGCGGTAGATTGGCAGCGTCACCAATCATCTTCGAGGTCGTACCCGATGTTGCTCAAATCTGTCCCTGACTCTCTCTATCATCGCGCGCCTTTAGCCGACGACGCCGACGTGCGGCTTCGGTACCTGGGCACGGCCGGCTTTGTGGTCGAGGGGGCGGGACGAACGCTGGTCATCGATCCGTTCGTGAGCCGGCCGAGTCTGCGACAGACTATCTTCAAGCCGCTGGAGCCCGACGAGGCGCTCATCGCCGAGACGATCCCGCGCGCCGACGACGTGATCATCGGGCACGCCCACCACGACCATGTGCTCGACGCACCCTGCCTGTGCCGGCAGACCGGCGCGCGATTTATCGGCTCGCCGGACGCCTGCAACGTGGCGCGGGCGGCGGGGCTCGGGGCCGCCCAGATCGTCGAGACCAAAGGCGGCGAGTCCATCGCCTCGGGCCCGGCGACGCTGACGGGGCTGCCCTCGGAGCACGGGCGCGTCTACTTCAACCGGGTTAGCCTGCCCGGCGATATCCCCGAGCCGCCGCCCTGGCCTGCCCGCGTCACCGACCTTCGCCACGGGCTGGTGCTCAATTGGCATATCGAATTGGCCGGCGTGAATATCGTCCACATCGACACGGCCGAGTTCTTCGCCGACCAGCTACGCGGGCTGAGCTGCGACGTGCTATGCCTATGCGCCATCGGGCGCAAATACCGTCCCAATTATGTCGTCGAGGCCGTCTCGCTGCTCCGGCCCAAGGTCGTCGTTGCCTGTCACTGGGACTGGTTCTTTACGGCTTACGGGGACGCACCGAAGTGCCTGCCGGGCGTGGATCTGCCGGGCTTCGTCGACGAGATTGTGAGCGCCGGTGCGCAGGCGGTGGTGTTGCCGTTCGATGGGGCGCTCGGGGTGCACGCGAGGGGCTAGGCTACCTGGCCACCGACGGCATATGCCGGCGCGCGAACTCATAGGCGTTCTTCCAGGCGATCTTCTCGACCAGCTCGTCGACGCCGATGCTGTCGATCTGGCGGGTGTGGCGCTGCTCGTGGAGCAGGTCGCGCAGATCTTCGGCGAAGGTGGGAAAATCGACGACGGTGGCGTAGCGGCTGACCGGGTCGATCATGCCGTCGAAGTCGCTGCCGATGCAGATGCGGTCCCAGATGGTGCGCTTGTCGGCCTCACTCAGGCGGTCGTCGTTCATGATGACGTCGACGATGCCAAAGATCTGGTTGAGCATGATGTGGGGCCACTGGCTATAGGGCACCTTCTGGCCGGGGGGCACGCCGACGATGCGCTGGTCGAAGCTGACGCCGTATAATCCCTCGGAGCTGTGGACCATCCGGACGTCTTCGTCGGCGGTGTTGATGCCCCAGGCGTAAAACGGGTTTCGGTGCCAGTTGTCGTCCTCGGCAGGGCCGTTGGCGATCAGCTCGTCGAGCCCGGCGACGCCGGTGTGGGCGGAGTGGCTGCAGATGACCGGGATCTTGGGGAACTTCTCGCGCTGCGTATCACCGCGTTCATCGTGGCGGGCGTTATAGGGGCGCACGACCTCGTCGTAATACTCTTGGCGAGTCAACGGGCTCATATGCCGGGTGTCGATGAGGATGCGCCGGCCGCCGCGGTCCTCGAGGTCGTCGTCGAGGTCGAGGAGCTCGCGGACGATTCGCAGGCCGAGCTCGTCTCGCTGCTCGAAGCCCTCGTGCATGCGCGGCCTCTGGTCCATGACCAGATTCGCCGCGTCGATGAGGCTGTGGGCGTGGCCGCAGATGCCGTTGTCGAAGTGGTGGGCCAGCGTCAGATAGAAGATCGGATAGGGCAGCTCTTTGAGGCGCCGGATGCGCTCGAAGATCACGTCGTCGTCGACGCGCGTGCCGTCGGGCCCCATCGAGAAGACGTGGCCGCCCTCGATGGACATCAACACGGCGAGGTCCTCACCGCCTTCTACGACATCCTCGAGGGTGTCGAGGCCGTCGACGAGGTGGTAGCGGCCGTCGACTTCGTGATGCCTGGCGCCGTCATCGTGGGGCAGCGGCAACTCGACGCATTCTTGCTGGCCGTTTCTGTTGAGGTAAAACTCGTATTCGCGCTCGAATTCGTCCCAATAATCATAGTCTTCGGACAGCAAATAGCGCACACGCCCCCTGCCGTATTTAAGGAAGATGCGATGCATGATCGCGCGCAGTGGGCCGCGGTTTCGGGCCACGGCCATCAGCCTCTTGGCGGCCGCCATCGGCTCACCGCGCACCAAATCGGTGGCGCTTCGAGCCGCGGTGACCCCCGAGACCAGCTTGAGCAGCTCGGGGATAAAATTGTCGAGCTCGTGCTCGCCGCCCTGGAAAAACCCACGCTCGATAGGCGTAATCGAGGCAAAGACCAGACGGGTTTGGCTGTGGGCGAGCTGGGCGAAGCTAGCCTGAGAGTACTCGGCGGCGCGCTTGCCCTCGCGCATATGGCCGAGGTTGGTCTCCAGAACGTGCCAGGGGTGGAACCGCTGCGGATCGCCCTCCACATCCGGATCATTTCGCATGCGGTGAAAACCGAACATGGTCGGATGGCAATGCAGGTCGGCGAATTGTTTGGCCATGGTAATCGCTCTGTGAAGGCGTATTGTTCTGGACACCGCAACTTTTAGCGTTCAACCTATGGCCAATCAAGGTAAGAAGCTGCCGCGCGAACCCGAATTTCCGGCGATGATGGAACAACCGATTCAAGTCGATCGAGTCGTCCAGGGGCAAAGAGACGTCGTGCTGGTCTCGCTGTCGCGGGTCGACGAAGCGTCGATAGGCGCCCTCGAAGAGTTGATCGGCGAGGAGTCACCCGACACGGTCTGTCTGGGGATCGACGCGCAACGATTCGAGTGGACCTCCGATCAGGACGGGCGCGAGGCGATCGACCTGGTCGAGATCATCCACGGCGGCCAGACCGACCTGCTGGCCTCGTACCTTGCCATGAGCGCGCTCCATCGAAAATTCGCCAAATTCGTCGGCGTGCTCCCCGGCGAGGAGATGCAGGCGGCGGCCCGAGCGGCGCGCGCCTGCGGTGCAACCGTGGAGATGGTCGACCGCAGCATGGTCGCCACCTGCCTGCGCGCCTGGCGGCTGAGCTCGCGCTGGCACCGCGCGAAGCTGTCGTGGTTATTTACCCGCGGCCTCTTCAAGCGCACCGAGATGCGCGACGAATCCGGCGACTCTGACCAGTCCGACCCATCCGACGCGCCTGGCGATGCCGCTGCATGCGAACGCCTCGAGCAGGTGCGCGCCGACATGACGCGTGGCGTCCCGCTGGCCTGGCGGACCTTCGTCGACGAATCGTCGCGATATATGGCCGGGCGTATCAGTAAGCTCGAGGGCGATAAGCTCCTCGTGGTGACTTCCCCTGCGCATACGCCGAGCCTTCGAGAGCAACTCGAGCAGCCCCCCGGCGGGGCCGAGCAGGCCGAACTCGACGAGGTCCCCGAGAAGACATTTGCCTCACGCGCCCTGCCCTGGGTGATCACCGCGGTGATCATCGGGATGTTCATCGGCGGCTTCGCCTGGGGCGACCTCGACAAGGTCCAGGATGCCGCGGTCGCCTGGGTCTTGGCCAACGGCGCCTGCGGAGGGCTCGGCGCGATCCTATCGCTGGCCCACCCCGCCACGGTCGCCGCCGTGTTCATCTCGGCGCCGATCGTCTCGCTGAACCCTGCAGTGGGCGCCGGGCTGGTCGGGGCTCTGGTCCAGGCGCGGGTCGTACCGCCCACGCTGCGCGATATGGAGCGGGTCGGTGACGACTTGTCGCGGATCAGCGGCTGGTGGCGCAACCGCCTGGCTCGCTTATTCGTCATCTTCGTGCTCGGCAACCTGGGGAGCACCATCGGCACCTTCGTGGCGCTGGCATGGCTGCCCGATGTATTCTGACCGGCCGGTTGGTGTTTGCAGTACGAGCGCGCTCGGATATACTCTGACGGTATTCAGACTACATTCGCAGCCAAACGATGCAATCAGTAGCTTTTGATTTCTCGCGCGCCCCCTTCTCGGCTCTCTCTCGAGCAGCCCTACTCATGATGATTGGACTGTTCTGCACGGCATTGTCGGCGCCGGCGATCGCTCAGGCAGAGGATGATCAACCCACCCCCGAAGAGGTCATCGAGGCGCCGACCGAGAAGATCGCCCCCGACGACGAGCCAGACGAGGCCGAGCCTAAAGAGGACGACGGACTCGAGCTGGAGTTCGCGCCCAGCTACCGAGTACGCAACATCAATATCCGGCCGCTGGACCTGAACGGCGAAAAGGTGCGCAACGTCGACTGGACCGAGCAGCGATTTCGGCTCGACGCCGGCCTGATCAAGCCGAAGATGGGTGCCATTCACATCCAACTCGACGCCCTCGACGGGGTGCTATTCGGCGACAACGGCCGCTTCGGGAAAAACCCGGGGTCGAACTCCGGGGTGTCCATCGCCGCCAAGCAGCCCAATGCGGTGGGCTGGGGGATCGGCCTGGAATCAGGCGGCGACCCGCTCGACCCGGACAGCTACGTGCCGGTGCTCGAGGAGCGCGACCTGATCGGGATCAACTACCTATACGCGGACATCTTTTTGCCGGTGGGGCTGCTGCGCTTCGGGCGCCAGCCGCTCAACTACGGGGCGACCATCTCGGCTCACGACGGCGGCAACCACAACCGGTGGGGCGTCAGCGAGTACTCAGACGGGGTCGATCGCATCCTGTTCGGCACCAAGCTCGACGAGGCCTATCGGATGATGTCCGGCGGCTCGGGCGGGCCGGACCTGTCGATGGACAACGGAATCATCTGGGCGCTGTTCTACGACCTGATGAAACAGGAGTCCCAGCCGGTGCTCGGCGGCAGCCTGCGCCAGTTGGGCACCTCGCTGCAATTCCTCAAGCGCCAGGCCGATTGGGGCGGGCTGGATTGGAACGGTCTCAAGTTGACCGCCAACGCGGTGTATCTGAACGACGACCAATTCAACACCGACGCATTCGGCATCCCGCTGATCCTGGAGGGAAACCTCGAGAACGTCGATCTGACGCTGCAGTATATCCACCTTCGCGGCTCGACCCGTGAAATCTCGGAGGGCTTCGCCGCGCTGACCGGCGACGACGCGACCGACCAGGACATTCGCTCGCACGGGGCCCACGGCGTACTCGATGTCGAATTGGGGCCGGTGGTCTTGACCATGCAGGCCGACTACGCCAGCGGGGATTCCGATCCGCAGCCCGACAACCCGGTGACCTCGTTTAGCTTCGCCCGTGACCTCAACGTCGGGCTGCTATTATTCGAGCGCGTCATGGCCTTCGAATCGGCGCGCTCGGTCGCCGTGGGCATCGAGAACCTCTCCTCGGCCGACATGAACTCATTTCCGCTAACCGAGGTGCGCACCGAGGGCCGCTTTACCAATGCATTGGCATTGTTCCCCCAAGCTTATGTAGACTGGGTAAAGACCCCGACCCACCGTCTTCATACCCGCGCCGGCGTGCTCATGGCCTGGCCGGCGACCAGCGGCGGCGTGGTCGATCCGATCATGACCAGCCTGCGCATGGACGGCGAGGAGATCGAGGACGACGCGGTCAACTTTCACGGGGGATCGCCGGGGGATTATTACGGGACCGAACTCGACCTGCAGGTCGGCTACGGATTCCGCGAGATCTTCGACTTTATCGTCGAAGGAGCGGTGCTCTTCCCGGGCAATAGCCTCGAGGACGAGCACGGTGACGCGGTCAACTCTTATCTTGTGGAGGCACGTTTTGAAGTCGCGCTCTAAGATTCCAACATCGCCGGGCTCGTCGACGACGGCTGCGCTGGTTGCCGCAGTGGGCTTTGCTCTGATCTGCACCGCAGGCTGCGCCGAATACGACGCGCCTCCCGAACCCAGCCTGGTCAGCTCCGACGACGGGGCC
This sequence comes from Persicimonas sp., assembly GCA_046545675.1. GTDB lineage: Bacteria > Myxococcota_A > Bradymonadia > Bradymonadales > Bradymonadaceae > CAYLTX01. The sequence continues at coordinate 24,262 of JBKGZI010000006.1, forward strand.
TTCGAGGAAGGCACCGCGCTGCAGATCGAGTTTACCGAGCCCATCGACCCGGACACCTTGGCGCTGAGCGTGTGGCCCAATAAGCGGGACCCGGAGGGCGAGATCCGACAATCGGTCCAGCCGATGGTCGAACCTTGCGCCCCGCAGGACTCTCCGTGCGGCGATCTGACCATGACGCTGGCCGAGGACGCCCAGAGCGTCACCGTCGAATTGAACGGCGAGCTCAGCGAAGCCGGACGCCCCTTGCTCTTGGAGGTCCTGCCCGGCCTGGCCGACCCCGAGGGAAATGAGACCGGCATCAACTACCTCTTCGGCTTCCAATACCGCGGCAGGACTCAGGAGAATACCGAGCCGGTCGAGTTCGACAATGGCAGCTACATCATCGGAGCGAGCGTCGAGAACCCGCTGCCCGCGGTGCTCACACTGGTCAGCGATCTTCGTGTGCTCGAGGAGGGCGACTTTGCCCTGGCGGGAGCATCTGGAAAGACGAACGAGGACGCCTCCGACGACAGCATCGATCCCGACGACGTGTATGTGAATACGTCCTCCAAGGGATGGACGGTCTACGCGACGGGCTTCGTCACCGTTCAGGAAGATGGCACTCGCCTGCTCGAGACCGAGCCCTTCGACGCCTTCGTGCCGCTGGGGATGTTCGACCTGCACCTCGACCAGGTGCGTCTCTACGCGACCATCGAGGAGGACGAGTCAGGTCATGACTCTCTGGACGGAACACTATCTTTCGAGCAAATACGGCTGGTTGACGACGACCGCGAGCAGGTCTTCGAGGGCGACACGACCGCGATGCGCGGCAAATTCGTGCCCGAAGACAAGCGGCTCGAAGGCAGCCCGGACTTGTGCACCGATCTATGTGGCGCAGTCGTCGGCCACTGCGAGCCGCCGGAGGATTTTCCGCCGGCCGAGTTTTGCGAATAGCCGTTGTGCCCCGACTTGCTTCTCCCAACCGAGAACGACTCATGAAGCTGACTCGCCTCATCCCGATGATTCTCGTCGCTCTCTGCATCGTTGCAGGTGCGAGCGCGGCGATCGCCCAAGATCGCGCCTCGCTGTCCAAGGGGGAGATCCACGTGGCCACCGAAGACGTAGCCGGCAGCGACGTCCCCAGCATGACGATGACCGCGGTGATAGACGCGCCGCCCCAGAAGGTCTGGGAGATCGTGTCCGACTGCGACAAATACGAGAGTCGCATGCCCAATATCAACGAGGCACGCGAGCTCAAACGCGAAGGCAATAAGGTCTTTTGTGAAGTCGAAGTCGACCTGCCCTTCCCGCTATCCAATCTGACCGCGGTCACCGAGGCGGTCCACAAGACCAGCTCCAAAAAGTGGAGCCGCACGTGGACGCTGGTGCGCGGCGATTATAGCGTCAACAACGGCAGTTGGGTGCTCAGCCCGTTCGAAGACGACGCCAAACGCACCCTGGCGGTGTATACGGTCCACGCCGACCCGGACACCTTTGTGCCGGACTGGGCACGTGAGAAGGCCCAGAAGTCCTCCTTTCCGGACCTGATGGAGCGGCTGCGCAAAGAGGTCAAAAAACTATAGCCCCTCGCTGGTCTCGCGTTCACTCATCCAGGTAGCGCACGCCCACGTAGTCCTCCGGGCGCAGGGGCAGATCGAGCAGCGGGCGGCGCTCGTGGCGCCGAGCGAAGATGAACGGCCGACTCTCGAAGCGGGTGGGAAAATAATTCAAGTGAAAGAGCGTGTCCGCGGCGCGTCGCATCAACGGCTCGGTCTGCTCGAGGCGCCGGCGTAGCGCGGCGTCGCGGCATCCCGCGATGGCCTCGTCGACGGCCGCCTCATCCCAGGCGGTCGGCTCGAACGCCTCGTCCTCCCGAGCAGCTTTATCCTGGGCGGCCGGACGCGGTTCATTGCCATCACGCCAAAGCGGCGTCTCGCCGTCGCAGCCGAACGGATCGACCGCTCGACCGTCGAGCCACACGTTGTAGTGGATGTGAGGAGCGCTCCAGGGAAACACGGCGACCATATCAACCCCGGAGGCTCCCGACAGCGCGACCGGCTCGCCGCGATCGACGCGTTCGCCGACTTCAACGAGCGCGCGGCTCAGGTGATTGGAGGTGGTCATCACCCCCGAGCCGTGGTCGATGATCACCTTGAGGCCGCCGCGGTGAAATTCGTTGCAAACCCGCACGACAATCCCGGGCGCAGCAGATACGACCACGGTGCCCACCGGCACGGCGAAGTCGGTGCCGTTGTGACTATCGTAGGTACATTGCCCGCCGCGGTAGTCTCGCACCTGGGTCTTTCGCACCGACCAACCCTCCTCGGGCGGGGTCTGGGTGTGATTGAAGAGATTGTATAGCGGCGCGCGCCCATCCGACGGCGTCCACCCCAGCCAGGTCAGCAGGCTCAGGCGGGGGCGCAAAATCTTGAGGCTGGACAACCCGAAGCGAGACGGCGGCGTATGCTCGTCTCCCTTGAGCATCATCGCAGCCTCGGCGAGCCGCTTGGGCAAGGGGCTGAGGCCGAAGACCTCGGACAATGACAACGATGGGCGCGATGCGTGCGTCATAAGGGTCGCTCCAGCAGATGGTCTATTGAGCAACAAGAGACTCGGCTGCTGGCCGGGTCTCTCACGACATGTGTTCGATGGTGTTTTCCTAACACTGTCGAGCCCGAAAGTCGAGCCCTTAACCGATCGGTCATCGCGCCCCTGGTCCTATCTCGAGCTGAAGCAGACGAAGGCTGCATTTGACCGACATCTTCGGGGGCGATACCTCTGGGTCATCCTCATAATCATTGGTAGGTCGACCCCATGAAACGTCTAACAATCGTACTCGCAATCAGTGCCACGACCCTGTTCGGATGCTCTGACGACGCCGCGAACCCGGACTCCACCGGCGATTCTGGAGTAACGGAGGACGCGTCAGACATCTCCGATGAGACGCCCGACGCCGGCGCAGATGCCCGGCCGAATGCAGATACGCACGTCGATGAAGGCAGTCACGGCGATACGGATACGGGCGTCGACGCCGGCGGTGCGGCAGACCCGCTGGGTTGCCCTGCCCTGCCCTGGAATCAGGGAGAGCAAGTGCGCGTGACGCCGAGCCAGGCGGGCGATCTGGCCCAAATCGTCGAGGATGCTGCTGCCGGGACGACCATCGTTCTAGAGGACGGCACGTATGCGCTCGACGAGATACTCCACTTCCAGAATGAAGACGTGACGGTGCGATCGGCCTCCGACGACGCCTCTAAGGTTGTCATCGACGCCGACTACGGTGTCAGCGAGCCGTTCTTCATCACCGCCTCGAACGTAACCCTCGCCCATATCACCATCGAGCGGGCCATCGACCATCCGATCCACGTCACCCCCGCAGGCGACGGCGAGCCGGACGTCACGGGCACACTGCTCTACGGGTTGCGGATCATCGACGGCGGCGAGCAATTCGTGAAGGTCAACTCCAACGGCGCCCGAGATGCGTGGGTCGACGACGGCCGCATCGAATGCTCCTACTTCGAGATGACCGACGCCGGTCGTCCCCACGTCGAGCGCGATCCGGGAGGCTGCTATACCGGGGGTGTGGACGTACACTCCGGACAAGGCTGGGTGGTGCGAAACAACGAATTTCACAATATCTACTGCGCCGGAGAGGGGCTTACCGAGCACGCCGTGCATTTTTGGAGTGCCTCGCGGGACACGCTGGTCGAGAATAACCTGATCGTAAACTGCGCCCGCGGCGTCGGCTTCGGGCTGGTCGAAAACGGCAACACACGCCCCTACGTCGACGACCCCTACCCCGATGCCGGCTATATCGGCCACTACGACGGAATCATCCGCAACAACGTCATTTACGCGGACAATCCCTGGTTTGACACCGGCATCGAACTCGCCCAGGCACGCGGCGCTCGGGTGTTTCACAACACCGTCTTCTCGACTGACGGGGCCACGGGCTTCTTCAGCTCAATCGACTACCGATTCTCCAGCACGAACGTCGAGATCCGCAACAACCTGGTCGGGCGCATCACGATGCGCAACGAAGCACAGGGCGAGGTCGACCACAACCTGGAGGATATCGACGCGGCGCTATTCGTCGACCCGGCGAACCTCGATTTTCACTTGCGCGGTACGGCCGCGGCCGCCATCGACAGCGGCGTCGCCGTCGATGAGGCGGGCATAGACATCGACGGCGAGACACGCGATAAGGGCGACGGACCCGACCTGGGCGCCGACGAGCGGTAATCGCGCCCACTCATCTGAATCAGGTCATACCAATCAGGTGTCACACAGGAGACTAGACATGAGCAGGCTCGAGATTGGAACCCCCGGGCAAAAGCACGCCCTTCGTCTATTGATGCTGGGCTCGGGAGAGCTGGGCAAAGAGGTGCTCATCGAGGCCCAGCGGCTCGGCATGGAGACCATCGCCGTGGATAGCTACGACGGCGCGCCGGCGATGCAGGTCGCGCATCGCTCTCACGTCATCGACATGCAAGACGCCGAGGCGCTGCGCGATCTGGTCGAGCAGGAGAAGCCCGACTTCATCGTCCCCGAGATCGAGGCCATCGCCACGACGACCCTCGAGGAACTCGAGGCCGACGGCCACAACGTCATCCCGACCGCCCGCGCCACGCGCCTGACCATGGACCGCGAGGGCATCCGCCGCCTGGTGGCCGAGGACCTCGGCCTTCGCACCTCCCCGTATGCCTTTGCGGGCAACGAAGAGGAGTTTCAGGCAGCCGTGGACGAGGTCGGCGTGCCTTGCGTGGTCAAGCCGGTGATGTCCTCGAGCGGAAAGGGCCAGTCGGTCATCGAGGACCGCGATCGCGCGCTTGACGCCTGGGAGTATGCGATGGCGGGCAGCCGCGGCAAGGCTCAGCGGGTCATCGTGGAGGGTTTTGTCGACTTCGACACCGAGATCACGCTGTTGACGGTGCGCCACGAAGGCGGCACGAGCTTCTGCGCGCCGATCGGCCACCGCCAGGAAGGCGGCGACTATATGGAGTCCTGGCAGCCCGAGCCGCTGGCCGACCCGGTGCTGGCCGAATGTCAGCGCATGGCCGATGTGGTCACCGCGGAGTTGGGCGGCCGGGGCCTGTTCGGCGTGGAGTTCTTCGTGGACGGAGACACCGTCTACTTCAGCGAGCTGTCTCCTCGCCCCCACGACACCGGCATGGTGACGATGGTCAGCCAGGAGCTGAGTGAATTTGCGCTACACGTGCGCGCCATCCTCGGCCTGCCCATTCCCGACATCGCCCTGCTCTCGCCGGGCGCTTCGCATGTGGTCTTGGCGAGCGAAGACGGCGATGCGCCGGTCTTCAGCGTCGACACCGAGGCGCTTCGCACCCCGGGCACCCATCTGCGACTATTTGGAAAGCCCACCACCCGCCCCGGCCGGCGCATGGGCGTGGCCCTCGCCCGGGCCGAGTCGGTCGAGGAAGCCAGAGAGCGCGCCGAGCAAGTGGCCGACGCCGTGGCGGTCTCCAACGCCGAGGCTTAGTACGGGGGCTACACCGTCATTTCGCTCCGCGAATGACGTGTCCGTATTTGACCACGGCGACGAATATGCCCCCGCCGACGGCGTTGCCGAGCGTGGCGAGGATGAGGAATGGCAGGTAATCTTCCAAAAATGTGATCTCGGGTGACATGAACAGCCCGAACAGGACTTCGACGTTGCCCGCGATGGAGTGAGGGAGGTGGAGGACGCCGATCGTGGCGGTGACCAGCCAGATGATGAGCAACTGGCTCACCTTATTCTCGGCTAGCGCCAGCAACCACGCCAATAAGCCCATCAGCCAACCGGCGAAGATGCCCGCGATAAATAGCCAGGGCAATTCGTGGGTGACGAGCTTCAGCGCGATGGTCTCGAACGCTTCCGGCGTGACCACGCCGATACCCGGCATCAACTGGACCGCCAACAGCGTAAACGCGGCCCCTCCGATCAGGTTACCGACGTAGACCAACCCCCACAGGCGAGCTAGCTGACGGATCGACGCCTGCCCGTCGAGGACCGGGATGACCGCCACGGTCGTGTGTTCGGTGAACAGCTCGGATCGGCCCAAGATCACGAAGATGAACCCGATGGAGTAGGCGCTCGCCAGCAGCAACTCGGTGGTGAGATCGCCGAAGCTGCCTTGCGAGAGCGTGAGGATGGCTGCCATCAGCAACGGGCCGAAGCCGATGTCGAGACCGGCCGAGACGCTGGATAAAAAGAGCCCGAGCTTCTCGCGGTTGAGTTCGTGCAGTCCACTGTAGATCAATGAGTCGAGCGCGTCTCGCGTCGGCGTCTGCTCCATAACGGTATCTTCCGAGCTTCGAGGACATCCATCTTCTTATCCCACTTTCCTACCGGTACGACGTGCCGCAAGCAAACGTCTCGGTGCGCGCGCTGTGGTATCAGCCCAGCATGCCCCCAAAAATGGCGTTCATAACCCCGCTGGCCGATTTGACCGCGATGTAGATCGAAAAGATCACCAAGGTGCTGTTGGCCAAGTTGAGCTTCCAGCCGTTGGTACGCGTGCCCATGACCTGACGGTCGTTGACCGCCCAGAACAGCATGGCCGCGGTGATCGGCAGGCCTAAGACGCCGTTATAGGCCGGAAAGAGAGTGACCATCTCCACGACGCTCAGTCCGGTGAAGTGGGCCACGACGGGGCTGAGCGTGCCCAGCATCACGCCGGCGGCGTAAATAAACTGGAAAGGCGGGCTGGTCTGTTGCTTCTCGGGGTGGTCGACCGCTTCGAGAATCATGAAGGGCACCGTCCACATGATCGGGATGATGCTGTTGAAGGCCGCCGCGATCACACCCAACAAAAAGGCGATCATCGCCCACTCGCCCAGCACCGACGCCAGGGCCTCTCCGGGTGCGACGAACGAGGCCAACTCAGTGTAGCCGGCCGGCCGAAGCACGGCGGCGGCGACGATGATGATCGCCACGGTGATCAGTCCACCGACGGCATAGCCCAGGGTCAGATCGCCTCGCATACTCTTGACGTCTTCCTCCGAGTCCCATCCTTTTTTGCGGACCAGGATCGACTCCAGGAAGAAATTCGGCCACAACGCGGTGGTGCCCAAGATAGCCGCGCCGAGGAGCATGGCGCCCTTGTCGGGCAGCGAGGGGATGAAGCCGGCCGCGACCTGAGGGATGTCCGGAGAGCTCGCCCCGGCCACGATCAGGTAGAGGCCGAGCAGCAGGAACATCATCACGGTGACGACCTTCTCGACGTGCTTGTAGTCGAGGATACCGGTGATGATCGCCAGAACGCCGGTGACCACGGCGACGGGTTGCCAGCTGACGGCGCCGCCGCTGAGGATGGCTACGCTCTTTCCGACCGCCGCGGTCAACGCCAGCGTCCAGGCGATACAGCCCGCAGCCAAAAAGAGGGCCAGCACAAGGGCGAGCTTGCTGCCCAGCTTGCGACGGATGAACGCCATGAGGTTCTCGCCGAAGATCCCCAACCGGGCGCTCATATCCTGAGCCATAAACCCGAGCAGGACAGCCGCGACGACCGCCCAGATGAGCACGTAGCCGTACTCGACCCCCGCCTGGCTGGCGATGAAGATCGAACCGGACCCGAAGTAGCTCGCCACCATGACGAAGGAGAGGCCGAAACGATCGAAGAATTTTTTATAAAAAGTGGTGATAAACGCCATACGCACTCTGAAGTCGGGAAAACTAAATTGTCTTTGAGGTCTTTGCTGGTTTGGATCTTTGTCGAATGTCTATTGATCTCAGGCGGGCGTGCCGCCGCCGATGAGCAGGTAAGCGCCGAGGGCCACCAGGACCGCGGCCAAGCCGAGCTTGAGTCGATTGGGGTTGATGCGTTGGGCCAGGTACCATCCGAGGACCGTGCCGATGAGCAACGGGATGCCCACCCAAATGGCCAATGACCAGTCAATGGCCCCGTGCAGGGCATAGCCGAAGGTGGCGAACGCGGAGATAAAGATCGACTGGACTTGAGCCAGCGCCACCCCGACCAGCATCGGAACTCCCAGGACTACCATCAGCGGTACGGCCAATACCGGGCCGCCCACGCCCAGCAAGCCGCCGGGAAGGCCGACTGCCAGGCCCACCCCGACCATCGCAAACCCGCCCTTGGGGGTATCGAGGTCGAATTTCTCGACGGCCGTAAGCCCCATCCGCTGGCGAACCACGATGATGAGCCCGGTCAATAAGACGAAGCCTCCCAAGAGCATCCCGAAGACCCGAGCGTCCAGCACGGTGTTGAGCTGGGCGCCGGCAAACGCGCCCACGACGCTGGCGAGGCTGAGCAGCAAGGCGGCTCGACGCGCCCCGGGCCCGCTGAGTTGGCCGGAGCGCAGGTAGGCCAGGCTCCCGACGACGCCCGTGGCGATGAAGGTCGCGCTTGCCGTGCCGGCGACGGTGCTCGGATTGAGGTCCAAGAGTACGAAGAGCGCAATGGTGACGAAAATCCCACCCGGGCCGATCGTCGTAATGCACACGCCACCGACGAGCGCGATCGCCACGAGGAGAAAAATCATCCCAAGGGTCATCAGGGTTCCAGAACCGAATTAAATGAGGGGGTTACAGCGAAGGAGAGGTCGCGAAATTTTCGCCGCGACCCGTCGGCGCACCATTGCATACTCGAGCCGCGATGTGAACCGGCACCTGGGGAGGTCCCGGTTTTGATGTGTCGATCCCAGTGACTACCATTGAGGTACACGGGACATTCTACATCATAATCTACCGCCGAGACGTGGGGGCCCCGCCGTGATGAGTGAGGACAATGACGGAATGGGAAAACGCGGTGTCTCGCGGCCGATGACCATGCAGGAGCATGGTGGCGAAGGCGGCGGAGATGACCACGGCGACGGCGGCGGCCAGATGAGCCCCGAGACGCGCCGGAAGATGCTGGCGATGCACCACAAGCAGACCCTGTGGTGCTACTGGACGGTCATCTTATTGGGCCTGTGGACGATGACCGCGCCGGTGACCTTCGGGTATTGGACCGAGGTAGCCACGCTCGGCCGCGAGATCTGGCTGCCAGCCGACTTGCGTATCTGGGCGTCGGTCGCCAGCGACATCCTCAGCGGCCTGGTGCTGGTCGTCTTCGGCTGGCGCTCGTTGAAGCCCGACCGGCCCATCAGCCAGTGGATATGCTGCTTTGCCGGCATCTGGCTGAGCGCCGCGCCCCTTCTTTTGTGGGCGCCGACGGCCGCCGCCTACCTCAACGCCACGATCGTCGGAGCGCTGGTCATCGCCCTGACCGTGCTCATCCCCGGCATGCCCAATATGATCATGTATATGAAGATGGGCGGTGATCGGCCCAAGGGCTGGTCGTACAACCCGTCGAGCTGGCCGCAACGCGGCGTGATGATCTTGCTGGGCTTCCTGGGTTGGATCGTCTCGCGCTACTTGGCCGCCTATCAACTCGGATTCATCGACCACGCCTGGGACCCGTTCTTCGGCGAGAGCACCGACCGGGTGCTCTCGTCCAATATGAGTCATATGTGGCCGATCTCCGACGGGGGCTTGGGCGCTTTTTCGTATACCTTCGAGTTTTTGATGGGCTGGATGGGCGCGGCGTCGCGATGGCGCACGATGCCCTGGATGGTCACCTTCTTCGGCATCCTGGTCATCCCGCTGGGGCTGGTCCACATCTTCTTGGTCATCTCCCAGCCGGTGGTCGTCGGCGCCTGGTGCACGCTATGCCTGCTTGCGGCGGCGATCATGCTGCCGATGATTCCGTTGTCGGTCGACGAGGTCATCGCCATGGCCCAGCATACCAAGCGTCGGGTCGAGGCCGGCGAGCCGTTCTGGCGGGTCTTCTGGAAAGGTGGCAGTGGCGAGGAGGCCGAGCACGACGAGCGCAGCCCCGAGGTCATGGAGTTTCACGACCACCCCGTGAAGGTCACCAAAGCCTCGCTGTGGGGGATGAGCTTGTCGTGGTGGCTGGCGGGCTGCACCGCCATCGGCCTCTGGCTGATGTTTGCGCCGTCAGCCCTCGGGTTCGGCGAGTCCACGCCCGCCGACATCCACCACCTGGGCGGCGCGCTGATCGTGACCACCAGCGTCATCACCATGGGCGAGCCGCTCAGACGCGGGCGCTATCTCAACATGCTGCTGGGGCTGATCGTCGCCGTCGGCCCGTGGCTATTCAGCGGCATCGGCGTGTTCGCGAGCATCCTCGCCACCGTCGCGGGTGTCGCCGTAATGGGCCTGTCGATGCCACGGGGGCCCAAGCGTGAAAGTTACGGCGCATGGGACCGCTTTATCCGCTGACCTACCGGTCCAGCCGAGCGATATTGGCCTTGGGTTGCTGGGGATAGACGAAGATGAGCGCGTACATCGTCCAGGGATAGCCCTCATGCTGGTAGGGGGCGACCACCACGCTGATCGGCAGCGCCTTGGAGGTTAGCAAGTCGCGGTGGATTTCGAGGTCGTCGAGGCTGTGGGTGATCATCGTATAGGAATAGACCTGCTTATTGTGGATGCGGACGGCGGCGTCTAGCAGCTTGTCACGCGCCTCCAGCACGTCCAGCTCGCCGGCCTCGATTTTGTCGGAGAGCTTGCGTGTCAGAGACCGGAGCTTGGGCGTCTCCCGCGCAGCGTTGGAGCCGTAGGCATCTCGCTGCTCGTTGAGCGCGTCCAGCACACGCCCAGCGCGGCGATTGGGGTGGTCGTCGTCGATGAATTGATAACTGGCGACGACCCCTTTGGTGGCGCCCTCGCGCGACAATACACCAAGCGCGAGTGAGCCCGCATCGGGATCCATCAGCGTGTAGCGCCCGCCGGGTGATTCGAGCATCGCCTCGAGCAACTGGGCGGGATCTTCGCTTAGCACCCAATCGCTGCTCATTTCACCGTCGACGACTGAGCCGTCGACGTCCCATCCGGCCAAAATGCCCATCACCAATTTGTTGGAAGCCTCGATATTGCGCTCGTTCCACGCCACCTCCAACTGCTCCGAGATCGTCTGGATAGACGCCGACTGACGCCGGGCATGCTGCAATGGCCCCATGCCCGCCTGTTGGCGGACCTTGTTGAGAAGCGAGATAAAGTGCTCGGGGTAGGTCTGGCCGGCAACGTCCTCATCCGCCGTTGCTAGCGGCTGCGGAGTGAGGTCGACGGGCTCGTCGGTCGGCCCGGCGTCGGCTTCCATTGCGTCGGCTTCCATTGCGTCGGCCGATTCGTCAGCGTCCATTGCGTCGGCCGATTCGTCAGCGTCGGCCTCAGCCTTCTCAGCGTCATCATCCGTCGCGTCGGCGAGCGCAGCCCGCTCGGCGGCGGCTCGCTCGGCGGCGGCCGCCGCAAGTGCCCGACGAGTCGCCGGGGATCGGTAGACGTTGGAGGGCGCGGCGCCCGGCCAGACCAATTGCTGGAGTACGCGGTCGTAGAGAATATTGTTGGCGGTGCCGGTCTGGAGTTGGAAATAGGCGAATTCGTCGCTAGCGAGAGCTTCGCAGACGACCCGAAACTGGGGCAATTCGACGCGCGGATCGGTCTGGCACATCTCGACGCCGAAGTCGCCGCGGTTGATCGCCCCGGAGATCGAGTCGACCTCGGGATCGAGCACCTCGCCCTCGAGCACCACCTCGCCGCCCTCGTCGGGCACGATGGGCGTATCGCGCATCGCGACGGCTCTCTTGCCGGCTAGGCTGACATAAGCGACCTTATCGCCCTTTCGTCCCAACCAGAACCCGGCGTCGACGGGCATCTCGGTGGCATCCAGAACCTCGCCGGCGTGCTCGGCCATGTCGGCAGACATCGCTTCGAAGCTCTGGTCATCTGCGGCGCCGTTGGTCGTACCGTAGCGCACTGCACTCGAGGTCGTCGTGATCCCGCAGCGCGCCTTAATGAAGCTATTGAGGCTCTCGTAGGGCAGCTTGTCGTGCTCGAGGAGGAAGTGCCCGACCTCTCGGGCCGCACAGTGCATCGCCTCGGAGGTCACCAGCCGCCCATCGGAGGGAAGCGCCTCGTAATACGCTATTTCATCGGCCCCGGTCGCCTCATGGGGTCGATGGCCCAGGTGCTGTGGAAACGGCCCGACGAGCTCCCACGTCTGGACAACCTCCCCCTCGGGCGGCTCGACCTGCTCGGGGCTGACCGACTCGGCGCTCAACTGCCGGAATTCGTCTTGGCTCGGGAAGGGGTTGTCGACGGTGAACTTTTCTGGTTGTGCACAGCCGGACAGAGTCAAAAAGACGGTCAGGCCCATGAGCAGCGCGCGGTGCATTTCCCCTCCTTTTGTGGGGCTCGAAGTCTTATTGAGAAACGCATTTCTCAGTCGTAGGACACCTCAGAATGACCGCGACTTTAGCCGCGCGGCCGGGCAGAGGCAAGGCGCAAAGACATGCGTTCGAGAGGCCGCTGAGACGCTGAGCTGATACGAACCTGCGTGGTCGCCTCGACGTCCCTATGTTAACCAAAGACGCTGTGAGTAACTCCGCGACTCCGAAGAGCAAAAGCGATATGACCCAAGCCATCCACCCGCGCATCCTCGAAGTCGAGCTCGAACACCACCGCGAGTGGGCGATGGCCTGCTGGTTCGACCCCGGCCCCGCCGGGTTGCGCGGCCAACTCGAGCAGATGCTGCGCGCGACCTTCTTGGCCGAACTCAGCCAGAAGCCCAGCATCGCCCTGGCCGAGCGCTACTTCAAAGCGGTCCAGGTGCTCGTCTTCGACGAACTCGCCGACAGCAGCCGTGATGTGATCACCGAATTCGGCTTCGAGCCGACCTCCTTCGTACCCGACGAGTACGTCGAGCGGATGAGCACGTGGAAAAAAGAGGCGCGCGATGCGGGTGTAGCAATTGCTTCGTCGCCAGAGTCGGTCTTCAAGGCCGGCATCGAGCGGCCGGATATGCCGATCTGGAACAAGCTGGCCGAGATCGAGGGCCGCATGACCGACAAACTCGACGGGGAGGTCTTCGGTGAGAGCCCCGGGGGGCCGTCGAAGTTGATGGCGACCTTTCTGCGCCAGCACTTCAACGTCGAGATCACCCCCGACCAAAGGGGCCTGCAGTCCCTGGAGCTTTTGCTGGTCCAGGAGACGCCGGGTGTATGTCGGTGGATGCCGCCGGTGCTGTTTCAGGCATTCTGCGACTTTGTCGGTGTCGTGCTCCAAGCCGAGCACGGCCTCACCGTCCAGTGGGCATTGTCGACGCCCGATGAGACGGGCATCTCGCCGCCGCCGATGCTCCGCGTCCAGCAGCGTGGAAGCTACCGCCATATCCCCATCGGGCGCCTTTTGGTCGACTGGTGCGTAATGCCGCGCGACTCCAATGATCCCACCGTCGCCGAGCGGATCCGCTCACTGGCATCGTCTCCGAGCTGAGCGATCTGCGCGGTGAGGTCAGGCCAGCGCGCTCTCCTGGCCGGAGTCGGCCACGAAGACGCAACTGCTGCGCGTCTTCGTGACGGCCCGGCGCATCAACTCGAAGTCGGGCGGGTCGCTCAGCCCCAGAATATTCAGGTCGGCGCGGGGTGCCTTGGCCAACCCATCCTCAAAGCTCTCCTCGAGCAGGTGGATCTTGGGCTCGGGCAGCCGAGCGAGGTTAACCAGCCGGTCGATCTCCTCGCGGACCTGGTCGGGGTCGCGGTCGGGCTCGATACAACTGACCAGGTTGAGCCGGCCGTCCCAGTTACGGGTGACCATATAGGCGATGAGGATGGCCAGGTTGAGGTGGCTTCGCCTGAGCACCAACTCCATGTCGGGGCTGCGGTCGTGAACCCACAGGTTGATCGTTTTGCGCGAGCCCATTCGCGCTTTGATGTGCTGGCCGAAGACGATCATACCCAGCTCGTTGTCCTGGGCCTTCTTGGCGAAATACTCCAGGCGCTTCTCCTCGTCGGGGGTCTCGGGCAAGACCGAGTAGACGATATTGGGCCGAAAGAAGCTGCCCTGCAGCGCCTCCATCCCCAGCACGAAGCCCTCGGTGACGTTGTCGGTGTCGAGGATGGTCCAGCGGGTGTGAATTCCGGCCTGCTGGAAGTCGAGGGCGACCTCGCGAAGGGTCGGCTCGAGCATATCCTCGGGCTCATAGGCGGTCATGCCCATCAACTCGACGTAGCCGCTGGGCCACACCAGGTCCTGGATGAATCGCTGGGTGCCGCGAAGCTCGAGCGAGTCGCTCACCGGCACGAGCAAGTTGGGCTTCCAGGCGCGCTCCTGTGCTACAGGCAGATCGGAGGTTTTTTGAGCCGCCCACTGCGCCATTGCCACAAACAGGCCACTTCGCACGTCGGCAAACGGGGATTTGAGATGCTGGCGAATGAGCAGCGTATAGAACCCGATGACCAACGCGAGCGCGACCAGGCTGACCGTGGCGTTGATGATAAACATCGCGAATAGACACCCCAAAACGCCGACAAGCGGAACAATTCTGGGGACCTTTAGCTGGGGCCGAAAGCTGACCAGTCCGAGACTCCCCTCGATGAGCACCACCGCGTTGATCATCGCGTAGGTGATCAAGAAGAACATCGTAATAAACGGTGCCACGATATTGAGGTCGCGCAGAAGCAGGCCGAGCAGGACCAGCCCGCCGGTGATCAACATGGCGTTGCGAGGCTCGTAGTCATCGGTGGTCTCAGACAGGTAGTCGCCGTCTGGGATCAACCCGTGGGCGGCCAGGGCCTGCAGGATGCGCGGCGCGCCCACCAGCGAGGCCAGCGCCGAGGAGAACGTCGCCGCCAGGAGCCCACCGAGCACCGCCGGCCCCCAGAACGCCCGGTCGATCATAATCGTGTAGTTTTCCTGCAGCTCGGCCGGAGTCGCCGAGCGAGCCAGCCAATAGGCCAGCGCCACATAGATCACAAAGCTGACCCCGATGGCCGACATCGTGCCGATGGGGATGCTCTTTCGGGGGTCTTTGAGCTCGCCGGACATATTCGCCCCGGCCATGATCCCGGTCGCCGCCGGAAAGAAGACCGCAAACACCACCCAGAAGTCGGTCTCGAGCAGCGCGGTACCCGCCTCCTCGGCCATCCACAACTGCGGCTCGTATTGCATCGAGCCGGTCGCCGCTGCCAGGCCCACCGACACAAGGGAGCCGGCGATAATCGCGGCAATGAAATATTGGATCTTGAAGGCCAAGCCGGCGCTCTTGTAGGCGATCCCAAAGAGCACCAAGAAGAGCACGGCGTCGACCGCCAGGCTGGGATGCTCCGGGAAGATCCAAAGCCAACCCTCCCGAAAACCGAAGATATACATCGTCGTCGCCAACACCTGCGACAGATATAGCGGCACTCCGACCGCGCCGCCGACCTCGATGCCCAGCGACTGGGAGATGACCGAGTAGGCCCCACCGGCGCCGATGCGAATATTGGTGGTCACCGAAGACAGCGACAGGCCCGTCGCCGCGGTGATGGCAAAGGCGATGACGATGATCAACATCCCGCCGAGTAAGCCGGTATTGCCGACCACCCAGCCGGCGCGCAAGAACATGATCACGCCGAGGATCGTCAACAACGTGGGCATGAACACGCCGCTGAGCGTGCCGAAGCGACCGTTGCGAGCCTTCGGCACCGACTCTGCGTCACTAACTGGGGAGACTTCGGTTGTCATCGATGTAACTCATTGACGGAACCTTCTTCCAAGAGTGTGAGCATTCCACCCCATCAGGTCAAATTTAAGCCAGGGAAGACGAGCAGTTTAACCAACTTCCATACGTTTTTCTAAGTCCCTGCGTTAGTATGGCTGCGTGCTAGGTACACTTCTTACAAAACGCTGGTACGAGAGTCGCGGGCGGCTCTGCCTGGAGTATTGGGTGCGTCTCGAGGAGGGCGCCGGACGCATCGTCATCGATCGCGAGCCGGCGGTGTTTTTTGTCGATCGAGGCGTGAACACAAAATCCGGGACTCGCCGCGCCGTCGAGCTCGATTCGTTGGCCGGCCAGCCGGTCGACGCCGTGTATTTCAGCAGCCAGCGCGCGCTGATGGACGAGCGCGACCGGCTTCTTCGTGAGGAGGACTATCTGGCCATGGAGGCCGACGTCTGGCCGTCGGATCGATTCCTGATGGAGCGATTCATCACCGGCACGATGGAGATCGACGGCGAACCGGTTCGGAAACAGGGCGTGTTGGAGTGGCGCAACCCGAGCCTGTCGGCCGGCGGCGAGCCCCACGACCTTCGCCTGCTGAGCTTCGACATCGAGACCGAGGGCCTGCACGGCCGCGTGCTGTCCATCGCCGGCGTTTGCGGCGACCAGTCGGAGGTATTCGTCGACCGCCCGGATGTCCAAAGTGAGCACTTCACCTCCTGCGACGGCGAGGCCGCCGTCATCGCCGCGTTCCAATCGTGGCTGCTCGAGATGGATCCGGACGTGCTCACCGGCTGGAACGTCATCGGCTTCGACCTGCGCGTGCTCATCGAGCGGGCTCGCAATCACGGCATGCGCCTGAAGTTTGGCCGCGGCCGCGGTCGCACGCGAGTGCGCAAAACCGCCCGGCGCGGCGGCATGATCGCCGACGTCGACGGTCGCGTCGTGCTCGACGGCCGCCCTACTCTGCAGGCATCGGGCTACTACGCCGAGCGCTACTCGCTCGAGTACACCGCCCAGAACCTGCTCGGGGAAGGAAAAACGCTCGACAAGGTCGACGACAAGGCCGCCGAGATCATGCGGCTGTATCGCGACGAGCCCGACCAGCTCGCCATCTACAACCTCAAAGACTGCGTGCTCGTACAGCGCATCTTCGCCAAGCAGGATCTGCTCGGCTTCGTGCTCGAGCGCCAGCAGTTGACCGGCCTGGCGCTGGACCGCCTCGGCGGCTCGGTCGCCGCCTTCGACCACCTGTACCTGCCCAGACTGCACCGACGCGGCCGGGTCGCCCCGACCATCGACAACGACGCCGACGGCGCCAACAGCCCGGGCGGCTTCGTCATGGACTCCAAGCCGGGGCTTTTTCGCAATGTGGTCGTGCTCGACTTCAAGAGCCTGTATCCGAGCATCATTCGCACCTTCAAGGTCGACCCCTACGCATTGGTGACCGCCGAGCGGCTGCTCGAGGAAGACGAACTCCCTGCGGACTTATTGGTACGCGGCTTTCGAGAGGCCATATTCCATAAAAAAGACCACATCTTACCTTCGCTCATCGAGGAGTTGTGGGCCGCCCGAGACGAGGCCAAAGCACGCGGCGACAGGGCCCGCTCGACGGCGATCAAAGTCCTGATGAACTCCTTTTACGGAGTACTCGGCACCACCGGATGCAGATTCTTCGACCCGCGCCTGGCCAGCTCGATCACCATGCGCGGCCATCAGATCCTCCAGGGCTCACGAGAGTTCATCGAAGAGGCCGGCTACGAGGTCATCTACGGTGACACCGACTCGGTCTTCGTGCGTATCGGCGACGAGCACGGCGTCGAGCGAGCACGTACCATCAGCCGCCAACTCGCCGCCGCCGTCAACGACCATTGGCGCGGCTGGTGCGAGCGCGAGCACGGCGTCGAGAGCCACCTCGAGATGGAGTTCGAGACACTCTACGTGCGCTTTTATCTTCCCACGCTGCGCCACTCCTCGAAGGGCAGCAAGAAGCGCTACGCCGGATGGGTGGTCGGCGAAGACGGCCAGCCCGAGGTCGTCGTCAAAGGCCTGGAGGCGGCGCGCACCGACTGGACGCCACTGGCCCGTGAGTTCCAACTCGAGCTGCTGCGTCGGGTCTTCGCCGACGAACTCGACGGCATCGCCGAGTGGGTGAAGGAGCAGGTGCGAGACGTGCGCGAGGGCCGCCGCGACGACGGCCTCGTCTACACAAAACGGCTGCGCCGCCACCCGGACGAATATACCAACACACCGCCCCACGTGGCCGCCGCCCAGATCAAAGGCGGCAACCCTCGCCGCATCTCCTACTTCATCACCCGCGCCGGCCCCCAACCCCAGGGCATGGTCGACGCCCCGCTCGACTACGAGCACTACGTCGACCGGCAGCTCCAGCCCGCCGCCGAGAATATCCTCGAGGCCATCGGCATCAACTTCGAGCGGCTGGCTGCGCGGCAGGTGTGGTTGTTGTGAGGGGCGCCCGACTTGTCCACTCTATCCAGCTCCGCCACATACCGACTCTGGGCCGCGCGGCTTCTAGCCCGCCGTGAGGCCTCTGGCCTCTCCTTGCGTGTTCCCGGGGCCATGAATGGCAACAACCCTCGAAACGGGCCGCGGCCCAGGGTGGTGTGGGTCGACTCTTACCCGATCGTTCAGAGTAGCTTGGGCGTGTGTGCCGGCAAAGAATGACGCCCTGCCGAATAGAAGCGCCTGCTATTGGGGGCGCGAACTACGCGCGACCATTCTGGGGCTGCCTTCGTTGCGGCGCCTGGGTTTCCGGAGGCGGTACAACATGCTGTCGCTGGATGCCCAAACGCTGCATCGAAGCGCCCCCAAAATGGCCGCGCCCGCTGTTCAGGGCGCTCCTAATAGTTGGCGCCACGATGCTGCAAGGCCTGCTGCGACCATGTTCATGAGCGCCCGACCCCATTTGGGGTGACACCTGTGGAGTGTTCCTCACTCCGGCTCCGGAAGCTCCGCCAACTCGAACATCGCCCGCAAAACAAGCCCCTCGGCATCGAGCTTCGGATGCTCACCTTCGCTGCGATCGACGGCGCAGATGACGTCTTCGACGATGGCGCCCTCTTCTCTCAATACCCGTGCGCTCTTCGCCACCTGCCCGCCGGTGGTGACGATGTCCTCGATAAGACATACGCGCCGGGAGGCGATCTCTGCCCCCTCGACAATGTTGGCGGTCCCGTACCCCTTTCGCTCCGTGCGCACAAAGGCCGCCGGGGTGCCGAGATGAAGTGATAACGCCGTCGCCAAGACGACGCCACCCAGCTCGATACCCGCCACGACCTCGGTCTCGGCCGGCACCAGCTTGGCTGCCTCCTCCACGAGGGCCTCGAGCAGGTTCGGGCGAGCCAGAAACTTGTACTTGTCGAGATAGACGCTGGACGTCTGGCCCGAGCGGAGTTCGAACTCGCCTCTCAGAAAAGCTGCCTGGGCGATTTCACCGGCGAGTTGGTTTCGATTCATAGGGTAAATCCTTTTTCTCGGCAATTGGAGCAAGTCTTGGCTTCCTTACAGTGAAAAGCGTCCGCCCCCGTTCAGCTCACATCAGAGACCACGCTGGAATATATTCAGTCGGCATTCACAGCTATGCGATCACGAACAATGAACGCCAAAAAGATTCGCTTCATAACACACGAACTCGTGTTAACGAGCAGGCTATCTGATGGAGATGCAAGCAGGCTATCTGATGGGCACCGCTGATGTGAAGGCCGAGCGAGCAGCGATTTGATGGGCATCGCCGCGGATGAGCGGCGGGCGAGCAGATAGCCGAGGGGCACCGGCCAGATTGGAAGCGGATGAGCAGACGATTTGATGGGCGCAGCGAGATGCTGCGCCCTTTGTGGTTTTTAGGGAGTGTCGTTGGGAAGCGACGACGGATGGTAGGCCCGAGTCAGTGCGCCGTGGAAATCGATGAGGACATCGATAAGGATCTCCAGAAGATCGATGGCCACGCGAGCCTGAGCGGGCGAAAAGTCCAGCGGCACCGGGATCTTCATGGCAGCACCTCTTGGTGGTTTTTGCCCCGCTCGAGCACCCGCTGCAGGATGTCGCGCTCGATGAGCCCTCGGTTTTGCCGCACGGCCTCGTCGAGGCACAGGCTCGCCAGTCGGTCGATGTCGCGCATGGTGCCGAGGGTCGCCTCGTGGAGCATGGCGACGGCGTCGCGGGCAAAGAGTGGACGAGAGGAGCCGGCGACTTCCAGACGCGTGTCGATGTAGGCGTGGGTGTCGGCCGGCGTGAGCGGCTCGATGTGCTCGCGCACGTAGATCCGGGAGTACAGCGCGCGGTTTCTCCTGAGCTTGAGCCGGTCTTCGAGCTCGGGGAGTCCCACCAGAATCAGGCTCAAGAGGGCTTTTGAGTCCCACTGGTAGTTGAGCAGAATGTG